>DATJOE010000209.1:0-28263 GCA_035507305.1 Solirubrobacteraceae bacterium | reverse complement strand
GTTGTCCGAGGAATGGATCATTGGGTAGAGCAGGCCCTTGCTCGCGTTGTCCAGCCCGTGGTGCTCGCGCGCCAGCTTGCGCAGGTAGGCCACCAGCAGCATCGACTTCACAACGCTCGCAGAGTGAAAACGGCTGTGGATCTCAAAGCCGTGCAGACGTCCCTCGTCGTCGATCACCGCAAACGCCTTACGCCCCGAACGGCCAGCGATCCAGCGCTGTGCCGTTCGGACGCGTTTCACCGACGGATAGACCATCGGCGTGCTCGGTGCCCCAGAACCGCCGTGCGGGGCGTGTCCGCCCGTCGGAGCACTTTCGCCCATCGCGCTTGGTGCCTGCGCCGCCGCTGGAGCAAGCGCAACCGAGATCCCGCCCACCAGGACTATCACCCGAAAATATGTCCTCAAACCAGCTATCCCACGAATCGTAGGGTCGGCTTAGGGCGGAACTATTGCGACGCGAGCGCCGTCGGAAGCTCGTGCAGCGTCGCGATCCTCACAACGTGCCCCGGACCCGGCCCATCGCCCAACCGGTCAAGCCAGACCCCGCGCAGGCCTGCCGCCGCGGCTCCTTCCGCATCGAGGTCCAGGCGATCTCCCACGTGCGCCGTCTGCTCCGGATCCGCGCCCAGGCGCTCGCATGCCAGTGCGAAGATCTCTGCCTCGGGCTTTGCGACGCCCTCCTCGCCCGAGGCCACCACCGTCGCGAAATGCTCGTGCAAGCCGATCCTCGCGAGCTTCGCCCGCTGGGGCTCGCCCTCGCCATTCGTCACCACCCCCAGCTTCACCTGCGGGTGCGCCTGCGCGAGCGCCGCCAGTGCCGGAGACGCGTCCCCGAACGCCCGCCATTCCTTGCGGTAGTGGCGAAGGTAGGCCGCAAACCATTCGTCCGCCTGTAGCTCGCCCAGCGGGTCGCGCTCCAGTACCGCGTGCATCCCTTCCACGCGACGGCGGCGCTGCTGTGCGAACGTGCAATCGCCTCGCGCGTATTCGTCGTAGTGCAGCGCCTCCAGGCGCCGCCACTCCTCATCCAGCCGCGCCAGCTCCTGCGCCTCGGCTCCTGGCAGCCAGTCCGCCAGATGCGCACGCAGGCCAGCCGCCCGCGCTGCGTCGTGGTCCATCAGCGTCCCGTCCAGGTCGAACAGCACCGCGCGCAGCATCGGCCCTTCCTCGCTACGTCCGCTTCACGCTCGCGAGCGCGCGTGCGAGCGTCGCCTGGGTCTGCGGACCTCGCAGCACCCCGCTGATTCGTCCCGCCGAATCGAGCACGAATGTCGTCGGCAGACCGGTTAGTTCATATTCGTTGCCCACCGTACCTTCCGCATCCCGCAACACCGGGAACGTCCAGCCGTGCTTCTTTACAAACGCCCGCGCCCCCGATAGGCGATCGTTCCAGTCCACCGCGATCAGCCGGCCCTTGCCCGCCGGTGTCTGTGAGAAGTGCTCAAGCGCCTGGGCCTCGCGCGCGCAAGGCTCGCACCAGCTTGCCCAGAACGTCACCAGAGTCGGTCGTCCGTTTGCGCTCGCCAGTGCTTGGCGCAGCGTCACCGTCGGGCCCGCCAGGTGTTCTCGAGGGAGGCCCGGAGCCCGGCGTCCCGTCTTGCCTCCTGTCGAGCGGAGCCCGAACACGATCAACACCGCGAAGCCCACCGCCAGCAGGACCAAGGTCAGCAGCACGCCGCGGCGGCTCATTCGGTTGCCCTCAGTTCGCGGCCAGCAGCGGCACGTCGTGCGCCACCGTCGCCGGGCGGAAGCTCGCCGAGTAGACCGTCGTGCGCTTGCCGGACCCTGTGATCCCGTAGATCAGGCCCGAGTGGTTGATGAACTGCGGCTGCTCCGCGTCGCGTTCTGAGCCCACGCCCCACGCCTTCCAGACCTGCGCGAGTTCGTGCGCGTTGCCGATCAGATACTTCATCCGTCCCGTCATCTCATGGCGCGCCAGGAAGCTCGCCACCGCCTTCTTCGTGTCCCCTTTCGGGTCCACCGACACCGCGATGATCTGCGCTTTCGAGGCCACCTTCGTCCCCATCAAGTTTTGTGCCACGCGCAGCTGCGAGGTGATCAGCGGGCACACGTCCGGGCAGTTCGTGTACAGGAACGTCACCAGCACCGCCTTGCCACGGTAGGAGCTCAGGTTCACCGGTTCGCCCAGGTAGTTGCGCAGCTCGATCGGCGGCGCCTGCGCCGGGGGTGAGAGCAGCGCTTCGGCCTTGTAGTGCACCGAGCCCGCCGCCTTCGCCGTCCTCGTCGTGCCCTGCGAGCCCGAGGAGCCCCCCACCGTCAGGAGCGCTACCCCGCCCGCGATCACGACCAGCACTACCAGCCCGAGTAGCAGGCGGGGGTTCAAGCCATTGCGAGGCATCCGTCGGCGAGCTTAGCGGCGCGGGTTCGCACACGCGCGGGTTGCCCCTGGTCCGGTCTCGCCTTCCCAGAAGCCGCCGCATCTCATACACGCGCCCGCGCGAGGCGTCGGCAAGAAGCCTTGCAGCCCTCCCCATGGGACGCATCTTGCAGCAAAAAGTGCTACTTTCCAGCGCGTTCGTGCCGAGTCCTTGCCCTCACGGGGGCCAGGGAGCGGGGGACCCAATGCAGCCGAGAGGCTGCGGGGGCGAATCGCCACAACTGTGGCGTAGCGTAATTCACGCGAGCCCGACAGCTAACCCCGTAGGCGCCCAACGATGTGAGAAAGGACGTCTTTGCATGCCGGGATTCGTACGTGATCTTGCCGTGGTCACCCCTTGGGAGGCTTCGCTCGAACGCTCGCGCGCGCGCCGCGCACGGGCTAGCCGCGTAAGCAAGCGCAGCGCCAAGCGCTCCGCGATCGACGTCCAGACCCACGACCCCTTCGGAGTCCGCACCCTGCTCGAGCACGCCCGCGAAAAGCGGCGCGACCTCGCCGCCGCCGAACCGTGGGAGCTCTCGCTCGGACGCTCGCGCGCTCGACGCCGCGCCGCCGAGCTGCGCTTCGTGCCCTCGGGCTCGCGCGCCAAACGGCTCTCGCTCGGCGCACTCGCCGCGCTCAGCGCCGGGCCCACTGCGAGCCTCGCCACCGGGGGCAGCCAGGCCGTCGCCGCCGAACCCACCACCACGACCGAACACCTCGTCACGATCAATTCCGAAAGCCAAGGTCGTCAAGTCGAAATGGTCCAGGAAGCCCTCGGCATCGGGGTCGACGGCGTCTACGGTCCCGAAACCGAAGAAGCCGTCCGCGACTTTCAGTCCGCCCACGGCCTCACCGTTGACGGAATCGTCGGACCCGCAACGATCGGCGCCCTGCGCTCGCACGGCGCGAGCGCATCGAGCGCCGGGGTGCGCCGTGACGCCGTGAACGTCAGCTTCGAAGGCGAAGAAGGATCGAGCGGGAACGCCGTCTCGCGCCTGCAGTACGCGCTGCACTTGCCGACCGACGGTAACTTCGGTCCCGAAACCGAGGCCGCGATCGAGCGCCTTCAGGCGCGTCACGGGCTCACCGTCGACGGGGTCGTCGGGCCTGCCACATGGAGCGTGCTTGGGGTCACCGGCGAGGAAACGCTCACGCCGCCTGCCTCGGTCCGCTCGGCCGCTTCCCACCGTGACGCACACGCCGCGACCGTCGCCGACACCGAATCCGCCCCTGGCGAAGAAGCGAGCGGCGACCCCGTCTCACGGCTCCAGAGCGCTCTGCACCTATCCGCCGACGGCAACTTCGGTCCCGAAACCGAGTCTGCCGTCAAGCGGCTTCAGGCGCGTCACGGGCTCACCGTCGACGGGGTCGTCGGCCCCGCGACCTGGAGCGTCCTCGGGATCAAGAGCCAGGAAACCTTGAACCCACCGCACTCGGCGCTCAGCGGCTCCTCGAGCCACGAAAGTTCGACCGGCGGGGGATCGAGCGTGATCGCCCGCGTCATCGCCGCCGGCGATGAAATCGCGACGCGCCCCTACGTATACGGCGGCGGCCACGGTTCCTTCCAGTCAAGCGGCTACGACTGTTCGGGCTCGGTCTCCTACGCGCTGCACGGCGGCGGCCTGCTTAGCGCGCCCGAGGACTCATCCGAGCTCGAGTCCTACGGCGAAGCCGGCGCCGGCAAGTACATCACGATCTACGCAAACGCCGAACACGCGTTCATGGTTGTGGACGGCAAACGATTCGACACGATCGCCCAGCAGGAGACCGGGACGCGATGGGCCGACTCCGTTGGCGACACCAGTGGCTACGTCGTGCGCCACCCCACGGGGATGTAGCAGGCCCACCGCTCGGACTCACCTCTCGCGGTACTGCCGCGGCCCATCCGACGCGCGCTAGGCCGGATGGGCCGCCCCCTCTTCGGCGGCTTCGACCGCCGCCGCGAAGCGGCTGATCGTCAGGTTCAGCGCGGCAACGATCTTGCGGATCGTGTCCCAGCCCGGCGTCGCCTGCGCCAACTCAATTCGCGCCAACGACGCTGTCGTGATTCCAGCGTGGAACGCCAACGTTTCGCGCGTGAGGCCCTTCTCCTCCCGAAGACTCCGAAGCGCTACCGCGAGGGCGGGATCAGGTTTCGGAGAACGCGGCATATTCAAGAAAATGGCAGTCGGACGCGAGGTAGTAAATGCCGTCGGGAGCATGCGTTTGACGACGTACGGCGCACGGCATACGATTCTCGACATGCCGAATTCGAATATGCGAACTCTTATGGTTCGTCTTACAAGCGCCGAGCATCGCCTGCTCAGCGACTTGGCCGCGGCCGAGGGCATCGAAGTCGAAGCCCTCGTCCGCGAAGCGCTCGCGTTCCCGCCGCTCGAATCGACACCGAGCATGCCTCACCTGCACCTCGTCTCCGGCTCGGGGGTGCCGGGCGACGAGGAATGGCGGACCGGACGCGCGCTTCCGCGGCAATAGACGAGACCTGGCGAGAATCGCAACCCCCCATCCCGTTTGGCTCGCTGTCTGGATCATACGAACATATGTTCGCATAGTTCGGGACAGCATGCTAGGCGCTGTCCGCAAGGGTTGCGTCTCAAGGCCGACCTACCGTCGGGCTCCGACAAAGAGATTCAAGGAAGGAGCGGCCGATGCTGGCGCACGCCCACACATTCACGATCGACGGCCTGCAGACCAGGCATGTGCGCGTCGAGGTCGACGTTCGCCGAGGCCTACCCTCCTTCACGATCGTCGGTCTCGCGGACGCCGCGGTGCGCGAGGCCAGAGAGCGTGTTCGTGCTGCGATCCTTAATTCAGGATTCGAGTTTCCAACGCAGCGCATCACCGCGAACCTCGCCCCCGGCGATCTACCAAAGGCAGGAGCCGCTCTTGATCTGGCGCTGGCCTGCGCCTTGCTCGCCGCCAGTGGACAGCTTGCGCCCGACCGGCTGCAGACTCATGCTCTTCTAGGTGAGCTCGGACTCGACGGGCGCGTCTGCCCCTCACGCGGAACGCTCGCAGTTGCCCAAGCCGCGCGCAAGGCGCGCCTGACAACGCTGCTGCTCGCCGGTGAGCGGGCACACGAGGCCTCGCTGGTTCAACGGTTGGAGGTTGGAGTAGTCGAATGCCTGCAGAGCGCCGTTCGTGTGCTCGGCGGCGGACGCCCTGACGCCCAACCGCGCTCCGACGCAGGGAGTCGAGCGCGCCGCCCAGACCCGCGAGCCGAACTGGACCTCGCGGACGTTCGCGGGCAGCCGATCGCCACTCGGGCCGTGTTGATCGCGGCGGCTGGCGGGCACAACTGCCTACTCAGCGGCCCTCCCGGCACCGGCAAGACGATGCTCGCTCAACGGATCGCTTCAATCCTTCCTCCGCTCGGCCGCAACGAAGCGATCGAAGTCACACGGATCCACAGCATCGCCGGTTTCGGCGGCGGCCTTGCGCGCGAGCGCCCGCTGCGCGCTCCGCATCACTCGATCACACTCGCCGGCCTCGTCGGCGGCGCGGAGCGCGGACATCTCGGAGAGGTCGTCCTCGCCCACAACGGAGTGCTGTTCCTCGATGAGCTTTCCGAGTTCTCGCGCGTCGCGCTGGACGGGCTACGCCAGCCGCTCGAGGACGGCCGCGTGGCGATCGTCCGCGCGCAGCGCTCCACGGTCTACCCGGCTCGCTTCATGCTCCTCGCCGCGACCAATCCTTGTCCCTGTGGCTACGCGGGCAGCGGCGACCTGTGTCGTTGCAGCGAGGCCGAACTCGCGCGCCATCGTCGCAAGCTGAGCGGCCCACTGCTAGATCGAATCGATCTACTTGCGCAGTTCGAGCATCACGCGGCGCACGATCCGAATGCGCCGCCGAGCACCAGCTCGCGCTCTGCTCGTGTGCTCGTGCGCTCGGCGCGGAAGCGGCAAGCGGCGCGCCTACGAGGCGACGGGGTGCTCACGAATGCGCAAATGGACGCGCGCCTGCTGCGGCGCCACGTCCGGCTTCCGCCGGAGGCCGAGCACACGCTGAAACGGGCACGTGAGCGCGGGATGCTCAGCGCGCGAGCGCAGCATCGTGTGCTTCGGGTTGCGCGAACGATCGCCGACTTGGATGGGCGCGATCGAGTAGGCGTCGAGGACCTTTCTGAGGCTGTCGCGCTTCGCGGCGACGCCGGTCGGGCCGGCAGCCCGCGCGCGCCGGGGCGCGGGGTGTGGACGCGTCATGCCTGAGGCGCGTCATGCCTGAGGCGTGCCGGGACTGCCTGCGTCGCTGCTGGCTACTCGGCGAGCTGAGCCCGGTGCTCGATCGCAACTGCTGTGCGGACGGGCGACTGTTCGAGTTGCTCGCACTCTCGGACGAGAATCTGATCGCTGCTCTGGGCGGGCGCCGCCGGGGCGAGCTTCTGCGCGGGCACGCCCACTTCGGCGCTCGGGATCCGAAGCCCGAGCCCGCTTCGGCGCACGTCGCGATCTGCGTGCACGATGAGTGCTACCCCGAAGCCCTTCGTCGCCCTGACGCTCCACGGCTCCTGTGTGTTGAGGGTGGCGTCGACTGCCTCCGGGCTCTCGCGAGCAATAAGACGGTCGCGCTGCTCGGCACCGCCCACGCGAGCGACTACGGCCTCGAGGTTGCCTACGAGCTTGGCCGGGAACTTGCGGCGAGTGGTGTCACGCTTGTCGCCGAGCGCCGAGCCGGGATCGCGCTCGCAGCGCAGCGGGGTGCAAGCGAGCTAAACGGCGCGACAGTCCTCGTCTCGGGCGACGGATTGGGTGTGCCGGTGGCGAAGACGAGGCACTCGATCTACGAGCAGCTGGCGCCCGCGGGCTGCACGGTCAGTGAGCTACCCGACCAAGCCCGCGGGCGGCGCTGGGGCGTCGCGGCGGGCGTGCGCATCGCCGCGGCACTCGGCGACGTGACCGTCACGGTAGAGGCGGAGGATCGAGCGGGCGAGCTGCGCGGCGCGCGGTTGGCGCAAGCGCTCGGTAAGCCGGTCGCGGCCCTGCCCGGCCGGGTCGGCTCACCGACCTCGCGTGGCTGCCACAGGTTGCTGCGCGAGGGCGCACGGTTGGTGCAGGACGCATCGGACGTGCTCGACCTGCTCTACGGCGTCGACGGAGGGATCGAGTCAGCGTTTCGTGCTTGCAGCTCGGCGCGCCGGGCGCCCCCGGGGTTGAGACCCGAGCTGCGCGAACTGCTCGCGCGAGTCGGCTCGGGCCTGGGGACACTCGGCGAGCTGACGAGAGGTCGACGGAAGCGCGCCGAGGTCCTGCGAGATTTGACCGAGCTGGAGCTGATGGGCTTGCTGACACGCGGCGACGGCGGGGGCTATGTGGTCGGCAAAGCAGAGTCGATGGACCCACTGCGCTACGGTGCAGACGCTCAGATGGGGTCCTGAGGCGAGGCCGCTTGCGTGAGAGTGGCGCTCCGAACCGCCCGCCGGCAAAGGGCTGATGACTCCTTTCGCGAAATGTTCGCCACGCGGAAGGAGTGATTGAGCAATGCCGGAGCTCGACAGAGAAGAGATGGCTGCGATCTTCGTGGGTGGGGCCGCGGGCTCGCTGCTGCGGGTGTGGATCGCGCAGACGGTCACCAGCCCCGTGACAGCCTGGCCCTGGGCGACGTTCATCGTCAACGTCACCGGCTGCTTCGCGCTCGCGCTGATCGCGACGCATCTGCGCGAGCGTCCGCCCGAATCGCCGCACTGGCATCCGCTGCTCGGCACTGGCTTCTGCGGTGCGTATACGACATTCTCGACGATGCAGCTCGAGACGCTGCGTATGTTCGATCACGACCGCTTCGGGCTCGCGCTGGGATATGTGGTCGCGAGCGTCATGGCGGGCTATCTCGCGATCGGCGCGGGGGCCGCGCTGCTGCGGCGTGTGCACCAAGCGAGGGGCGCCAGGCGCGAGAAGGCTGGTGCCCCGTGAGCGTCTGGACCTGGCTCGGCGTTGCGCTGCTCGGCGGCGTCGGCGCGAATGCTCGCTTTCTTGTGCACTCAGTTGTCGCGGAGCGGGCCGCCGGCGTGTTCCCCCTGGGAACCCTCGTCGTGAACGCGAGCGGCTCACTTCTGCTGGGGCTACTCGCAGGGCTCTCGCTCAGCGGGGACGCGCTCGTGCTCGCAGGGACCGCAACGCTCGGGTCCTATACGACGTTCTCGACCTGGATGATCGAGACGTGGCGGCTCGGAGAAGATGGGCGCCGGTGGTTGGCGCTGCTCAACGTGCTCGTGAGCTTGGGGCTTGGGGTCGGGGCGGTCGCGCTGGGACGATGGATCGCCCGAGGATGACTAAGGCAAGCTCGGCTATAAGTGGATCTGCCATGGCGTGGAAGCGCGCGATGGACCAAGCCGCATTCGTTGCCTAACGTAAACACACGAACTAGTGCGTGCCATACGCCTCGGGGCGCAGCTCTGGCTTGGGAATCGAAAGCTCCCCTGTCGGCGAGAGATGGATGTCCCAGCGTCGATGCCCTCCAAGAATCTTTCGATTCTTCACGACGGTCCAGCTGCCATCTTCGCCGCGAGAGACCACAATCGCACCCTGCCGCTGGGCGAATGATCGAACCTTAAGATCCGCGGCTGCGACGGTTGCATGACGCGCTTGGACGATCGCTAGCTCGCCACTTGCGACAGCATTCTCAAGCGCGATGAGGTGCTCAGCTACCGCCTCAATTGCCCCATCTCGTGACTTGCGCATCCACCGCAGATCGCTGTCAATTTCCCGAAACGGATGATCAGAGGCAGTGCAAGCGTCAGCCCATCCCTCGCGAACGGAGCAACGAAACCAAACTCGTCGCACGGTGACATACCAGTAGTCGCCAAATAGGCGGACTATGGTCCAGCCTCGATCATCGTGGGCCTTGCGCCAGTCAGCGCCGGAGACTCCAAGCTCCTCGGCACGGATCAACAGCCGCTCTACCGCGCGGTCGATTTCAGGAATCGCCGCTGTGGCAAACCGCTGCCTCTCATCGAGCGCGCGCTCGCGGGCCGCGGCTTCGGCACGCTTTTGGCGGATGATTTGATCGAGCTCTTCGTCCACGTCGCGTGGTTACCGCAAGGTGAGAGTTCGCTTGACACAGGAGCTCCCCCGCGCGGCAGCATGAAGGGGTTCGAACCCTCGACCTCGCCTGGCAAATCGGCGCCGAATGAGGTTGCACGAGTCTTGGAGGTCGCGGCCCGCGGGCTGCTCCAAACGCCGGATCAGACCAGCGGAACGACGACGGAAAGGTGGCGTGGTTACTGCTGGGGCCCGATACACGACGGGTGCTGCTATTCGGATGAGGTCGGCCGGCCAGCCCATCGTGCTGCAAGCCTAGGGCTCGTCTGGCGCCCCGGCGTGAGGCCGAAGTGGGCAGTCGCCTGACGCCTACCTCGCGGTCTAGCCGAACTTCCGCACTGCTCGTCTAGAGTCAGCCGCCGTGTCGGGCTCAATCCAAGTATCGGTCACGGGCAGGCGTACCAAAATCACGGTACGCGACTGGCCGAGCGAGCGGGCCGACTGGCGGGTTAGTAGCGAAAAGGACGGGAGGAAGCTAAGGGTCCACGGTTGGAGCAACCTAAAACCGGATCAACCGGTCGGCGAACTCAAGCTGCACGTGACGCGCAAATCGCTATTGATTACCGGCCGATGGGTCGCGGACACGCTCTTGACCAACGAACAGCCATATGTACTTGCGACGATGGTCGTTTGTGCCGAGCAGATTGTCGTTGAGCTACGCCAAGCAGGAGTCGGCAACGGATGCCTTGAATGGCAGCTTGAGCCGGGCGACGTCGAGTACATCCAACGACTATTCAAAGACTACGAACCATCCGACGCGGCCAAACGGACGCTAAAGCGGGGCAAACGCTACCTACGGAAGTGCGTTATACGTGCCTAGCGCACTCTTCGAACTCGTCTGCAGGCATCGCCCGCCACGAGGTGACCAGACGCGCCACGGTATCCGCAGCACGCTGCCCCATGTACTGAGCATCAGAAAGCAGCCGCTCGTCGGCGCTAGGCGCACCGCCAGCTACCTTCGGTAGCTCCTTCTTTGGCTTCTGTGACGCGTCAGCGGTCTTCATAGCGCCTCAATCGTACCAGGGCAGAATGTCCTTCTACCCCATATCGGAGCGTCTTAGCGGTCGCTTTACCAAGGCGGACAAGAGGTCGTAATGGTCACGTTAGGCTCGGGCGTCTGGATGACGAGCAGCGCTGGCGCTGCGTCCCGAGCCTAACGTGACCATCTAATCCTCCAACAGCCCGTTACGCTCGGAAGCTCTTTCCTTCCAGGCGCGTCGCAAGCTATGCTTGCGCTTCCGAGCGTAACGGGCTTGTCAAGTTATGTCAAGCTGCAAAGACTACGCTACGCACGACGTTCAGCCTGGCGAGCCGCCCGACGGATTAAGCTCTCTTGGATGGCATGAGCGTGAGCGTCCGAGAGACGCTTCTGCCAACGCGATTGACTGCTCAGCCGAGAGGCGCTTGCCGTAGGAACCTTCTCGATGGAGTCGCCGTCGACGAACTCAGCGAGGGTAGCCCGACGAATCGTCGTGGTCTGCTTGTTCCTGTTCCGCCGCCCGTCAGATGCCATGTGGATCACGGCATCGTTCCCGAGATAGAGGGCGTGGTGCCAGAAGGAGCCTCGGAAGAGGCGGACATGATCTCCCCGAAGCAGGGCGGGCCGAGGGACGAAGTACACCAGGCGACGTGGCCGAGACACAGCAGGAAGGCGCACGCGGTGTCCTCAGGTTTGCTACCCATTGCTACCCATGACCCAACTGGCGCATGCGCCAAAGGTCATCGGAACGCAAAAACCCCCGCGTTTGCAGAGGTTTTGATCAAAGCGGATGAAGGGATTCGAACCCTCGACCTTCGCCATGGCAAGGCGACGCTCTAGCCAGCTGAGCTACATCCGCGGGAAGCGCGCATTCTACCTAGCCTTTGAACGTCGAGCGCCCCAGATCCCCGAAGGACTCGTCGCGCTCCCGCACCGCTTCGCGATAACCGGCCTCGGCGGCGTGCTGCTGGAAGGCGTAGCCCTCGGCAGTGTGGCGCGCGATCCCGTCGAACACCACGCCGATCACCTGGCTTGAGTGAAGCCCCTGGGAGTAGAGGGCCTGGTTCACGAGCAGCTTCATCATCATCAGCTGATTCACGGGCATCTGCGCGATCCGCCGCGCGAGCGCCTCGGCTCGCTCGTCGAGTAGCTCGGCAGGCGGTGCCTCAATCGCGAGCCCCCAATCGACGGCCTCGGTACCCGACAGCGAGTCGCCGGTGAACAGCAAGCGCTTCGCGCGCTGCGCCCCGATCCGATGCGCCCACAGCGCGGTCGTCGGCGAGCCCCAGACGCGGGCGGGCGGGTAGCCAATCTTCGCGTCCGCCGCAATCACGAGCAGGTCGGAGCACAACGCCATGTCGGTGCCGCCCGCGACGCAGAAGCCGTGGACCTTGCAGATCACGGGCTTACCGCAGTGGAACAGGCTCATGAAGCCCTGGGCATTGCGACTCATCATCGCGTAGTCGACCATCGGGTCCCAGGTGCCGCGGGGGTCGTGGTTCGCGGCCATCACAGCCGGGTCCAGCGGGGAGTCCTCGACGGCTGACGCTTTGCTGGCTGAAGCCTCAGAATCGCCCGCGCTGCGATCACCCTCCCCCATCCCCTCGGCACTTTCGATTAGGTCATAGCCGCCGCAGAACCCGGTTCCGGCTCCCGAGAGCAGCAGCACGTGCACGTCTGGATCGAGATCGGCCCGGCGCACGCACTCGACGAGCTCGGCGATCAGCCGCGGTGTGATCGCGTTGCCGCGCTCGGGGCGGTTCAGCGTCAGGCGCGCTATGCGCGCGTTCACCTCATAGCGCACGACCGACTGATCACTCACGCCAGCGATCCTACTGCCGGCCGCGAACCCGCCGCTGACATACTTGGCCTATGCCCAGCAACATGTTCTACACGCGCCTGTCGATGGCGATGCCACAGGCACTGTTCACGGCCACGGGCAAGCTCAACGCGCACATCTACAGACTCAGCCGCGGCCGTCTGATGAACTCGGTGGGAACCGCACCCGTCCTGCTGCTCACGACTACGGGTCGACGTTCAGGAGAGCCACGTACGGTGCCGGTGGTGTTCCTCGCCGATGGCGACCGCCAGATCGTGATCGGATCCAACGCAGGCCACGTGCGCACTCCGGCGTGGTCCTACAACCTGCAAGCGAACCCCGACGCAGAGATCGAGATCGGCCGCGATCGCAAACTCGTGCGCGCCCGCGTCGCGGAGGGCGAGGAGCGCGCGGAGCTGTGGCGCAAGGTCAACAAGATGTATGAGGGTTTCGACGATTACGACGCGAACACGCCCATGCGGGAGATCGCGGTGTTCGTGCTCGACCCCCGCTGAACGCGCCCTGAAAACGCGCTGAAAGGAGCAAGTAAATGGCCTCCCCCACGTCCACCGAGCAACTGATCGGCGGCGTTGACTTCGTAGCGCTGCCCACTCACGACATCGCCGCCTCGGCTGTTTTCTACGGCGAGGTGCTTGGCCTGCGTCGCTCGGTCTACATGCCCGAGCGCAACTACTCCGAGTTCGAGACCGGGAACCTCACGCTGAGCGTGATCGACGCAGAGAAGATGGGTCTGGAACACAACCCGCAGAAGACGGCGATCGCGTTGCACGTCGACGACGTCGCGGAGGCCCGCAAGACGCTCGAAGCCCGCGGCGTGGAGTTCCACGGCGACATACTCGACACAAGCGTCTGCCACATGGCCTTCTTCAACGACCCCGAAGGCAACGCGTTCATGCTGCACCATCGCTACGCCCCGCGCACGACCGAATCCTGAGCAAATCGACCACCGGAAACCGACGGCGATCGACTAGCCTGAAGCCATGCTTTTCACACGCAAGCAGGTAGAGATGGTGGACGCGTCCACAGCGCTCCCGGGACGCGAGCAAGAGATACCAGTGCCGGAGCGCCACGAGGTGCTCGGCACCCCGCTAAAGGGCCCGTTCCCTGAAGGAGTTGACACCGCGATCTTCGGCATGGGCTGCTTCTGGGGCGCGGAGCGGATCTTCTGGGAAGCGCCAGGCGTCTACACGACCGCCGTCGGCTACGCGGGCGGGTTCACGCCGAACCCGACCTACGAGGAGGTCTGCAGCGGACGCACCGGCCACACCGAGGCGGTACTCGTCGCGTTCCAGGTCGCAGAGACGAGCTTTGAGGACATGCTGAAGCTGTTCTGGGAGGGCCACGATCCGACCCAGGGCATGCGCCAAGGCAACGATGTCGGCTCGCAGTACCGCTCGGCGCTGTACTGGCACGACGAGGCGCAGCGCGCCGCGGCGGAGGCATCTCGCACGATGTACCAGGAAAAGCTGGGGCAGGAGGGCTACGGCGAGATTACGACCGAGATCGCCAAGGCGGGGCCGTTCTACTACGCCGAGGACTACCACCAGCAGTACCTGGCCAAGAACCCGAATGGCTACTGCGGGCTCGGCGGCACGGGCGTCAGCTGCCCGATCGGGCTGACGGCCTCGAGCTAGCTCACGCGCGAGTCCGATCGCGCTCCCGGCGCTCGACGCTGACGCACGTTGCGCCACGCGTCGGGCTCCGACACCGGGGGCGCGATGATTAAACGGAGCGGCCCCGCCGAAGCGGGGCCGCTGTCCGTCGTGTCCGGCTCAGAGCGCGTCCGCGGGGACAGGACGCGCTCTGAGCTATTCCGGCCTCCCGGCCTACGCGCCCGTGGGCGCGGGGCTGGGCTGCCACGCCGGCGGCGCGTGCGGTCCGCCGAGCGTCGGAACGTCCGAGGGGTAGACCTCGTTGCCGTGGATCGCGTGATCCCCGATCTCGAGCTCCTCGTCCGAGAGTCTGAGCGGGATAAATATCCCGACCAGCTTCAGCAGGATGAACGTCCCGATCCCGCTGAACAGGATCACCCATAGAGCCGTCTCGGCCTGCCAGCGCAGCAGCGTCCAACTGCCGTGCACGACGCCCGAGAACCCCGGCAGCGCTTCGGCTCCACCTCCGGCGGGCAGGTACTCGATGATGTGTGGATCCGCGAAGATCCCTACGAGGAGACCGCCCATGAGTCCGGCGATCCCGTGCGTATAGATCACTCCCAGCGTGTCGTCCACATTTCTGAAGACGGGGGCACGGCTGAGGAAGCGGATCGCAAACCACACAACCGTCGAGGCGATGATGCCCACGGCAGCGGCGCCCCAGCCGTTGAAGAAACCGGCTCCAGGCGTGATCGCCACCAGCCCGGTGATCATCCCGTTGACCGAACCGATCAGCGAGGGCTTGTCACGGAAGATGTAGTCCCAGCCGATCCACACGAGCATCGCCACCGCGGTGCAGAGGTTCGTGTTCACCACGGCCACCGACGCGTTCGCACCGGCGTAGTAGGAGTCTCCACCGTTGAAGCCGTTCCAGCCGAGCCACAGCAGGCCGGCGCCGACCGCGACCATCAACAGGTTGTTCGGCGCGTCGATCTCTCTATCTCGTTGCAACCTCGGCCCGATCACCGCCGCCGCGACGAATCCTGAGATCCCGGCCGCGAGGTGGATCACGTAGCCACCGGAGTAGTCCAGCGCTCCGTGCGCGGAGAAGAAGCCACCGCCCCAGATCAGGAACGCGTTGATCGTGTACACGAACGTGATCCACAAGAGCACGAACGGAATCCATGCCTTGAAGTTGATCCGCCCGAGCACCGATCCGAGCATCAGGATCGGCGTGATCGCCGCGAACACGAACTGGAAATAGATCAGCGATGCCTGTGGGAAGTGGAACGGTGGCCCAGTCGAGATCGACGGGATCACCGCCTGCTTCTGCAGTTCATTCGCTCCGAGCACGGTCCCGGACTTCCCCCAGAACGTGTCGAAGAACCCTTTGCCGCCGCCAATTGGGCTACCAAAGCCCATCTTGAACGCCCACAGCACCCACGCGACCAGCACGAGTGAGAAGGCGACGAACGTGAGCATCATGCTGTTGACCGACCAGCGCTTCTGCATCACGCCGCCATAGAGGACCGCCAAGCCCGGGAGGCTCATCAGCCCGACGAACGTCGCTGCCGTCATCTGCCACGCGTTATCGCCAGGATTCAGCCACTGCTTGGCGCCTTCAAGGTATGGAACCCAAGTAGGCATTTGCGCGCAGTTCCCCTTTCGTTATGTCGGGTGACAAACCCCAGCCCGCACGTGCGAGCGGCAGCGCACCACAACGATCGGGGAATGAAACATCCCGGCCTGGGTAGCGAGTAGGGAGGTTTGGCCAAACAGATGTGAAGGCCCTTTCGACATCTGTATAGACGGGCGTCAAAACGCCCGTGGCGACGGCGAAAAGCCCTTGTTTGCGGGCAATTGAAGCAGCGAGAGATGTTCTAATGGCGCCCTCGATCGGGAGCGATCGAGGGCGTGAAGTTTCCGACAGGCGCGGGTTCGCGCGCCTCAGCCGACGGGAAAACCGGCGCGGCGACAGGACGCGGCGAGCGTGTCCTCGATGCCTCTGATCCGCTGCGAGGTAGCACACAGGCTGCGTGCCTTCCCCCCACAGCCGTGGATACGAACGCCGCCGAGCGTGCTGGGCGCGATCGCTTCCACGCAGTCTGCGCGTGCGGGTGAGCCACTGCTCAGCGCATAGATGCCGAGTGCGATCAGCGCAGCGATAAACACCGCGAGCAGCGTGCCAACTGCTGTCTTCTCGCGGCGCCCCCAGTGCAACTGCGTCGAGAGCCGTTTAGCTTGGGCCTCCATGATCATGCCGCGAGGGTAGCGGCTATCGAGGGCCGGCCGCGCCGACCTCCGCTTAGGAGGCCGACGACTCGCCGCCCGCCGCGGCTGCGGCGGGTGCATCGGTGGCGGGGGCGTCACCCGCCTTTGCGGGGTCGAACTTCAGCGCCGCGGAGTTGATGCAGTAGCGCTGTCCGCCAGGCCCAGGGCCGTCGTCAAATACATGGCCCAGATGGCCACCGCACGTGCGACACACGACCTCGGTGCGCTTCATGAACAGGCTGTTGTCGGGGCGTAGCTCTACGGCCTCGGCGACCGCTGGCTCGGTGAAGCTCGGCCAACCGGTACCCGAGTCGAACTTGGTGTCCGCGCCGAACAACATCGCCCCGCAGGCCGCGCAACGATAGTCCCCGGAGTCCTTGTTGTAGACGTACTCCCCCGTGAAAGGCGGCTCGGTGCCCGCGCGGCGCAGCACGTCGTACTGGGCCGGGGTCAGCTCCTCACGCCACTGCTCGTCGGTCTTCTGAATCTTGCGGTCGTTGTCACTCATACAAACGTTGTAGCACGCGTTTCAAGGGCCTAAAAACAGGTCGGGGCCCTGCTCCCACCCTGCTATTGTGATCCTTACGTTCACGTCAAGTTTTAGGAGCAGAGGATGAGCACAGCCCAAGCCGACGGACGGCGAGGTGCGGGAAGGCGTCTCGGAGTGGACAGCGGGCACGAGAGCTACAAGTGGTGGGCGCTGTCGTGCACAAGCCTTGGGATGTTGCTCGCAGCGACGAACTCCGGAACGTTGATCATCGCCCTGCCGGACCTCGAGCGCTCCCTGCACACGAGCCTCTTGGCTCTTGTCTGGGTGATCCTCGCCTATCTGATCGCCGCGACCGTTCTCGTCTTGATGGCCGGCCGGCTGAGCGACCTGTTCGGGCGAAAGCGCGCCTACGTCGGCGGCTTCGTCCTGTTTGCGCTGGCCTCGCTCGGCGCGGGCTTCGCGGGCGATGCGACGCAGTTGATTCTCTGGCGGATCCTCCAGGGAATCGGCTCGGCGTTCCTGTTCGCGAACGCCGCCGCACTTGTCACCGACGCATTCCCGAAGGAGGAACTCGGCTTGGCGATGGGGGCGAACACGATGGTCGCCGCGATCGGCCTAGTACTTGGGCCGGTTTTGGGCGGTGCGCTCGTCGACATCTCCTGGCACTGGGTCTTCTGGTTCAACGTTCCCTTTGCGCTCGCGGGCGCCGCTTGGGGCGCGACGATTCTGCGCGAGCTGGCAAGACAGGACACGGCTCGCAGCTATGACGTGCTCGGCACGACTTCGTTTGTGATCGGGTTGACCGGCCTGGTCTACGGCGTCTCGCGCGGCGGGATCAGCGGTTGGAATGACAGCCTGGTGATCGGCGGGCTAGTCCTGGCCGCGGTGCTGTTGCCTTTCTGGGTGCTCGTAGAGCGTCGCTCACGCGCCCCGATGCTCGACCTGGCGCTGTTCAAGAACCGGCTGTTCGCGGCCGCGAGCGCGGCCTCGTTCCTCAACGGCCTCGCCCGCTTCGCGCTGATGTTCCTGTTCGTCTTCTACTACCAGGGCGCACAGGGCGACTCGCCGATCACAGCGGGGATCAAGCTGACGCCGCTCGCCCTCGGGATGCTGATCGCCTCACCGCTCGCGGGCATCTACGCCGACCGTCATGGCTCGCGCGCGCTCGCCTCGCTCGGGATGCTCGTGACCGCGGGGGGCCTCGCGGGGATGACCACGCTGGACGTTCACACCGCCTATTGGCAGAGCGGACTGTGGCTCGCGCTCGTGGGCATCGGCTCTGGCATGTTCAACAGCCCGAACACCGCGGCGATGATGGGTGTCGTACCCGCGCACCGGCGCGGAATCGCCGCCGGAGCGCGCACGCTGTTGCAGAACACGGGCGCGGTTCTCTCGATCGCCTTCGTACTAGCGATCGTCACCTCGGCCGTGCCGAAGGCGACACTGTTTGCGGTCTTCTCCGGCCTCGCGCAGGGCCTCTCCGCGGAGAAGCTCGCGCCGTTCATCGACAACATGCACGTCGCCCTGTGGGTGCTCGCGGGGACTTCGGTGCTGGGCGCCGCGGTCTGCCTGCTGCGCCCGAGCCACAAGAGCGCCCAGGAACAGGCCGCCGCGCAGCAGGAGCCCTCGGAGATCAAGCCCTGGGAGGAAGCGCTCGCGGACGAGGCCTTCGTGCCGGGACGCGACGAGACCGAGGACCCCTCCCCCGCCGCCGCAGCCGGCGACCGGCGTCTGGGGGTGGAGGCATGAGCGCCCAGAGCCTGCGCATAGGCGACGTGGCCAAGGCGGTCGGCACGACGCCGCGCACGATCCGCTACTACGAGGAGATCGGCCTGCTCCCCGAGGCGCCAGCCCGGCCCTCAGGTCGTCACCGCCTCTACACCGAGGCTGAGGTCGAGCGTCTGCGCGAGCTGATGCGCCTGAAAGACCTGCTCGGTCTTTCGCTTGAGGAGCTGAAGACGCTCTTGAGCGCCGAGGAGGCGCGCGCCGAGGTGCGCGCGCAGCTGCGCCGCGAGGACGTCGCCCCCGAGCGCCGGCGCGAGCTGCTCGAGGAGGCACTCGGCCACATAGATCGCCAGCTGAAGCTCGTACGCAAGCGCGCAGGCGAGCTTCAAAAGCTGGAAGACGAGCTGAGCGAGACCCGCAAGCGGGCGCGGCGCAAGATCCGCGAGATCGACGCGCGAGCCGAGGGGGCCTTCCCGCCCTCCCCCACTCTCGAGCCTGCCGGTGGCTCGCAGTCGTGAGCGCGGCTCGCCCGCCCGGTATGCAAACGCCGGCAGACGTGGGCGCCATCGATCCCGCGGTATTGGTTGACGACTTGGTCGTCCGCTTCGACGAGACGCTCGCCGTGGGCGGAGTCTCCTTCGCGGTCGCCCCAGGCGAGGTGTTCGGCCTGCTGGGCCCGAACGGCGCGGGCAAGACCACCACGATCCGGGTATTGACCACCCTCCTGCCCCCCACCTCCGGCCGCGCACTCGTCGCGGGCCACGACGTGCTCGGGGAAAGCCTCGCGGTGCGAGCTTCGATCGGCTACATCCCCCAGGCGATCTCGGTCGACGGCGCGCTCACCGCGTGGGAGAACCTCGACTTCTACGCCCGCGTCACGGGCGTGCCGGGGCGCGAGCGCAAGCAGCGGATCGCCCAGGCGATCGAGTCGATGAACTTGCACGCGATGCTCGATCGCCTCGCGCGCACGCTGTCCGGTGGGATGCTGCGCCGCCTGGAGATCGCGACCGCGCTCTTGAATCAGCCCGCCGTGTTGTTTCTGGACGAGCCGACCGTGGGCCTCGACCCCTCGGCGCGACGCATGGTCTGGGAGCACTTGGGAGCACTGCGCGCCGAGGTCGGCACGACGATCCTCGTCACGACACACCTGATGGAGGAGGCTGAGCGCTATTGCGAGCGCCTGGCGATCATGGACATGGGCCGTCTAGTCGAGCAGGGCGAGCCCGCGGCGCTGCTCGAGCGGCACGGGACCGAGAGCTTGGAGGAGGTCTTCACCGCGGGGACGGGGCGCACGATCGAGGAGCAGGAGGGGAGGTTGAGCGATGTCCGCGCACAGCGCCGCACTGCCCGCCGGCTCGGCTAGCGGACCGTCGAGCCCCGACGCACGCTCGGGCGCTGGGGGCCTGTTCTCCGCGCAGGGCCTGCGCGCGCTCGGCGGCGGCGCGTATGCAATGGCACAGTCCGAGCTGCGCAAGCTGCGCCACGACCATCTCGACATCATCACGCGCTCGGTGCAGCCATTGCTGTGGCTGTTCATCTTCGGCACCGCACTCAGCCATACGCGGTCGCTAACGCTGGGGCATCTCGAATACCGTGCCTACCTCGCCCCGGGCGTGATGGCACAGGCCGCGATGTTCATCGCGATCTTCTTCGGCCTCGCGGTGATCTGGGAACGCGACGTGGGCCAGCTCCAGCGCCTACTCGCCACGCCGCTACCGCGCACGGCGATCGTGCTCGGCAAGGCGGTCGGCGCGTGTGTGCGCGCTCTCGTGCAGGCATTGCTGCTGCTCGTGGTGATCGCCGCAGCGGGGATCGACGTGCGCTGGAACCTCGGCGGCGTGCTCGGCACGCTCGCGCTGCTGATGCTTGGCACCGCGGGCTTTGCCTGCATGTCGATGCTGCTCGCGGCGGCGGTCAAAGAGCGCGAGCGCTTCATGGGAATCGGGCAGTTGATCATGATGCCGCTGTTTTTCGCCTCGAGCGCGCTCTACCCGCTCAACGTGATGCCGGGCTGGCTTCACGTGATCGCGCGCGTGAATCCACTCACCTACGAGGTGCAGGGCCTGCGCCAGATGCTCGTCGGCGTAGGCGGCGCGGGCGAGCTGTGGCTCGACTTCCTCGTCGTCGGCGGCTTCCTGCTCCTGATGCTTGCCGCGGCGACGCGTGCTTACCCCAAGGCGATTCTCTAGTCGCTCCCACGACCCAGGAGGTCCCGCCATGCCCAGCGTCGAGGTAAAGCCAAGCCCCCAGGGCGTCCCCGGCGCCGTCAACGATCCCACCCGGATAAGCGCGGAGGATTTGACATTCGCGGGCGCCGGCAGCACGCAGGTGAACGGCTACCTAGCTCGCCCCGCCGACGCGGCAAGCCACCCGGGAATGATCGTGATTCACGAGGCCGGCGGCCTGGGCGAGCACATCAGGGACGTGTGCAATCGCTTTGCGAACATCGGCTACGTCACGCTCGGCGTAGACCTCTACACGCGTGAAGGAGATCCACCCGACACGAGCGACCCGCAGAAGCTCTTTGCCCGCCTGTTCTCGATGTCGGATGAGATCGCGCTGGGTGATCTGGAAGGCGCGGCCGACCACCTGCGCAGCCTTGATGGCGTGAGCGGGCGGATCGGCTGCATCGGCTTCTGCATGGGCGGGCGCTACACGTTGCTGCTCGCCTGCGCCTCAGAAAAGCTGAACGCGGCGGTCGACTGCTGGGGTGGCTTTATCGACCGCGCCGAGCCCGAGGAGCGCTCGAGCGAACAACGCCCTACGCCGCCGTTGGAGATGGTCGCCGGCAGCCTGGAATGCCCGCTGCTCGCAGCGGTCGGCGCTGAAGACCAGAACCCCTCGCCTGAACTGGGTGCGCGGCTGCGCGAGGAGGCCGAGCGCTCACCGGCGGCGCGCGCGGGTCAGGAGATCAAAGTCGACGTCTACGAGGGCGCTAGCCACGCTTTCTTTGCCGACTACCGGCCCAGCTACCGCCCCGAGCCTGCGACGAAGCTGTGGGCCGAAGTCGTGCCGTTTCTCGCGCGGCATTTGCAGTCCGGCTGACGCGGAGCTCCTTCGAGCGTCAAGAATCCGTTCAACGCGACCCCCTACGGTCGCGTGCATGAACAGAAAGCTCTTTTTGATCGCACTTGCGGCGAGTGCCCCGTTCGCGTTGCCGAGCGCCGAGGCCACCGCCCAAAAACCCAGTACCGCTTACTTCAAGGTTCGGCTCACCGCCTCGCAAGGCATCACCTGGAACGAGGACGTCGTGGTGCACTCCCCGACCGGCCGCTGCGATGGGGTTGCCGGACAGCAGGGCAATGGGACCTCCGGCCTGGAGATGCATTCCGAGGGCTGGCAGACCGTGGTCGTCAAGCGCGTCGGTGGATACGCGACGTTCTCCTTCGCCGGTGGGCAGCCGGACACGCCGGCGCTCGGGCACCTGGAACGCGAAGGCACCTCGCAAACGCGAGGAATCACCCCGCCGACGGATCCATATGCCTGTCCCAAGCCAGGGATACCCACGGCGCCTGAATGCGGCGAGCGCGAGCTGCCCAACGGGGCACGCGTCGCGCTGGAGTGGGACACCCCGGCGGCCTGGCCGGATAACGGAACTCCAGTCCCCCTTGCCCCGTCGCTATTCATCAGCGGCCCTTACAGCCGCGACCCGATGCAGATGGTCGAAGCGATGACGTTCAAGGGCTGCCCCGGTATCCCAAACGACTACATATTCGGCCTGAATACAGGCCAAGGATATGACAGCGGCTCCGCGGCATTGCCCGTCTCGACGCTGTTCGGCAGAAAACCCAGCTTTCAGCTGCACGCTCAGCTGGACCGCACTTCAAGCGCCCCTATGACCGAAGGGGAGACGGGCTCTTTCCCCATCCGTACACAGCTCCGCTGGAAGGCGGAATTCAAGCGCATCCCCGCGCCCCGCTAGACCGCCGAGGAGGCACCCATGAAACGACTTGCACACACGACGATCTTCGCGCTGGCCGCCGCAGGTGGACTGCTTGGCTCACTCGCCGGCACCGCGGCGGCTGACGGCACGGCAACTGACGGCAGCTACACGATCGGCCTGAGCGCCCCGAGCTCGGCCATCGTCGGCCAGCCGGTAGTAGTTCAGGCGACCGGCATCAGCCCGCCGCTGGGAGAAATCGGCACGATCTCCTGGATCCAAGGCGCCGCGATCCCCGCTGGCGTGATCGGCGCGTGCCCAGCCGACGCCCAAAGCGGCGTGCAGGTCGCCGCAAGTGGGGCCGGCGTGCTGCTCGCGATTGCCATGCGGCCAAATGTCGACACGACGGGCAGCTTCACTAACACCCTCAGTTGGACTCCAGGCATATCCGGGCAGTGGCTCGTGTGCGGCTACCAAAGCGACGGCGAAGGCTTGACTCTCGCGCGCGCGTACGCGACCGTAAACGTCCAGCCTCCGGCGACGCCCGTGCAAGCGCCGCCATCCTCCGCGCCGGGCACGAGCCAGCCAGGCGCCGCACCGCCAGGCGCAGGCTCGGCCCCGGTGGCAAAACCGGCCAACGTCGAGCGACCGCACATCTTGCGCTCCGGGCACAAGCTCATGTGCAAGCCCGGCAAGTGGTCGAACAACACGGCTAGCTACACCTACTCATGGCTCGTGAACGGAAAGCCGAAGCGTGGCGCGACCGCGGCGGTTCTACGCGTGACGCACGCACCGCACGGAGTAAGGGTGCAGTGCCAGGTGATGACCTCCGGCCCTGGCGGCAATGCCGGCGCGCTCAGCTTGCCGGTGCGCTTGCGCTGAGCTCAGACCGGCTCGCCGGCGAGAATCCGCGCCTGGAGCGCCGAGGTCTCAGCGGACGGCTCGACGCCTAGATCGGAGACGAGCGCGCGGCGGCACTCGAGGAACTGGCGAAGCGCCTGGCTCTTACGACCCGTGCGAGAGTACGCCACCATCAGCCGCTGGTGGGCGTGCTCGTTGAGCGGGTCGACGTCGAGCAGGCGCGAAGCCCCCCTGATCGCGTCATGGTGATCGCCGGTCGCGTCGTAGCTGTCGATGAGGGTGCCGAGTACAGCGCAGTAGGTGTGCAAGAGGCGTTCACGCCATGGGAACGACCAAGGCGCGTAGAGATCCTCGGGCAGCGGTGTGCCAGCCCACAACTCGGCTGCTCTCTCCAGCGCTGCCCTACGATCGCCGCCGCGCTCGGCCAGCGCGGCGGCTGCAGCCTCCTCGAACTGATACACGTCCACGCTGTCGCGCTCTCGCAATCGCAGGCTGTAGGTCCGCTCCCTGACCTCGATCACACTCTGCTCGGCTCCGGGAAGATCGAGTACGCGACGTGCCCGCGACACGGCCTGCGCCAAGTGCTGGCGCGCGGAGTCCGCGGGGCGATCGGGCCAGAACGCATCGAACAGCACATCCTCGGGTACCCCGCCCCTCTCCCTGGTCAGCAGGAAACGTATGACGCGCGCCGCCATTGGCCGCTGCCAAGCAGACTCCTCGATTCCCCAACCCGAGCGCCTTACGCGAAAGCCACCGAGCAGCTCGAACCGCAGCGGTGGCGGGTCTTCTCGCAGACGCTCCCGCGTCGCTGCGGCCGCAGCAGCAACCTGGTCATCTGCATCCTGCTCCAGCTCACCCAGGCGTGCGAGCACCAAAGGATGGCCGCCGGAGAACGCGCTTAGCACCGCCGCCCGGCGGACGGCTGGCTCAGGGTGCTCGACCATCGCGACGAGCGCGTCGCCCTTAGGGAAGGCGTCCTGGATCGCAAGCAGCGCGTCCTGTGGCTCAATCGCGCCTTGCGCGAGCGCGTGCCAGAGCACTGGCCTGAGCACTCGCCATTGAGCCCTCAGCATCTGACCAGCAAGCTCGCGAGCCTCCTCCCAGGCCGACCGTAGACTGACGCAGGCCGCGTCGGGTTCGCCAGACTCGAACTCCAGGCGAGCGCGCGAGGCCCCGAGCCACGCACGATGAAGCCGGCCAAGCTCTCCGGGAAACGAGCGATCGAGCGCAGCGAGCGAAGTGTCGAGAGCCTGGCGTGCGACCCCGGGGGCGCCGGCCTCCGCGAGCACGTCCGTCATCTCGACGACGGCGAGAAGCCGCCAGGGCACAGGCCCCAGGGCACCATGCTCAAGTGCACGCTCCGCTGCCTCAGTGGCGGCGGCGCTGTCACCGCGGAGATTCGCGATGACGGCTTCGGCGGATGCCTCATACACGCCGCGCCAGCCGACCCCCGGCCGCCTGCCAGCGGCTCGAAGCTCGGCCTCGGCCCGGCCGAGGTCGCCGCCTTGCGCCAGCAGAGAGGCACGCTGCATCCGAGAGCCGCAGACCGCGAAACCCATACCGACGAGTTCCGCCTCCCGCTCACAGGCATCGATCCACACCATCGCAGCCTCGCGTTCGCCGACGGTACGCATCATCGCGAGCACCATTCCCATCGCATACGGCTTGCGTCCCTGTGGGTCGTCTAGCTCCAGCTCTGCGATCACGGTGCGCAGCGCCTCGAAAGCCGCCTTGGTTTGACCAGCCGCGAAGTCGGTCTGGGCCCGTCCCAGAACGTCGAGCAGCCTCGTGAACGGGGATGCGTCTGCGCGACCGCGTAGACGCTCGCGAAGCGCATCCGCCGTCTCCAACTGGCCGGCCGCCGAGAGGGCCGTCACCTGATACCAGCCAGCTGCCGTCGCGGCGTCCGCGACCGCCGGGTTCCTCACCTGCTCCCATCCCTCGGTCACAGGCGGTACGTCGGCGTACGCTCCCGTGAGCGTCAGGCAGTCGGCGAGCAACATCCGCGCGATCCATTCGCGCTCGGTGTCGCCGACCGCGCGGTAGCCAGACACCGCCGCGCGGAACGGCTCCACGGCTACGTCCTGACGCCCCGCAGCCCAGTGAAGCTGCCCCTCTAGCAGGAGAAAGTCGGGCTCGCTCGCGAGGCTCTCCGGCATGCGTGATAGCCAGCTCGAGACCGCCGCAGGTGAAGTCCTGATGAGCGCTGCGCCGTTAGCGGCGAGCGCCGTGAGCCCATCCTCGAAGCGGTCCGCCTCGAGCCAGTGCTCGATCGACTCGGCCGGCCGGCCTGCCTCGGCGAGGCTCTCCGCGACGCGGACGTGAAGCGCCGCACATTCCTCTTCACTGAACAGCTCACGCAGCCGCTCGCGCAGGAAGGCGCGAAACAGCGGGTGATACGAGCTCTCACCAGAGCGCGATCGCAGGAACAGGCCCGAGCGCTCGGTCCTGTCGAGGAAGTCGGGTGGGAGACTGAGATCGCGGATGAGACCAGGCGTCAGCGTGTCGGGAACGCTCGAAGCCACGACGTCAAGCCGCATCTCTGGCCCGAGGCGGTCGAGGACCTCCTCGGCCAGGTAGTCAAAGAGGCCCTCGTGCGGGATCGCCTCGATCGCAGCACCGTGCGTGCCGACGAGGCTCGTGAGCGCGACGCCGAGGGGCCAGCCCTCGCTCGCCGCGACTACGGCCTCCACCTCCTCGTCGCTAGGCACCTGCCCATGGCGCAAGCCGAGAAGCTCGGCGCACTCCTGCGCCGAGAAGCTGAGCTCTCCCGGACCAAGCTCCAACAGCCTGCCGGCAGCGCGCAGCTTGGCGAGTTTCAGATCGAGAGGCCGCCGAGTGGCCACGGCGACGGACAACGGCGAAGCGCGCAGAGCGAGCAACCGGTCCAGAAACGCCAGGGCCTCCCCAGCGTCCTCCAACTCCTCGGCATCGTCGAACACGATCGCGAGCGGCTCCACGAGCAGGTGCTCGAGCTCCGGCAGTAGCGCGGCGCTCGCGCTATGCACGTCGACCGCCTCCGCTCCTGCCGCCAGCCGGTCGCCCACAACGTCCGCGACGCCAGGAACCACAGTTCTGAGCCCCTCGATAACTGCCATCAAGATTCGCGCAGCCTCGCCCCGAGACGCGCCGCAGGAGATCCACAGTGAGCGCCGCTCGTCCAACCGCAGCGCTCCCTCGAGGGCAAGCGTCTTGCCGTAGCCCGGACCCGCCACGAGCACGACCGAGCCGACGTCGAACGCGTCGCTGAGCGTTCGCGCAAGCCGTGGCCGCGCGATCAGGCCAGGTGCGGCCGTTGCCCCCACGCGCTGATCCTAAGCCGGAGACGTGGAGGGCGTGTCAAGGATCTGTTCAAGGGCGGCACTTACGGTGGCTGACATGAGAACACCGGCTCCCACCCACAGCTTTGTTCCTAGCCGCGCCGCGCGAATATGCCGCCTCGCAGTCGCATCGCTTGGATGCGCTGCCGCGCTCATCTGGTCTGTACCTGCGCACGCCGCAGCCGGCCCCTTCGGGCAGCCAACGAATCTGCGCGGATACGCCCCGCACGAGCTGGTCGTCAAGTTTCGCGCGGGCACTAGCGCTTCCTCGCGCGCCCGCGCGCTTGGATCGCGTGGCGCTAGGACACTGCGAACGCTGCCTATCTCGGGCGTGCAGCTACTGCAACTGCCAGCCGGCTCAAACGTTGTGCAAGTCGCCCGCGACCTTGCCACCGATCCGTCCATCGCCTGGGCCGAGCCGAACTCCTACCAGCAAGGTGGCTCGCTACCGAACGACCCGATGTTCGGCGAGCAGTGGGCGCTCCAGAACACCGGCCAGAGCGTGAACGGTGAAGCCGGGACAGCCGGTGATGACATCGACGCCACGGCCGCGTGGGAACGCTCGACGGGCTCGCACAGCGTGCTCGTCAGCGTCGTGGACTCGGGTATTAACTTCGACTCGCCGGACCTCGCTCCGAACATCGCCCCGGGCGGCTGGGACTTCGTCCAGAACGACGCCGATCCCTCAGACGCTTACGGTCACGGCACGCATGTGGCCGGCATTATCGGCGCGCGCGGCGATGACGGATTGGGCGTCAGCGGTGTGGATTGGAATGCCTCGATCCTGCCGGTTCGCGTGCTCAACAACCTGAACACGGGCACTTGCGCGACGGTCGCCGCGGGGCTGTCCTACGCCGCGGAAGCCGGTGCACGAGTCGTGAACGTGAGCATCTATAGCTACGTCCACTGCCAGGCCGAGGAGGAAGCGATCGCCGCGGCGCCGGACACGCTGTTCGTGGCGATCGCCGGCAACGACGGCCTGAGCACGAACAGCTCCCCGACTTTCCCATGCACTGACCCGGAGCCGAACATTATCTGCGTGGCAGCGACCGACCAAGACGATCGGCTCGCAAGCTTCTCGAACTACGGGCCGGGCGTCGACCTCGCCGCCCCCGGGACGAATATCGAGAGCACGTTCCTCCGTTGGGGCCCGACCGAAACCCTGTACGAAGATGGGTTCGAGACGTCGCTCAGCGGGCGGTGGACCACCTCGGGCAGCTGGGACCGCACAATCCAGAACCCGCTGCACGGCGTCTTCAGCCTTACCGACTCGCCGTTCGCAAACTACTCAAACGACGACTACACCTATGCGCAGCGATCGCTGGACCTGATCGGACACAAGGACTGCGCCGTCGTGGTTCACGCTGACACCGCCCTCGGATCTGGTGACTACCTACTCGGAGAGATCCAGCCCGACGGGATCGACGACACAGAGCCCGCGCTCACGGGCACGAGCGCAGGCTACGAGAAGCAGTACTTCGACCTCGCACCGCTCGAGGGTCGCTCCGACGGGGCCTTCCGGTTCAGCCTCCTGAGCGACGAGCTCGGCGTCAGCGACGGAGCGTATCTCGACGACTTCTCCGTGCAGTGCGTTCCCGTACTAAGAAGCTACACCGGCGCACCGTCCGAGTACGAAATCGACTACGGCACCTCGATGGCGGCGCCGTATGTGACAGGAACCGCGGCGCTCGTCCTGTCGGTGGACCAGGCACTGTCGGCGACGGAAGTGAAGCAGCGCATCCTCGACTCTGCCTATCTTTTGCCCAGCCTGGCGGGCAAGGTCGAGAGCGGCGGACGCCTCGATGCCGGTCGCGCGGTAGGGCTCGCGCCAGCACCTGCGCCCACTCCCACCGGCGCGCCGACGCCGAAGGGAACAAGCCCCGCAAGCGCG
>DATJOE010000208.1:0-5889 GCA_035507305.1 Solirubrobacteraceae bacterium | reverse complement strand
GTGCCCCGAGCTCTCGCTCGCGGCGCTATGCGATCGCGACAGCGCACAGCACGAGCTGTTCCGCCAGCGTCACCCCGACGTGCCGGCCGTCACCGAGCTCGCCGAGCTGCTCGCCGATGACTCGATCGAGGCCGTCGTTATCGCCACGCCGCCTAAGACCCATTACGAGCTGGCCCGCATGGCTCTGGAAGCCGGCAAGCACGTGCTGGTCGAGAAGCCACTCGCCACGCACCTCGTGCAGGCGCAGAGGCTCGCCGAGCTGGCAGCCGCCCGCGATCGACTGCTAATGCCCGGCCACACGTTCATCTACAGCCCCGCGGTCAACGCGGTGCGGGACCTGATCCGCGACGGCGTCCTGGGCGAGCTGCACTTCGTGACTTCCTCGCGCATGAACCTGGGCAAGTACAACAGCGACGGAGTCCTCTGCGACCTCGCCCCGCATGACCTCTCGATCCTGTTGTACTGGCTGGATCAGCCGGTGGTCGAGGTCGCGGCGTCGGGCAGCAGCGTGTTCCAGCAGGGCGTGCCCGAGACCGCTTTCCTCACGCTGAGGTTCGCCACGGGGCAGAGCGCCAACGTGCAGATCTCCTGGCTGGCGCCACGCAAGGTGCGCCAGATGATCGTCGTGGGCAGCCAGCGGATGGTGCAGTACGACGACACCGCCTCCGACGAACCCGTCCGCGTGTATGACCGCGGCATGGACTTCTTCCCGCCGGCGCCCGCGAATTTCGGCGAGCACCAGCTGATCTACCGCACGGGCGACGTGGTGATCCCGCGGATCGAGCCGCAGGAGCCGCTGCGCTTGGAGCTGCAGGACTTCGCCCGCTCGGTGCGCAGCGGTGAGGAACCACGCTCGAACGCCGAGTTGGGCATCGAGATCGTCGCCGCCGTCGAGGCCGCGGAAATCTCGCTGCACCGTGGCGGGATGCCCTGCTCGCTGACCCTTCCCCGAGAGCGGACCGCCGCGTGAAGAACCTGTTCGATGCGCCCGGTCAGTTCACACCTCAACCCTGAGTCGGCTCCCCGTCCGCGCGTGCTATCGGTCGTCGGGGCGCGCCCGGAGATCATCCAGGCCGCGCCGATCTCGCGTGCGCTCGCGAGCTTTGCCGAGGAGATCCTCGTACACACCGGCCAGCACTACGACGAGGCGATGTCCGAGAGCCAGATCGCTGCCGCGGGGCTGCCGCGCCCGCAGCACAACCTGGCCGTGGGATCGCGCCCGCGCGGGGAGCAGGTAGAGCTCGGACGCACGCGACTGCTCGAGCTGATCGATCACGAGCGACCCGACGCGGTGATCGTGCGGGGCGACACGAACGCGACGCTTTCGGGCGCGCTTGCCGCCGCCGACGCCGGAGTCGCGCTCGTGCACATCGAGGCCGGGTTGCGCTCACACCGCGCAGAGATGCCCGAGGAGTACAACCGCGTCGAGACCGACCGGCTTTCCCAGCTGCTGCTCGCCCCCACACAGGGCGCGCGCGAGAACCTTGAAGCCGAGGGCGTGAACGGCGAGATCCACGTGACGGGTGACCCGCTGTGCGACACGCTCGAACGTGCGCGCCCAACCGTCGAGCCCGCGGGTGGCCAGTACCTGCTGGCGACGATCCACCGCAACTACAACACCGACGACCCGCAACGTCTCGCCGCGGTGCTCGCGTGTCTGGCGCGCTCGCCCTGGCAGGTGATCTTCCCGCTGCACCCGCGCACCCGCGCACGGCTGGCCGAGTGGAAACTACAGGTGCCCGCGAACATCGACCTGATCGAGCCGGTGCCCTACACGCGCATGCTCGAGCTCGAGCGCGGCGCGCAAACGATCGCGACCGACTCCGGCGGAGTACAGCGCGAGGCCTACATGTGGGGCGTGCGCTGCGTGACGCTGCGTGAGGAGACCGAGTGGACCGAGACGGTCCAGACCGGCTGGAACACCCTCGTCGGGATCGACGCCGACGCGTTCGCGCAAGCGCTCGCACGGCCGCTGCCCAGCGAGCGCCCACCGATCTTCGGCGACGGCCAGGCCGGTCAGCGAATCGCACAGATCGTCGCCGACTTCGTGCTCGCGACCGCGGACGGGCGGACCGGGGCCGAACTGGAGACCGTCCCAGACCACGAGCAAAAAGTCGAGGTGACGCTGTGAGCGAGCTACGTGTCGGATTGATCGGCGTCGGTCGCATGGGCGCCTACCACGTCGAGACCTGGGAGCGGATCGCGGCGGGACGACTCGTCGCGATCGCCGACCCCGACGAGTCGGTGGCCCGCGGCCGCATCGGCCGCCGGCCGATCGAGTGGTTCGCCGACCACCAGGCGATGCTCGAGCGCGCGGACATCGACGCCGTCTGCATTTGCGCCCCCTCCGAGCACCACGCGCGGATCGGCCTGGACGCGATTTCCGCGGGCAAGCACGTGTTCGTGGAGAAGCCGATCGCCACGGCGCTCGAGGACGGCCTGCGCATGGCGGCCGCCGCGCGCCTCGCGCGCGTCAAGCTGATGGTTGGCCACGTCGAGCGCTTCAACCCCGCGGTCGGCAAGCTCGCGGAGCTGATCGCCGAAGGTCGCATCGGCCGCGTGTTCCGCGCGCACGCCACGCGCGTCGGTCCGCTGCCAGCGCGAATTCAGGACACCGGCGTCGCGGTCGACCTCGCCACGCACGACCTCGACCTGATGCAGTTTGTGCTGGGACGCGAGATCACGAGCATCTATGCCGACGGCAGCCGCTGCGTTCACCCAACGCAGGAGGACATGATCGCGTGCTTCCTGCGCTTTGGTGACGACGGCCCCCTGGGACTACTCGACGTCAACTGGCTGACCCCGGAAAAGCGCCGCGAGATGACGGTGATCGGCGAGGGCGGGATGCTGAAGGCCTCCTACCTGGAGCAGGACGTCTGGTTCACCGAGTCCTCCGGCACACCCGTAGAGTGGAGCGAGTTCGCCCGCCTGCGCGGTGACGCCGTCGGCGCCGCGATCCGCTTTGCTCTCCCGCGCGTGGAGCCGCTGCAAGCCGAGCTCGAAGCGTTCGCCCGTTGCGTGATCGACGACACCGTCGAGCCGATGACCGCACAGGAAGGCTGCAGCGCGTTGGCCGCTGCGCTCGCCGTGCGCGACTCAGCCGCACATTCACGTCCCGTGACCCTGCTGGACACGCCGGTTGCCCGGCCGATCCGCGTAGCCGCCTAGGAGGAACCATGATTCGCTTTGTCATACCGGCATACAACGAGCGCGAGAACATCCCGAATCTGATGGCCGACCTCGCTCCGGTCGCGCGCGAACTCGGCGCAAAGGTGATCTTCGTCGACGACGGCTCGACCGACGGGACCTCCGAGGAGATCGCGGCGCACCGCGACTCGATGCACCTCGCGATCGTGCGCCACGGCGTCAACCGCGGCTTGGGCACCGCGATCAACTCTGGCCTGCGCGCCGCGCTCGGCGAGTCCCAGGATGACGACGCGATCGTCACGCTTGAGGCCGACAACACCTCAGACCTCAGCGACCTGCCGCGCATGCTGCAGCGCTTCGATGAAGGCAACGACGTGGTGCTTGCCTCTGTGTACGCGCCCGGCGGGCGTATCCTCGGCGTGGAGCCATGGCGGCTGGCCGCGTCCAAGGCGGTCTCCAACGTGTTCCGCTACGCGGGCGGGCTGCAGCAGATCCACACGCTGTCCTCGCTGTATCGCGTCTACCGCGCCGGCACACTGCGGCGCGCTGCCGAGACCTACGGGTACCTGCTCGTGCGCGAGCCTGGCTTCGCCGCGAACGTCGAGCTGCTGCTTAAGCTCTACAACGCGGGCGCCGAGGTAACCGAGGTGCCCACCACCAACGACTGGTCGCGCCGCCTGGGCGTCTCGAAGATGAGCCTGCGCCCGACGGTCATGGCCTATGGGCGGCTGATGGCCGCACACCTCGTCGGGCGCATCCAGCCGCCGCCGATCTCGCCGCTGGCGAGCGCAGAGGCCGCGCCTTCGGCCGAGCAGCGCCCGCAGCTGCGCGCGGTCGCCGGAGGACGATGAGCGCCGCCCCGACACAGGGGACGAGCGGTCCGCGGATCGGCGTCGTCGGCGCCGGCATCCTCGGCACCGTTCTCTCGCTGCGCCTGGCGCAGGCCGGCGCGAACGTGACGCTGCTCGAGCGCGCACCCACCCCTGGTGGGCTCGCAGGCTCGATGGACTTCTCCGGCCACCGCGTCGACCGCTTCTACCACGTGATCGTCCCCTCGGACGAGCGTATGATCGCGCTGACCGAGGAGCTGGGCTTGAGCGAGCAGCTGAGCTTTACCCCCGTCGGCGTGGGCTTCTACATCGATGGCGAAATGCGCCCGTTCAACGGCATCGGCGATTTCCTGCGCTTCACCCCGCTATCGCCGATCGCACGGGCCCGTTTGGCTTGGTTTGTCCTTTACTGCCAGCTGCGCCGCGACTACAAAGCGCTGGAGAGCAAGCCTCTGGAAGAGTGGCTGACCCGCCACTGTGGGCGTGAGCTCGTCCAGCGCATCTGGCGCCCGCTGCTGAACTCGCGCTTTGACTCGCGTCACTCAGAGCTGCCTGCCACGTATCTGTGGGCGCGCACGAACCGCATGCGCTCCGCCCGCGACGGAGGGGGCGGGGAAGGCGAGAAGATGGGCTGTCTGAAGGGCGGACACGAACATCTCGTGCTCGCCGCGGCTGAGCGAGCCGAAGAGCTTGGCGTCGACGTGAGGCTGGGCGCCGGCGTCGAAGGGCTGCTGCGCGACGAGCGCGGCGGCGTCAGCGGCGTGCTCGTCGACGGCGAGGAGGAGCGCTTCGACCTCACGATCTCCACGCTCCAGCCGCCCGCGCTACGTCACCTGCTGCCCGCGGACCTGCAGCCGCTGCTCAGCGCCTACCCCGAGCGCTACCTCGGCGTGGTCTGCCTGGTGCTAAAGCTGCGCCGTTCGCTGACGCCCTACTACTCGGTGAACATCTGCGAGGAGACCCCGATCACCACCGTGGTTGAGACCTCGCACGTCGTCGGCACCGAGCACACTGACGGTTTGCGCCTGGCCTACCTGCCGAAGTACTGCGATCCGTCCGCACCCGAGTTCAGCGAGGACGACCGCTCGATCTACGACCGCTTCACCGCAATGCTCGCGCGCCTTGCGCCCGACTTCCGCCACGAGGACGTCGTCGATTGGACCGTACAGCGTGCCCCGCTCGTCGAGCCCGTTCACGCGCTCGATCACGAGCCCCGCGTCGCGCCAATCTGGCCCGGGGTCGATGGCCTCGGCCTTGCCTCCGCGAGCCAGATCTACCCGCGCCTGCTCAACGGCGAGTCCGTCGTCGGTATGGCCGAGCGGGTCGCACGCGAGGCACTTGACCACGTGGGCGGCGCGGGCGCGACGGCGAGCGACGGCAGTGGCGAGGATCGCCGCGCCGCGGCACTCGTGGCCTGAGCCGGCGCCGCATCAGCACACCCAATTCCGCATCAGCGTGCCGCGTCGCTCCGCATCAGCGTGCCGCGTCGCGCGCGCCAGCGAGACCATCAACCAGGCGCAGGTAGCGAGCACGCTGGCTTTCCCAAGTGATCTCAGAAAGACGCTCGGTCGCGGCGACGGCCCGTACGTGGGCCGCATGAGGGTCGGCACAGAGCGCTTGCACCGCGCGCGCGAGATCGTCTACGTCGCCGGGATCGAACTCGACGAGCTCGTTCGGGCCGAAGTAGCCGCCGATACCCGGGAGCCGCGAGGCGACGACGGGTAGACCCATGTGAACGTACTCGAGCAGCTTGACCGGCAGTAGTAGCTCGGTGAAGTGATCATGAAGCGTGGGCACGACCCCGATGTGCGAGGCCGCGAGCTCAGTAGGGATCTGCTCAAAGGGCACGGGCTCGCGCGAGACGTCGATGCGCTGAGGATCGATCTCGTTAGCCAGCGCGGCGAGCCGATCG
>DATJOE010000207.1:0-8558 GCA_035507305.1 Solirubrobacteraceae bacterium | reverse complement strand
AGCCTGATCGTCAAGGGCGACCGCTTCAAATACAAAAAGGAAAAGAAAGCCCGAGCTTAGGCCCGCTCGCCCCAGCGCTCGGACCAGTCCTGCAGCGGCACCAGAGCATCGAGCAGCGCCTTGCCCTCGTGCGTGAGCTGGTAGCCCGTGCCGCGCTCCCGCTCGAGGATGCCGGCCGCGCGGAGCTCTCGTAGGCGCTGGTTCAGCACGCTCGATGAGATCCCGCCGCAGCGGATCTGTAGCTCGCGGAACGTAAGCGGCTCGCTGCGCAGCTCCCACAGCGCGCGAAGCGTCCAGCGCCGGCCGAGCAGGTCGAACAGGGCCATGATCGGGCGACCGCTGCGCGAGCCGCGGGCGGCCCTGCCGGGTACGGGTACGCGGGGTGCCGACGATCCGCCGGGCGACGGTGAGTCGGCATCTCGTCGGGCCTCCTCTTTTCTATCCGATCGCCCCTCGCTTGAGCGCTGCGAAAACAGAAGCTAGACTCCTTGCTTTGGATATCGAAGCGAAAGGTTAGCCGATGCCCGAGCCCCGGATCGCCCCACTGCAAGCGCCATACGAGCCCGAGACTGCGGAGATGCTCGCGAAGTGGATGCCGCCGGGAGCGGCGGTCGAGCCGCTGGCGCTGTTTCGCACGCTCGCGGTGCACGACGGTCTCTTTTCTCGGATGCGCCCGCTGGGCGCCGGGCTGCTCGGACACCCGCGTCTCGACCCACGCGAGCGCGAGTTGCTGATCCTGCGCACATGCGCGCGAGCGGGGGCTGAGTACGAGTGGGGCGTTCACGCCGTCGCGTTCGCGCGAGCACTCGGGCTAAGCGACGAGCAGATCGCAGCGACGGCGCGGGGCGCAGCTGACGACCCCGCTTGGGAAGACGACGACGCGCAGCTGATCACGGCGGCCGACGAGCTGTATGAGACAAACACGATCCCCGATGGCCTTTGGACACGGCTTGCGGCGCGGTTTCGCGAGGATCAGCTGCTGGAGCTGGTGGTCGTCGCTGGCTGGTACAGGCTGATCTCCTACGTGATCAACGCCGTGGGGGTCGAGCGCGAGCCTTGGGCACAGCGGTTCCCCTAAGGCGCCGGAGCGTTCCGTTTCATCTTGTGAACACGTGGGTATATAGCTGCCCATTCGTACTGGTGCCGGGGCAGGGGACCGGTCCGGGCAAGTGACCAAGTTTCGCGAGCGTGCAAGTGGGGTGGGGATGTTGAGCAGCGGTGGCGTGGGCGCAGTTCGTCGGGTCGTGCGTGATGTGGGCAGGCGTAAGGCGACGCTGATGAGCGTCGCCTCGATGTTCGTGGCGCTCGTCGTCTTGGCGGCGGCTGCGAGCGGTGCGTCTGCGCTCACCGTGCAGGGGAGCGTGGAACAAGTCGACGTCACGGGCTTGGGCGCCAATGCCGAAGCGTCGCTGTTGAACGCGAAAGGCGCGACGGTGTCCACGCAGAACGCGGACTCGCTCGGTGGGCTGCTGTTCCGCAATGTGAAGCCGGGCAAGCGCTACCAGGTTCGCGTCCTCTCCACGGGTGAAGCCTCTGAACCGATCACGGTTCACTCGGATGCAGCAGCGCCGTGGGACCCCGAAATCTACAGCAGCCAATCGATCCCCGAAAGCGGCTACACGTATCTGAAGACGCGCGATGGCACGGAACTGTCGATCGACGTCCACCCGCCGACAGCTCCGGCGGGCGAGCCGGGTGTGCCGTCGAGTATCCACCTTCCGTCGTTCTCGCAGTTCGGTTTGCCGGCGTTGAGCTACACGCCGCCGTACCCGACGCTAATCGAGTACTCCGGCTACGGCTATGCGAACCCGGCGGGCCCCGAAAACGGGATCGCGATCCTCGCGAACTTGATGGGCTTTGCGGTGGTCGACGTGAACATGCGCGGGACCGGCTGCTCGGGCGGGGCCTACGACTTCTTCGAAAAGCTGCAGAACCTCGACGGCTATGACGTGATCGAGACGATCGCGAACCAGCCGTGGGTGCTCGGCCACAGGGTCGGGATGATGGGGATCTCCTATGGTGGGATCAGCCAGCTGTTCACGGCGCAGCTGCGCCCGCCGGACCTTGCCGCGATCGCACCGCTGTCGGTGATCGATGCTACGGCGACGACGCTCTACCCAGGTGGTATCCGCAACGACGGGTTCGCCGTGGAATGGGCCGCGGAGCGACAGCAGAACGCCGAACCCGCCAGCCCCGGCCACGGGCAGGCATGGGCGACGAAGCAGATCGAAGAAGGCGATCAGACCTGTGCGGCCAATCAAGCGCTGCACGGCGAGGCCGCGAACCTGATGGAAAAGATCGAAGCGAACTCGACCTACAACCCGGCGGTCGCAGACGAACTCGACCCCGTGACGTTCGTCCACAAGATCGACGTGCCGACCTTCATGGCATGTCAGTGGGAGGACGAGCAGACCGGTGGCCACTGTGCCGATCTGGCGCAGCACCTCACCGGAACCGACAAGAAGTGGTTCACCTTTACAAACGGCGCCCACATCGACTCGCTCGACCCTGAGACTTACAATCGAATGTATGACTTCCTCGAGCTGTACGTTGCTCATCAGGCGCCGATCGTCAACTCGGCGGTGGTGAAAGCAACTGCTCCAGTCGTCTACGACGAAGCGATGGGGCTGCCGAAAACCGATCTTGTCACGCTTCCCTCGGACCCGATCCAATTGCAGCCGACGTATGAATCGGCGTTGGCGGCGTTTGAAAAACTACCCGAGATCAGGGTGCTGTTCGACAACGGTGCGGGGACTTCGCCCACTGGCAGCACCACGGCCGGCGACCCCTATCCCGGCTTCGAACAGTCCTTCGCCAAGTTCCCAATCCCCGGCACGAAGGCGCGCACCTGGTACCTGGGGCCGAACGGGACGCTTGGCGAACAGCAGCCGGGCGGCGAAGGAAGCGACTCCTACACCTCCGACGCGAAAGCGACGCCGCCGACGGACTTCGGGCCCAAGACGGGCTCGGGCGGGCTCTGGGGCAACGCCTCGCAGTGGGAATGGAACTGGGTGCAGCCGCCCGCGGGCTCCGCGGTGTCATATGTATCCGCGCCACTCGCGAGCGATGCGGTCGCGGTCGGCGGCGGAGCGGTCCACCTGTGGGTGAAGTCCTCCAGTCCGGATGTCGACCTGCAGGCGACCGTCAGCGAGGTGCGCCCCGACGGCAACGAGACCTTCGTCCAGAATGGCTGGATCCGGGCGAGCGAGCGCAAGCTCGCGACGAGCTCGAAGAACATCCTCAAGCAGAAGCCGACGCTGCTGCAGCCGATCTCGACGATGCTCGCATCCGACGTGGAACCGATGCCCGCAAACGAATACGTACCGGTGACGATTCCGCTGTACTTCGAGGGCCACGCTTACCGCGCGGGCTCGCGCGTCAGGGTCACGATCTCCGCGCCGAACGGGACGCAGCCGATCTGGTCCTTCGAGCACACGAAGCCCGAAGGCGCCACGGCGTTGGAGTCGATCGCCTTCTCACCGACGATGCCTTCGGACGTTACGCTCCCGATCGTCAAGAACGTGAGCGTGCCTACGGGGCTGCCCGCGTGCCCGAGTCTGCGCAACGAGCCCTGCCGGCCCTATCAGGCACTCGTGAACAGCGGTTCCTGACGTCAATGTCGAGATGCCGCTCGGGGCGGGACGCTAACGGCGTCCCGCCCCGAGTTAGTGCTTACGATGCCCGCGCCTGGGCGGGCAACTATGGCAGCGGCCAGATCACCGTTGTCCGTGGAATTGCTCCGATGTTGACTTTCACTTCGTAGGGGCGCCGTGACGAGAGTTTCGCGCCTTCGTATTTGTTAAACGTCAGGGTCGATTTCCCTTTGATCGAGACGTTTTCCGCGTTCGTCTGTTTGGTCGACCCTTCGGGCTTGACTTCTTCGGTCGGTGGCGAGTAGGCCGTCGCCGATCCATGTTCGTTTGTCCCGGTCACCTTCACGCGGATCGTGTCGCCGAGGTCCGAATTGGTGATTGTGTACGTTTCGCCCGTCGCACCGCTGATGTCATTGCACTGCGGTTCGGCGGCTGCCGCACAGCGCTGCCATTTGATTGCGAGCGTTGGTGCCGGTTCACCGGTCCATGTACCGGTTTTCCCGCTGACTTTCACCGTGTCGCCCACCTCCGCATCGAGCTGGGGCGAGGCGTGCGGGCGCACTGTATTGAACGGCGCTCCGTTTTCCGGCGGTACGCCGGTGCCCGAGGCTTCGCCTTCGAATTCCGGCCGTTCAAAGGGCCGGTAGCTCAGTTTCTGAGCTTCCAGCGTGTAGGCGGCCGACCATGAGAACGTCAGGCTTTCTTTTCCGGCCGTCCGCGTGATCTGCGGTTCCGGCGGCGTTGTGGTTTCGAGCAGCGCCGTGGAGTGCCAGCCCTGCGCACCGATCTTCCGCACCGGCCCTGGCATCGTGATCATTGCCGGCGTGCGGTCGCACCATTTACTTTCCACTTTCGCTTCGACTTCTTCTGCCGTGCGACAGTCTTCGGGTCCTTTCGTTTCACCATTGCCGAGGGCTCCGTTCGAGTTGGAGCCGACCGCCCACACTTTGTGGTTGATCAACACGAGGCTGAAGCCGTTGCCGGCCGCGATCGCTTCAGGTTCCCCGCTGGGCAGCCCGGGGATCGGGACAGCCGTCGTGTAGCAGGGGTTGTGGGCACATTCTTCGCCTTCGGCCGGCCATTTGCCGAGCTGCCCCTTTTCGTTGCTTCCCCAGCCCACTACTTCGCGGCCTTCGGTGCCTTCGCGGATTGCGAGGGCGTGGTTGTAGCCCGCGGCGAGCGCCTTGACGTTGGTCAGCGTTTCGCCGCCCATCTTCACGAGTTTCGGGGGCGAGAGCCTGCTGTTTTTGGTCGATTCGCCCGTGCCGAGTTGGCCCTTCAAGTTCACGCCCCAGGACTTGACTTCGCCGGTTTTGAGGCGTGCATATGAGGCGTTACCGCCGGCCGCGACTTCCACGACTTCTTCGAGCTCGTGTGCGCCATCCATCACCGGCAAGGGATGTGGGCTACATAGTTCGATGATCTCGCCGTGGCACAGGAAGCCAAGCGATTCGCAGACTTCAGCTTCCGCTTCGGGTTTGGTTTTTTTGCATCCTTTGAGGTCGATGCCGAGTTCGCCTTCCTCGTCACCGCCCCATGCGCGTAGCGTTTCATCGCTCATCAGCGCGAAATCAGACCCGGCGCCGGAGGCGATACCCACCACTTCGACCGGTTCTTCCTGCAGATCTGTGACCGTTTTCGGCCGGTGCTGTTCTTCTTCGGCTGCGTATTCGAAGCCCGAGGTGCCGTTGCCGAGGTTCCCGTTCTGGTTCGTGCCCCAAGTCTTCACCGTGCCGTTTTCCAGCAGCGCCATCGCGTGTGCGTTGCCCGCGGCGACTTGCTTGACGTTCGTGAGCGGACCGCTCGCTTCGCTGACCGTCACGTGGTTGAGACCCCGTTCCCAGGTGGCCTCCCATTCGCCGTCGCCGAGCTGGCCTTCCTGATCGTCGCCCGCGGCTCGCACCGTGCCGTTTTCAAGCAGCATCAAGTCGATGCTGCCGCCCGTGGCGATCGAGGTGATGTTCCCGAGTTCTTCGACGCCAATCGGCAGCGCCTCGGAGTTAGTGCGGTAGAACGTGCCGAACTGGCCCTGCAGATTTTCTCCCCAGCTCACTGCCGCCGTCCCTTCGGTGGCACTCGCGGCGGCCACTCCCCAGATCAGGGTCAGGGCCGGCGCCAGGGCGCACAGCGCGGTCACGAGCAGCGTGCGGGTCACGCTTGCCCCCTTCACGTACCGCCGCGAGATGCCGGTCAACTTGTCGGCGCGAGGCCGACCCCCCCTACGCGTGACCATCACAGCCTCCTCATATGTTGGTGACTGGCTTGTTCGCCCAAGCTATACGTGTCAAAGATCTGAAGTCAACCCATCGCGCAAATCCGTAACAGTGGGCGTCGTGGGCCGCTCGTACGCATTCGGCTGTGTTCCGAGTGTCGCGCTCCGGCTGCCCGACAGTTGAACCCGACGATGGTGTACGAAGCGTTCTTGAGCGCAGGCCAATGAGGTGGCTCAGCGCCGGGCCTTTCCCCGGACCCGGCGCCTGAGAAGCTGCGGCAGGAGCACGGATGCCGCGCAGCCTGCCGCGATCCCGCTCCACACAGCGCTGCGCGGGACGCGCTCGTCGCTCGACAGCGATCTGAGTCCCGCGACGCCGGTCGGCGCAAGCGTGGCGACGGCGGTGACGACTCCTGGGTCATAGCGCCGGTTACGCGCTGCCCAGGAGACGTGCAGCGCGACGTTGCCGAGGTTGGAGGAGTAGAGCAGTGCGGCTGGTGCGGCTCCCCTGGGGCCGGCCGCGGCCGCGAGGCTGGACCCCCAGCCGAGAACGACGTTGATCGCGAACCCGAGCCGACGGTCGAGCGGGAACTCGTCCTCGCGCGAGCCGAGGACCTCGCGGTTGATCCATGGCAGGAACCCCCCGGGCCAGACCCACTCCTCGGTTTGATGCAGCAGGAGCGCAGCCCACGGCCGGAGAGCCGGGCGACGGATCGCGAGCGCGGATACTGGCAGCGCTCCGGCGGCGGCGAGCAGCGGCCAGCGACCGTGCGTCTCGCGTCTCATCTCTTACGGGTCTCAGGCATTGCGTCGGGCCTTCGGCCGCTGTAGCGTCGCAGCTCGTGGGGCGCGACGCGGAGATCCGGTTCCTGCGGTTCGGCGATGGCGACGTGGCGTATGCGGTGAGTGGGGGAGGGCCGGCGCTGGTGATGCCTGCTTGGTGGGCGAGCCACGTGGAGCTGAACTGGCGCGACGCGGCGTACCGGTCGTTCTGGGAGTCCGTGGCAGAGGGGCACCTGCTCGTGCGCTACGACGGTCCGGGTGTGGGCATGTCCGATCGCGACGTCGAGCCGCGCGGGCGGACGCTCGAGAGTGAGGTCGCGTTGCTGGGAGCCGTGCTGGACGAGCTGGGCCTGGAGCGGGTTGCGCTCGTCGGCGGGTCCTCGGGGGGCTGCGCCTCGATCGCGTTCGCGGCGCGCTTCCCGGAGCGCGTCGAGCGGCTGCTGCTGTATGGCGCGTATGCGGAGGGCGAGGCGATTGCGCCCGCCGAGGTCCGCGACGCGCTGGTGGCGGCGGTGCGCTCGCACTGGGGTCTTGGCTCACGCGTTCTGGCTGACGTGTTCATCGGCGATGCGGACGCCCAGGAGCGAGAGCGCTTCGTGAGCGTTCAGCGCGCGGCGGCGAGCGCGGAGACGGCCGCGGCGCTGCTCGAGCAGATCTACAGCTTCGATGTGCGCGGCGAGCTCGAGCGGGTGCGCGCGCCGACGCTCGTCGTGCACCGGCGCGCAGACCGGGCGATTCCTTACGAGCAGGGACGGGCGTTGGCGGCGGGCATTCCGGGGGCGAGGCTGATCGCGCTCGAGGGCCGCGCCCATATGCCGTGGATAGGGGAGGCGGAGCCCGTCGCCCGCGCGCTGCGCTCGGCGCTCGCGCCGGCGGCGGATCGGGAGAGAGTCGAGGCCGAGCCGGCGGCGGCGCTGCTCACCCGGCGCGAGCGCGAGGTGCTCACGCTCGTCGCGGCCGGACTGAGCGAGCAGGAGATCGCGGAGCAACTCGTGCTCAGCAAGCACACGGTGCACCGCCACGTCGCGAACATCCGGCACAAGCTCGGCCGCGGCTCGCGTGCCGCGGCGGTTGCGGAGGCCGCGCGCTTGGGCCTGATCTGAGGCCGATGGCCCGCACGGGCCATCCGGCGAAGATGGCCTCGGCAGGCGATGCGGGCCGGCACGGACGCCCGTATCGTCGCGACCATGACCAAAATCAACGTACAGACAACATCACCATCAGCGCCGCGGTCAGCCGCGGCGCCCTCATCGCCCGACCCGTGGGCCCGCGCGTTCGCCGCGATCTACGAGCCCTCCCTGTGGATCGGAGAGCTGACAGGGATGCGAGGCCGTCGCAAGGAGCTGCTGCGCCACGCTCGCGGGCGGACAGTCGAGCTCGGCAGCGGTACCGGGTTGAACCTGGCGCACTATCCCGAAGACCTGGAGGAGCTGATCCTCACCGAGCCCGAGGCGCCGATGCGCAAGCGCTTGGCGCGGAAGGTTCGCCGCAGGGGACGAGACGCGCAAGTGATCGGGGCGCCCGCGGAACGCTTGCCGTTCGACGACGACTCAGTCGACACGGTCGTCTCGACGCTCGTGCTTTGCACCGTGGACTCGCCCGATGTCGCACTGCGGGAGATCGCTCGCGTTCTTCGGCCCGACGGGCAGCTCCTCTTCATCGAGCACGTCCGCTCTGAGTCGCCGAGGCTCGCCGCGTGGCAGGACCGGCTCGCTGGTCCTTGGCAGCGGTTCGCCGAGGGGTGCCGGTGCAACCGGGCGACGGTCGAGTTGATCCAGGCGCGCGGGCTGGAGGTGGACCGGCTCGCCCACGCGAAGTGGCGTGCGGTGCCGGCGATCGTCAAGCCGCTGGTCACCGGCAGGGCGCGACACAGGGGCGACAAGTGATTGCCGCGAACGTCATTTTTCAGTACGGCGAGGACTACGACCGCGCACGCGTGCTCTCCATCGCGGAGAAAGCTCGCGGGACGT
>DATJOE010000206.1:0-4520 GCA_035507305.1 Solirubrobacteraceae bacterium | reverse complement strand
GAGGTCCACAAGCAGCACGGCGAGCGATTCGCCACGGGCATGGACGCGTCGCAGCTCACGCTCTACGCGCTCGAGGAACAGCCGCCGGTTCGGCAGGTCGGTCAGCGGGTCAAGACGGGCTAGCGCGTAGTTCTCCTTGGCCTGGCGGCTCAGGCGTCGAGACGCGCGGGCGACGATCGGGAAGAGGATGGCCCACAGCAGCGCGAGGCCGATCCCGATGACGAGCACGATCGTGCGCTTGTCGGCGCTGATCGCGGTCGCGATCGGCTTGTAGCTCAAATAGATCTCAAAAGCGCCCGCCGGGCGTCCAGCGGCGGAGAAGCGCAGCGGCACGTAGACCTCGACCAGCTGACCGAGGCCGACCTCGCTGTCGGTCTCCCCGCCGCGCTCGGGCGTGATCACCTCGGCGTCGTCGGGCCGGCCCGCAAGCGCGCCGTCGAGCTCGTCGTCCTCGGCTCCCGGCAGCGTGCGACCGATCAGCGTGTGGTCGTCGGAGTAGACGACGCGGCGCCCCGCGTTCCAGATCTTGATCCGCGCGAGGTTCTCGTTTGCCGAGCGCGCCCGCAGCTGCTCATCCAACTGGGCGATCTGCTCTTTGGTCAGTCCGCTTTCGATCTCGGTCGGGGTCAGCCGCGGCTGGATGCCGATGTTCGCAATCAGCCGCGCCGATTGGCTGGCGTCGGCGACGCTGTGCGCTTCGACCTGACGCTCGATCACGTTCGTGAGCACGAAGCCGAGCAGCACGATCGGCAGCAGGGTCAGCAACGCGACCTGCTGGGTAAGGGTCAGGTGCCGGCCCAGGCGGGCACGGGCGCGTTTGGCGTGCGGGGCGTGCGGGGGCGTGGCGCGCGCGGGCCGCTCGGCGGCACGGCGAAGTCTTGCGGGAACGAACCGCATATCGATGGAGTCGGCGCGCCGGGGGAATCCTGTAGCGCGAGCGCTCGTTTGCCAACGAGCTTGCTAGCAGGCCTAGGACGGCGCGGCAGCGGTCAGTCGCGTGCGGTTGCGCGCGGCGCGCACCGCTGCCTTCAGCGTGGCGATGTCGTACGCGCCGTAGTGACGGCGGCCGTTGATGAAGAACGTCGGCGTGCCTGAGACGCCGCTGGCGTCGGCGCTCGCGACATCCTCTGCCACGCGCGGCGCATACTCGTGGCTGCGGACGTCGGCCCACAGACGCTCGACGTCGAGGCCTAGTTCTTGCGCTACGCGGGAGATGTCCTGCGGAGAGAGGGCGTCTTGGTGGCCGAGGAACGCTTCGAAGATCTCCCAGAAGGCGCCCTGGGCGGCCGCGGCCTCCGAGGCCTCCGCCGCGAGCTGCGCGCTGCCGTGAACGTCATTCAGCGGCAAATGGCGCCAGACGTAGCGGACGTCGTCTTCGGATGAGGCGAGCAGTTCGCGCACGATCGGCTCCGCGCGCCCGCAGTAGGGGCACTCGAAGTCGCCGTACTCGACCAGCGTCACCGGCGCGTCTTCTGAGCCACGAATGTGATCGCGCATGGGGTCGACGTCCTCGGAGAGGTCGATCAAATCCTCGGCCGTGCGGCTGATCTGCCGTGCACGCACGCTCGTCGGCAAGCGTTTGACGATCGCGAACACTGCCGCTGCCACGAGCGGGGCAACGATCGCCGAGGCGAGCACGCCCAGCTTGGCCTCGGCGAGCCGCTGGCCCGAAAAGGCGAGCCCCGAGATCAGCAGTGAGACCGTGAAGCCGATCCCGGCTACGGCGCCGCCGCCGAAGATCAGCGGCCAGCTGATCGGCGGCTTGGGGCCACGCAGCGCGGGGCGTGAGGCGATCCACGAGGCACCCACGATCCCCAGCGGCTTGCCTGCGACATAGCCGACGAGGATGCCTAGAGTGATCGGCGAGGTGATCGCGTGTTCGAGCAGCGAACCCGTCACGTGGATACCAGCGTTTGCGAGCGCGAACAGGGGGACCACCACGTAGCTGGTCCAGGGGTGCAACTGGTACTGCAGGCGCTCGTTAAGCGAGATCGCTGAGACCACGCCGAGCTGAGCCGAGCGCGCGAGCTCCGGCGTCGGCTGCTCGCGAAACGAGCGCGTCAACTCGGTTGCGCGCTCTAGATCCTCGCGCGATGGGGGATAGGCGCTCGTGACGAGGCCCGCGGCAAGCCCCGCGATCACGGGATCGATCCCCGACTTGAACATCGCGACCCACAGGGCAATGCCGATCAGCACCGAGGCCTCAGTGCGCAGGGCGGGGAGGAAGCGCAGCAGTAGCAGCATGGCGAAAAGGATGATCGCCGCGATCAGCGGGCCCATCGAGACGTGTTTGGTGTAGGCGGTCGCGATCACAACAAGGGCGCCAAGGTCGTCGACCACGGCGAGCGTGAGCAGGAACACGCGCAGGCGAGTGGCAACCTGCGGTGTGAGCAGCGCTAGCGCGCCGAGCGCGAACGCCGTGTCGGTTGACATCGCGGCGCCCCAGCCCTTCGCGCCCGCTCCGCCGGCGTTAAAGGCAAGGAAGATGCCAACCGGCACCGCCATGCCGCCGAGCGCCGCTAGCACCGGGACCGCGAGCCGTCGTCGTTCGCGCATGTCGCCGACGTCGAACTCGCGCTTGGCCTCCAAGCCGACGACGAGAAAGAAGAACGTCATCAAGCCCTCGTTGACCCAGTGGCGCAGGTCGGTTGCAATTGAGCTGCCGCCCAGCTCGATCGACAGTTTGGTCGTCCACACCGATTCGTAGTGGGCGCCCGGGATGTTTGACCATACGAGCGCGGCCAGCGTCGCGGCCAGCAACACGATCGCGCTGCCGGTCTCGGTACTCAGGAAGTCGCGAACTGGCGCTGCGAGGTTGCGCGCCCAGGCCGTGCGTCCGCTGAGCCCTGAGGCGGTTTCGTTGGGGGCGGCTTCGGCTCCGGCCATCGCGGGCGATTATCGCGGTATCGAGGCGCCGAGCAGTGCCGCCACGGCACCAATGAGACCGGCACTCAACAGCGTGAGCACGATACTCCGGCGCAGCGCGATCAAGAGGATCGCGGAGACTCCAAGTAGCGCGTACTGCCAGTCCTCGCTTAGCGCCCGCGCGAGCGGAATCGCCGCGCCGACGATCGCTCCCGCCGTGGCCGGCGCAGCACCGGCAAGAAAGGCTCGGATGCGCCGGTCGACGAGCAACCGCTCAAAGCGCTGTGCGCCGATCAACACGAAGCTGAACGAGGGCGCGAAGGCGATCAGGGCGGCGAGTACCCCGGCGCCGATCCCGCCCTCGGCATAGCCGACCGCCGCGACGGTCTGGACGAGCGGCCCCGGCGTAATCTGCCCAAGCGCGACGGCGTTCAGAAACTGCGCGTGTGACATCCAGTGGCCGACGGCGTCGGCTTCCATCAGCGGCACGATCACAAAGCCGCCGCCGAACGCTAGCGCTCCGACCTTCAGCGCAGTCCAGGAAAGCGCGCCCAAGTCGCTTCCCGAGGCGCCGACGGCGGCGAGCAGGGGCCAGTTGAAGGCCGCGGCGCGCAGCTCGCCGAGCAGTCCGCGCAAGCTCAGCTCGACCGCGCCGCACGCGAGCAGCACGATCACCAGCCAGGGTCCGGTGATCGCCGCCGCGACACCGCCCGCCAGCGCGTAGAACGCGATCCGCACGTGCAGAGCGCTGCCGCGCGCTCGTTGCCAGATCGTCAGCGCCAGCTCACCGCCGACGCGGGCCGCGACCGCCGCGACCGCGGATCCCGCGCCGAGGCCCGCGCCGCGCACCCAGTCGGGCGGCGAGCCCGCCAAGAACAGCACGGACAGCGCGAGGATCGCGATCAGTCCCGGGACGATGAAGCAGGCTCCACCGAGCAGCGCGCCCCTCGGGCCGCGCAGTCGCCAGGCGCAGTAGATCGCCAGCTGCGTGGAGGCAGGTCCGGGAAGCAGGTTGGTCGCGGCGAGCGCGTGCTCGAACTGCGTGTCGGTCAGCCAGCCGCGTCGTTCGACGCACAGCGCGCGCAGCATCGCGATGTGAACCGGCGGGCCGCCGAAGCCCGTGCAGCCGATTCGCGTCCACTCGCGGGCGATCTCGCCGAGCGACGGCCTTGGGGCGGGGCTCGACGTGGGCATCGGCGCAAGCGTACGGGGGCGTGCTGCGATACCCGTCTTCCTCGTTTATTTACATAACATCGATTATCGAGCGTAGGAGAAGGCGTCGTCCATGGACGACCTGACATGGTCGACGCTCGAGCGCTCCGTCGGCTGCACCGCTTACGTTGTGAAGCGTGCCGGATGGAACATTGCAGCGCAGCCGCGGCAAGGCGTTCGACGCAATCGCGGCCGAGTACGACCGCCATCGGCCGACCTATCCCGAGCAGCTGGTCGATCTAGCCTGCGACCTCGCAGGCTTGCGACCAGGCGCGGAGGTGCTCGAGATCGGCTGTGGCACCGGTCAGCTGACCGGCAGTCTCCTGGCACGAGGCTTGCGCGTCACGGCGATCGAGCCTGGGGTACGGCTGGCCCAGCTCGCCCAAGAGCGATTTCAGGGCCTGGGCGAGTTCCAGCTCGTAAACGCCCGCTTCGAGGACGCA
>DATJOE010000205.1:0-5603 GCA_035507305.1 Solirubrobacteraceae bacterium | reverse complement strand
CGCCAGTCGATACCATTGTTATCAAAATCCAAAAAGACATACACACAGCACCCGCTTTCACAAGGCCTTGACACAAGTTGGGACCACTGGTCCAGGAGCTCGACGCAAGGGAGATGAGATGGCTGACAACGGACGCATCGATGGAGCGGCTGGGGCTGGGCACGCCGGTGGGGTCGGCGAGGCGCTGGACCGCGAACTGGCCGCGCTGCTCGAGGTCGAGCGCTTTGCGCCCTCGCCCGAGTTTCGCGAGCACGCGCTGCTGAGCGATCCCGCCATCTACGAGCGTGCCGCCCGCGACCCCGAGGCCTGGTGGGTGGAGCAGGCCGAACAGCTCGACTGGTTCTCTCCCTGGGAGACCGTGCTCGATGACTCCAACCCCCCGTTCTACAAGTGGTTCACGGGCGGCACCATCAACGCCTCCCACAACTGCCTGGATCGCCACGTGCTGGCCGGACGCGGCGAGCGCGTCGCCTACCACTGGCAGGGCGAGGACGGCTCCACGCGCACCATCACCTACGCCGATCTGCTCGCCGAGGTCATGCGTTTCGCCGGCGCGCTGAAGGATCTCGGCGTACGCCCGGGCGACGTGGTCGGAATCTATCTGCCGATGATCCCCGAGGTCGTCGTCGCGATGCTCGCCTGCGCGCGCATCGGCGCGCCCCACAACGTCGTCTTCGGCGGCTTCTCCGCCGAGGCCGTGCGCGAGCGCATGGAGTTCTCAGAGGCCCGCGTCCTGATCACCGTCGACGGCGCCTCGCGCAAGGGCAAGATCGCGCCGGTCAAGGAGCTCGTGGACGAGCACCTCGGCGACCTGCCCTCGCTGGAGAAGATCGTGGTGGTCCGCAGCAAGGGCCTCGAGTGCCCCATGCGCGAGGGGCGCGACCACTTCTACGACGAGATCATGGAGCGCGCGGACCCCGAGTGCCGTGCGGAGCCGTTCGACGCGGAGCACCCGCTCTACATCCTCTACACGTCGGGCTCGACCGCCAAGCCGAAGGGGATCCTGCACACGAGCGGCGGCTACCTGACCGGCGTGAGCGCCACCCATCGCTACGTCTTCGACCTCCATGTCGGCGGCGATTCGCACGACATCTACTGGTGCGCCGCCGACGTCGGCTGGGTCACGGGACACTCGTACATCGTCTACGGGCCGCTCGCTAACGGCGCGACGTCGGTCATGTGGGAGGGCGCCCCGGACTATCCGCACAAGGGCATCTGGTGGGAGATCATCGAGCGCTATAAGGTGAGCATTCTCTACACCGCGCCCACGGCGATCCGCGCGTGCATCAAGTGGGGAGCGCAGTGGCCCGCGAAGTACGACCTCTCCTCGCTGCGCCTGCTCGGGTCGGTCGGAGAGCCGATCAACCCGAAGGCGTGGCTCTGGTACTACAAGGTGATCGGAGGCGAACGCTGCCCGGTCGTCGACACGTGGTGGCAGACCGAGACGGGCGCGATCATGATCACGCCGTTGCCCGGGATCACAGAGACGAAGCCCGGTTCTGCGACCTTCCCGTTCCCGGCGATCGAGGCGGAGGTCGTGGACGAGAGCGAGGGAAAGCCCGTGCGCGAAGGGCAGGGCCTGCTCGTGCTGCGGCGCCCGTGGCCGTCGATGCTGCGAACGCTCTACAAGGAACAGGAGCGCTTCGTCGAGACGTACTTCAGCCGCTTTGGCCGCGAGACGTACCTCGTGGGCGATGCGGCGCGCCGTGACAAGGACGGCTACCTGTGGGTGATCGGGCGGATCGACGACGTCGTGAATGTCTCCGGGCACCGGCTCTCGACGGCCGAGGTGGAGTCCGCGATCGTCGCCCATCCGGATGTCGCCGAGGCGGCGGTGATCGGAGAGCACGACGAGCAGACCGGCCAGGCGATCGTTGCGTTCGTCACGCTGCGCGGTGATTACGAGGGCGACGAGCCGGCGGCCGACTCCGTGCGCGAAGCGGTCGCCGCGCGCATCGGAAAGTTTGCTCGTCCAAAGCGCGTGATCTGGGCCGATGATCTACCGAAGACGCGCTCGGGCAAGATCATGCGCCGGCTTCTGCGCGATATCGCCGAGGGGCGCGAGCTCGGTGACGTGACGACGCTCCGCGACCCCGAGGTCACGACGCAACTGCGCGAGCGCGTCAGCGAGCTGCAGTCGCGGGAAGCCTGAGCGCGCGCGCCTAGCGGCGCTTGGCGCGAGAGTGCGCGCGGGCGCGGCGGCGTGAGCGCTGCAGGCGCTTGGGCGGCTTTGCCGCCGGCCGGATCAGCAGCGCTTCGCGCGCGAGCACGGTAGGGCCGTTCGGTCCGTTCGCGAATGTGACCGTGAGCGTCACCGGGAGCGCGTGAAAGCGCGCGAGCAGCTTGAGTCCGTTCGCGTTGAGCGGCACCAGGAGCGTCTGCGTCTGGCCCGCCGGGATCGAGAAGGTGAACTGCTTGGCGACGCCCACCGCGACGCGCCGCACGCGCAACTGCTTGCGGCGCTTGCGCGTGCGCGCAGATATCGCGATCGCGCGTGTGCCCTGCAGGTGCTTGGTGGTCGTGAGCGTCGCGTAGCCTTCGCAACTCGTACCCGCGAGCGCCTGGCAGCTGACCGTGAAGAGCGCGCCGCGCGGCCCGCGCCTGCCGCTCGCGCTCGCGTGGCCCTGGAAGGTGAGCACCGTGGGTACGTACGTGACGCTGATGGCTGACTGCGCGCTGTAGCCGAAGACGTTCGTGGCGGTCGCCGTGATCGTGTTCGCTCCCGGGCTGAGCGCCACGTTCGTGGTCCACGAGCCGTTTGCGCCAACCGACACGGGGTGGCCGTTGACGACGAGCGAGCTTAGGCCCGTCTGGTCGCTCGCGGTGCCCGTCACGTCCACCGACGCCGTCGCGGTCCCCGAGCCGTTCGCGGGTCCCGTGATCGCGACGCTCGGGAGGTACGCCGCCTGCGCGGCTGCGGCGAACTGCTGCACTTCGCCGAGGAGGAAGCCGCTCGCATACGTGAAGCCGAGCGCGAAGGAGCCGCCGGGCGCGATCGTGCGGTGGTAGTGGAGGTCCACCCAGCTTTCCGGGTTGAGCGTGCTGCTCACGATCTCCTCGCCTTCGGGCGGGTTGGAGAAGGTGAGCGAGCCCTGCGGGCTTTCCTCGCTGCCTTCGGGGGTGCTCCCGGAGCCCTTGATGAAGAGCGATCCGGGCGCGCCGCTCGGCGCCGCGGGCAGCTGCTGCCCGGCGGTGCCGTACCCGAGGAACCCTTCGCCGGTCCACGGGAAGTCGAGTTCGCCGTCCTCGTTTATGTGCGCGAACTGGTTGTGCTCGAGCAGATCGACCGTGTGCGCGGCGCCGTCCGTCGAGGAGAACCACTGCGTGACGGACGCGACGCGACCGTTCGCACCCTGGGTTATCCCCATGAACGCTTCGACGCCGGTCGGCACGAAGCTCGAGCAGGAGGATGGAGTCGGCGGATAGGTGCTCGGTTCGGGCGCGCACTTGACGATCTGATCGGTCTCTTCGATCGTTAGGTCGCCGCTCGCCGGTTCGACTTCGTAGCGGTACCTGAGAGCCGGGAAGCCAGGGTTGTTCTGCGCGCCCGCGAAGAGTTCGCTCGCGTTGCCTGGCAGGTATGCGTTCGCGCCGTCGACCTGGATCTCCGAACGCGTGGGCGCCGCCACGCCCGGGAAGCCGTTCGCGCCGTTCTCCCACCAGAGCGTCGCGTCGCAGTCGTCGAGCCGCGATGGCGCGAACGTCACGAGGTCGTACGCGTAGGAGTCGAGGATCGAGCAGTCGCCGAGCGAGCGGTAGTCGAAGCCGCCGGCGAGCTGCGAGGCGTAGATGTAGTACCACAGCAACGCGCCGGCATTCGGACCGCTTTCGATCGCGAGCGCCTGCGAGCGACCGATCCCGAGCGTCGGCCCCTGGAACGGCGAGGCGCTCCCGGGCGGGTAGTCCGTGGTGTCATTGTGCGGGACCGCGCGCAGCACGCATGTGCGTCCGGCGATCGACGTGAACGGCCCCGTGAACGAGAACGCCCCGCCCGCCTGCGCTTCGACTTCAGCCGCGAGCAGGTAGCGCTTCTTCGCGGCGTAGCAGTTGATGTCAAGCTTTTCGCCCGCGACCGCGTTCGAGGTTCCGCTGAGCGTGATCGTCTGGCCGCCGAGCGCTTCGTTGAGCACGAAGTAGCTCGCGGTCGGCGAGACCACCTGCACGCTCGAACTCGTTGGTGCGGCTGCGGCCGGGGAGGCACACGCGAGGGAGCCGGCGGCTAGTGCCGCGAGCACTGCGGCTGTGCGAGCTCTGATCCTCATGCGTCCTGCAGCGAGCCCGTCGAAGTCAGCGATCGAGTCGGCCTGAGCCCATCGCCCGACGGAGGATAATGCGGCACCGCGCCCGTCTGCTCGGAGTGGACGAACGTAGTAGCCACGCCAGAAGGATCGGCGGCCGACCGCGAGGCCTTTAGCGGCATCAAGCGCCGCGGGCGCCCCCGGCAGCCGGCGCGAGAATCGCCGCGGCGGGTGCGGTCGCTAGACCTTGTGATGCTCGGGGATCCACGAGCCGTCGTCGGCTCGTTCGAAGTCCTGGAAGAGCTCGGGAGCCTCGGACTTCATCACGCGCGCGACCTGGTCGAAGATCAGCCGCAGCTCCTCCTCGGCGCCTGTGTCCGTGCGCATCTCGATCACGTGGCGCAGCGTGCGCACGTTCGCCGTCCAGATGATGTCGGTGGAGAGCCCGATCGGCGCCAGGCGCCGCAGCGCCGAGGTGACCTCCTTCTTGACGTGGAACGGCACGCCCTCGGCGTCGATGCCGAGGGCGCTCGCGCCCTCGCGCTGGAACTCCTCGAGCTGCTCGACGATCGCGACCACGCGCTCGCGCAGCGGCTCGAGCGCCGGCGGCACACGAAAGCCGATGTCCGTGAGGCGCACGTAGCGCAGGCTCTCCTGGCTGAATGCCGAGCCGGCGCGGTGGCGCACGATCTCGTGCGTCGCCACGCGGCTGACGTTGCGCAGGGCGAACGTGTAGTTGGCGTGCTCGAGCACGCTGCCGTGCCCGGAGCGCAGGATGTTCGCGAAGTACGCGTGCGTGTCCGTGCGGATCCTCGTGACGTTCGGGTTGAGCCCGGGCTCCCACGAGCGGTAGCACGCGCGACCGGCGAACTCGGCGAGCAGTTCGCCGCTGCCGCCGGCCATCTCGGCGCCGCCGGTGCGCAGCTCGAGCCACGAGTGGCCGCCCACGTCGGCGAGGTATGCCGCCATGCCATCCACGGCGATCGCGGGACGAGCGACGAGGAAGACCGTGGGAGTCGTCTCGTGCATGGGGCGGGCGATGCTACCGTCCCGCACGGATGTCGAGCACCATCGCGACCTCCCCGCCGCAGGACGCCGAGCTGGCCCGCACCGAGTGGGACCTCGGGCCGCTCGTGGACGGCGAGGGAGACGCCGGCGTGCAGGCGCGGCTGGAGCGCGCGCTCGCGAAGGCGAACGCGTTTGCCGAGCGCTACAGGGGCAAGGTCGGCGAGCTCGACTCGGCTGGCCTCGCGGGCGCGATGCACGAGCTCGCGGAGATCCTCGACCTCGCGGGACGCGCGGGCGCGTACGCCGCGCTGCGCTTCGCCACCGACACGACCGACCCCGCGCGCGGCGCCCTGCTCG
>DATJOE010000204.1:0-12951 GCA_035507305.1 Solirubrobacteraceae bacterium | reverse complement strand
TCCGTGCTGCTGATCGTCTGCTTTGCCCTGCTCGTCGGCGAGCTGGGGCTGCGCGGTCGCGGTCGCTACGCGCGAGTCGACCCCGGGGTGGCGCGGCCTGCGCCGCCGGCACGTCTGGGCCGCGCTAGATGGGCGGCACTGGCCGGTCTGTTCGCGCTGACCGGGGTCTCGCTTGGCCTGCCTCTAGTGACGCTCTCCTACTGGATGCTCGAAGGCGCGTCGGCCGGGCTTGACCTCGGTGCGGTGCTCGCAGCGTGCGGGACCTCGCTGGAGCTGGGGCTCGGCGCCGCGATCCTGACCACGCTCCTGGCATTGCCGATCTCAATTCTCGTGGCGCGCCATCCGAGCAGGGGCGCGACCGCGATCGAGCGGGCCACCTACCTGCCGTTCGCGCTGCCCGGGATCGTCGTGGCACTCGCGCTGATCGTTTTGTCCCTGCATTACCTGCCGGCGCTCGCGGGGAGCACTTCGCTGCTGCTCCTCGCCTACGCCACTCTCTCGCTGCCGCTGGCACTTGTTGCAACTCGGGCGGCGCTGGCGCAGGCGCCGCGAGTACACGAAGAGGTCGCTCGCTCGCTCGGCGCACGGCCGTTGGTCGCAATGGCGCGAGTGACGTTGCCACGCATCCTTCCGGGCCTCGGCGCCGCCGCGTCGCTGGTCTTTCTCGCCACCGTCACAGAGCTCACCGCGACCCTGCTGCTGGCGCCGATCGGCACCCAGACTTTGGCGACCCAGTTCTGGGCAAAGGCGTCGACCCTCTCCTACGGAGCCGCAGCCCCCTACGCTGGATTGATGGTCGCGATCTCCGCGCTCCCCACCTACGTGCTCACGCGCCGCCTCGGCGCGGTCGTGCACCCCGTGGAGCGATGACCCCAGCGGCCGCGTCGCTCGCGATCAGGGGCCTCTCGAAGTCCTTTGGCGACTCGCCGGTCCTCAGCGGCCTCGACCTCGAGGTGCCGGCCGGGACGCTGGCCACGGTACTGGGCCCCTCTGGCTGCGGCAAGACGACGTTGCTGCGCATGATCGCGGGGTTCGAGTTTCCCGACGAAGGCGAGATCCATCTCGGCGACCGCGTGCTCGACGACGCCGGCTCGCATCTGGCCCCCGAGCGACGTGCGATCGGCTTCCTGCCCCAGGAGGGGGCACTGTTCCCGCACCTGGACGTCGCCGCCAACGTCGGCTTTGGCCTCGCGAGAGCCGAGCGTCGCAGTGGCCGCGTAGAGGAGCTGCTCGCGCTCGTCGGCCTGGAGGGCTTGGGCCGACGGCTGCCGCATCAGCTCTCGGGTGGGCAGCAGCAGCGCGTGGCCTTGGCGCGCGCCCTCGCGCCAGAGCCGGGCCTGGTGCTGCTCGACGAGCCGTTCGACGCCCTCGATGCCGGACTGCGAGCCCAGGTTCGTGCCGACGTCCGCGCTGCACTGCAGCAGAGTGGCGCGACAGCGCTCCTCGTCACCCATGATCAAGAGGAGGCGCTTTCGCTGGCCGACATCGTGGCGGTGATGAGAGGTGGGCGGATCGTGCAGGCTGCCGATCCGCAGACGCTCTACTACGCCCCCGTCGACACCGAAGTCGCAGCGTTCCTCGGCGACGCCGTGTTGCTCGACGGCTTGATCTCCGATGGCTGGGCCGAGACGGTGCTCGGCACGGTCCCGATCCGCGGCGCGGCGCCCGAGACGGGCTCCGCGACGGTGATGCTCCGACCCGAGCAGATCTCGCTTGCCGACACCCTCGAGGAGGATCGGGTGACCGGCACGGTCGTCGGGATGTCGTTCTTCGGCCATGACGCCACCGCGAGAATCGTGCTCGCCGGCGCGTCCGATGTCGAGATACTCGCGAGGGCTACCGGCGAGCAGGCCCCGCGAGTCGGGCAGACGGTGACGCTCCTCGTTGAGGGCAGCGCTCTCGCGTTCGCCCCGCCACGCGCCGGCGAGGAGGAGGAGGAGGAGGAGGAGGAGGAGGAGCGCGACGAAACGACGGCCACGCTGCCGGTGGCCTCCTAGACCGGCGCGGCAACGGTCGTCAGCGGGTAGCCAAGCTCGGAGATCCGCTGGGGCAAGTCGATGTGAAGCGAATGCGAGAGGTGGCTCGGAGGTGTCTCGACGATGATCTCTCCGTAGCGCCCGCTCGCGAGCTCTTCGACGACATCGTCATAGGCGTTCGGCCCATTCGCAACGCGTCCGCCGACCGGGCCTCCGGCCGGGCCATGCAGCTGCTCGGTCGCCCTGCTCAACAGCGCCTCTCCCTTGCTCGTGTCCGCGCTGTGTCGGTCGAAGGCGAGGTGAGCTGGGTTGGGCATCAGGACGAAGAAGCGCGCCGCGCCGCGTGCCGCTCGCTCTCGCACCGCGTCGAGCAGCGAGGGGGTCGCCTCGGCCTTGTTGAGCACGACGAGAACGCCGGGCTCACCCTCCTTGGCGGTAGCGACTCCGAGAGTGCCGGCTCCGGCGCGAATGACGTCGCGCTTTGAGATCGCCAGATAGACGACGAGCACGAGGATCGCGCCGAGGAAGATGAACGAGGTGGTGTTCGTGCCCAGGCCGAGACCGCCTTCGTCGGTCGGCGAAGCCAGGTAGTCACCGATCGAGGCGCCGAGCGGGCGCGTGAGGATGTACGCCAGCCAAAAGGAGAGGATCGCGTTCAGCCGCAGGCCAAAGTGCAGAGCTGCGATCAGTGCGATCGCACCGGCGAACATCCCGAGGGCTCCGAGATAGCCGAATTCGAGCTGCTCGGAGAGGTAGTCCCCTACCGAGGTACCCAGGGCGAAGGTGAAGAGGATCGCGGCCCAGTAAAAGGCCTCACGCTTCCTCGTATAGATGGTGTGCACCGAAAGCGTTCGCTCGCTTACGTACCAGCTGACGAACACGGCGATGAGCGCGCAGCTGAAGATGATGTTCGTCGTCATCAGCGTCACGCCCTGTTCGACCAAGTTGTCGGTGACGAGGGTGCCGACGATGCTGAGCAGCACCACCGCCAGCCAGTAGACGCCCGGGACGTACTTCCTCGCGCGGAACTGCACGATGAGGACGGCGATCAGGATGGCGCCCATCACGTAGCTCGTGCCGCTGAGCCCGAGCCCGAGGTTTTCATTGAGGTTGTCGGCGGCGGTCTCACCGACGGTCGTGCAGAGGATCTTGATGAGCCAGAAGTAGAGAGTGATCTCAGGGACCTTGTTCAGCATCTTCCTGAACGAAGGAGCCGAGGAGAAAATGGGGGTAGCCGAATGCGGCTGGGCAGTGGTCATAGTGCTGAGCCTGGACGAGCCGGCTTAAACCAAGATGAGAAAAATCCAGATTTCATGGAACTTTTAGATCCCCGATCGTGGAAGAGCCCGTCGGGCGGTATCACGGTGAAAAAAGCGATGGCGTCGGCATCACCTATACGCCGCGTTCGTCACCTGTACATTGAGTTCAAGAGTGACCTTGAACGCAATGTGCGTCAGACACGCTCTGAGAAGCGTTCGGGCCTTCCGCTCGCGGCGTCACCGCTCCCACTCGAACGCGATCTCCACAAGTGCCTCACGAGAAGCGCGATAAGCGCGAGAACCAGCGCGACCCCGACGTAGTCGGCGTAGCGAAACGTGTCGTGGAATTCCTTCCAACTACCACCCAGGGCCCAGCCACCGGCCGCGAAGCCAAAGCACCAGACCGCAGAGCCGATCGCCGTGAGCAAGACGTACCGGCCGAGCGGAATCGCAAATGAGAGCCGCGATCAGCGAAAGACGCCGGTGTGCCCGAGCGAGTAGCGCCCCGGCTGGGGGAAAACGCTTAGCCCATGAGGGCCGCGCCCCACGCGGATCTTTGCCAGGAGCTTGCCGCTTTGCGTGTCGATCGCGTAGACGACTTCGTTATAGCGACCTGACAGCCACAGCACGCGGCCGTTTGCCGAGACGCCCCCCATGTCGGGGCTGCCGCCGCCGGGGATGAGCCACTTGCGCACGACTGCCCGACGCGCAAAGGAGATCACCGAGATCGCGCCTTCTCCGCGATCTGAGACGTAGAGCCACTTCGCGTCGCGACTGGGATAGAGGCCATGCGCGCCGGCTCCCGTGTGGATGAACCCTTCGATGCGCATGCTGCGCGCGCCGATCATCCAGACGCCGCCGTGCATCATGTCCGCGACGTAGAACGTGCTCCCGTCGGGGGAGATTTTGACGTCCTGAGGCATTGAGCCCGACTGCAGCGGGATCACTCGCACGACGCGCTCGCGGCGCACGTCGACCTCGACCATGCGCGCGCCGAACTCGCAGCTCGCCAGTAGAAAGCGTCCGTTGGCGGTGAAGTCCATGTGGTCAACGCCATTGCACGGCACCTTGAGTGAATGGTGCAGGCGCATCGTGTGTGCGTTACGAAAGTCCAAGCGCTGCAAGCGCTCGGCAACTACGATCGCGAAGCGCCCATTGGGCGTGAAGTAAAGGTTGTACGGATCGGCGACGGCGATCGAGCGTCCCGGCCTACCCGTCAAAGGGTCGATCGGGGTCAGCGAGTTACCTTCGTCGTTGTCCACCCACAACGTCTTCAGGTCATAGGACGGGGTCACGTGCTGGGGCAGTGCGCCAACCGGGAACGTGCTGGTCACGGTGAACGTCTTGGGGTCGATCACGCTGACGGTGTTGCTGAGGCTGTTCGGCACGTAGACGCGTTCCGGGAAGTGGCGCACGACGGGTGCGAGCAGACCCGCCCGGTCGGCCGCATAGACATTGCGCGGGTCCAGGAGCGGTGGCACACCGCCGTTGCGCAATCGCCGCGCGCGAGAAGTGGAACGTGCCCCTTGGGTTCGCGTGCCTGAACCTGGCGTACCAGATCCACCGCATCCGGCTACCGAGATCGCGAGACAAGCCGACAGCAGCGCAAAGGCCAAGCTGAACGGTCTGCGACTGCGCATTGCGTCACTGTGAGCGCGACGCTTCAAGCGCAGATGAGAACCGACGAATAGTGAGAGATTTACTTGAGCATTCTCATCTTTAGCCTTCTCATCTTGGCTTGATCGAGCGTGGACATGCTGCCCGCGTGAAGAAGGCCTCTCGCCCCAGGCTCACCACAGACGCGAACCAGAGCGCCGCGCTCGGCGCGGTTGCCCTCGCGATCCTGAGCGCGATGCTTACCAGCATTGGCTGTGGGAGCTCTCACGGAGGGGCGACGACCCAGCAAGCGACTCGCACGGCAAAGCGTGGCTCGCCCTCGACGCGAGTGATCGCGAAGCTCGAGCCCTATCGCTTGCCGTCGGCCGTCTCGGGTGAGGCCGTCTCGGCGCGCGGCAGCGAAATTCTCGTGCTCGGAGGGCTCGATAACCTCGACGTGTCAACCAGCCAGATCGTGAAGATCGCTCCTGGGCTGCGGGCGAGACCCGCGGGCGCACTGAGCGAAGCGAAGCACGATCTGGCAGCCGTGCAGCTTGCCGGGCGGACGCTCGTGTTCGGCGGCGGATCGACGAGCGAGCTGGACGCGACCGAAGCCCTGAGCGAGCACAACACGGCCGAACGCGTCGGTGTGCTTCCCGGCGCACGCTCGGACCTCTCTGCGGTTGTGCTCGGCGGCGCAGCCTACGTACTCGGGGGCTACGACGGCACCGAACCGATCGCGGAGGTCCTGCGCACGACCGACGGTTCGCGTTTTACGACCGTCTGTCGGCTCCCGGTGCCTTTCCGCTACGCCGCAACCGCGGTGCTCGGGACGAAGATCTTCACGTTCGGGGGCGAGCTCGCGAGCGGCGCAGACACCGACGCCATCCAGGAGATCGACACTCGTGCACGCACTGCGGTCGTGATCGGGCATCTGCCCAGACCGGTCTCGCACGCCTCGGCGATCGTTTTGTCGGGCAAGGTATACGTGCTTGGCGGACGCTCGGGCGGCGTCGCGCTGAAGCGAATCGTCGCGTTCGATCCGTCTACCCGAGACCTCCGCCGGGCGGGGCGACTCCCGATCGCGGTGACGAACGCCGCCGCGATCGAAGTCGGCTCAACCGGCTATCTGATCGGCGGCATCGGCAGCACCGAACAGACGCTCGACACGGTGTTCGCCTTGCACTTCGTTGCGCGCTAGTCACCTTCGCTCGGCAACCGAAGAGGCCGATCGATCGGTGGAGCGCGGGCGCTCAGCCGCGCGAGGGCTTGATCAGTCCGCTCTCGTAGGCGAAGACGACAACGTTCAGCCAGGAGGAGGCCTGTGGCATAACGCAAGGCTTCGTCTCAGAAGTACACTACTTCGAATCCGAAACGGTGCATAATCTCGAGGCTGTCAACGTCTGCAACTCGCACGTCCATGCAAACACGATCGGGCCCGGTACCAGCGGAGGGCCTGTGTACAAGAACCACTACGCCTACGGGCTTCACAGTGGCGATAAAGGCAACTGTGTCTTCCTATATGAGGGCATCAACACCGCTGAAAGCATTCTTCACGTGCACATCCTCAAGGAATGATCCGCCCCGATGCTTTCCGCCAACATGCGCCAACGGTATCTTTGTGGTCTGTGTAGCGCACTGCTTGTAGGTTGTGGATTGCTCACGCTCGGATGCGGTAGCACAGACGCAAGCTACCGGGTTCACCGGCCGGTGCGGGCTGTCTATGTTGACTGTGGACGACCGTTTCAGCATTTCGACGCTCGACACCTGCTCGGACTTTCGATGAAGGCGGCAAGGTCAGAGGCAAGAAGACGCGGATGCCAAATGAGGATCGTGGAAGATCATGGGCATCTACTGCCGATAACCGACGAGTACGTGTCGAACCGAATCGACGTGGCAGTACAAGCACAGCACGTTGTTCGGATTAAGTCCATAGGATGACTTCATCCGGATGCCAAGGCATCTCACTGGTACCGCTTGCGATCCGCAGCTAGCGCTCCAACCTTGGCAATCGATCAGCGTGGCTTAACGCCGGTTGTACGACGTACTGACGTCCCACGCGATTGGCGATTGTTGTTACTGTCGTAGTCACTGCCGCGGGACTTTTTCTCGGAGCCGAGACGGCCTGGGACCTCGACCAGCGTCTTCGCGATCGCCTCCGCATAGTCGCGGTGACCGACTGCGTCGCCTGCGCGTCAAGCGGCTCCGGGGAGTCCGCAAGGAAAGCTGTGGAGCGCTCATCGGCCTCCATAGCGACATCATCAGCCTTAACTCAGACGCTGGCGCAAGTGCTTTCTAGGCATTAATGCTCATGCAGCCACGCAGAACTACACAGACGCTAGCCGAGCACGAACCGATCTACAGAACCGGCGGCCGCGCCTTATCGAGCGCAGCGAGCACATGTTTGTCGTGTTCGCCTGGCTTGACCTTGCGCAGCACGCTGCTGATCTGCCCATCACTGTCGATCACGAACGTTGTGCGCTCGTTGCCCATGTACTTGCGCCCGTACATCGACTTCTCGACCCAAACGCCATAGCTCTCAGCGACCGCATGGTCCTCGTCGCCGAGCAACGAGAAGTCGAGGTCGTATTCGTCAACGAACTTCTTGATCTTTGCCACGGGATCGGGCGAAATGCCAAGAACGACCGCCCCAGCCTTCTTGTAGTCAGCGCGATGGTCTCGCACGCCACAAGCCTGCGTAGTACAGCCAGGCGTGCTCGCCTTCGGATAGAAATAGACGACGACCGGCTGCCCGCTGAAGTCCGAGAGCTTCACAGGCCGACCATCTTGATCGGGGAGCTCGAAGTCGGGAGCGGGAGTGCCGGGCCCTAGCGCCATGAGCCCCCTCGACTACTGCTTTTGCTGAGGCACGTATCGGCCTTCGGATAGAAGTAGACGACCACGCGCTGCCCGCGGAAGTCTTCGAGCCGCACCGCTCGGCCGTCCTGGTCGGGCAGCTCGAAGTCGGGGGCTTGGTCGCCTGACTGAAGCACAGGCACGCGATGCTAGCGCTTAGGCGGCGGGGTCGATCTAGCGGCCAGCACCTCGCAGGACGCGACGCTCCGTAGGCCCTCGATGAACTCGAACTTCGTGCCGACGGGGAGCAATCTCGTTGCTGGTTCGGCTTCCGCGAAGACGAGCTCTCCTTCGCTTGTCTCGCCGGGAGCGACCACGCCGTCAAAGCGCATCTCACACATGCCGATCAGGACCTCCGATCCGTCACGGTCCCGCACCCGGCACCAGGGTCGGTAGCTCGACGCCGAGATCGGTCCCTGCCGTCCTCCCTTCTCCGTCTCAATCAACGTCGCCATCACACGAAGCGACAACTCGATCTGCATTTAGCAGCCTTCGACAGGAGCCAACTCGCCGGGCTCGGGCATGAGGCAAGACTCTAAAACAGACGCGCGCCGCATCAGCACGCGGACGCTTTGAGGAGTGCTGCCTCAGCTGGATAAGGTGTGGCCGAGATGCTGAAGCTCCTCTACAAGCCGGTAGGCATCGTCTCGGGCATCCTCGCGGGACCGCTTGGGCGCAAGCTGTTCGAGCGTCTGTGGGCGTTCGCAGACAAGGAGGAGCCGCCGCGCCCCGAGAACCGCGCGCCATGGCCGAAGCTCTTGGGCGCCCTGGCGCTCGAGGGAGCGGTGTTCCGTCTGACGAAAGGCGCGGTCGACAATGCCTCCCGCCGCTGGTTCGCTGGATTGACGGGCAAATGGCCCGGCGAGGAGCACCCGCCGGCGAAGGACTGAGCGCGGAGATTGCAGACCGCGGCCCTCACCGCACCCGTCTCATCTCGGTGCGGTAGACCGCGCGCTCAGCGCAGCAACCGCGACATCCGCCGGTCCTTCAGCACCCGCCCTTCGGTCTGCTCGCGCGGGCAATAGGCGATCACGTAGTCCTCGAAATGCACGGCTTGCAGTGTCTCGCCGCAGCGCGGGCACGGCTCACCCTCGTGGCGGTGGACCTTCAACGGCATCGGCAGCTTGTCGGGGATCGGTAGCTCGACCGTCTCCTCGTAGCTCGCGAGCGCATCGCCGAGCACAAGGACGATCGCCTCGCGCAAGTGCACGCGCTCCTCGGCATCGAGGTCGGCTCCACGCTTGAATGGTGAGAGCCGCGCGGTCCAGAGGATCTCATCGACCCACGAGCGCCCGATACCCGCGATCGTGCGCTGGTCGCGTAGCAGCGAGTGCAGTGGACGGGGTGTGTCGAGCAGCGCCTCCAACTCATCGCCGTCGGGCGGGTCCGGCCATGCCTCGGGTCCGAGCTTCGCAATCGCCTCGTCGGCTTCCAACTCGGCTGCCCGCAGCAGCTTCACCCAGGCTGCCTGCTTGGAGCCGAACTCCCGCAGGCGCAGCTCGCGGCCGTCGGCCAAACGCACGAGTAGCCTCGAAGTGCGATCGCGTGGACCCGCGCGCTTCTCGTACAGCTGTAGCCGTCCGGCGGACATCAAGTGCACGAGCAACGCCAGCTCACCGCTCGTACGCACCACGACGTTCTTGCCACGGCGCCCGATGCTCTCTATTCGCTCACCCTCCAGCGCCGACAGCGGCGGGTCGAACGTCTTCAGCGCGTTGATCCCCGGCGCGAGCGCCGCTTCGATCTCCGCGCCCGACAGCGCGCGGTCGAGCAACCGCGCGGTTATCTCGACCTCTGGCAGCTCCGGCATCGTCTTCCAACTCTAGGAGGACGATGCCGTGTGCCGCTCAGCTCAGTGGGCACCTATCGGAGGGCCTTCGTACTTCTTGCCAGTTGGGCTCGTCCACTGCACACGCCAGCGCGCGCCCTTGGCCGAGGAGTGCAGCGCCCAGTAGCCAAGGCTATTCGTCGTGACCGTCGTCAGCTTCGAGTACTTGTGCGAGCCCTTCTTCTGGATCAGCACCGTGACCTTGGTGGCGCCAGTCGTCGGGCGGACCAGGCCCCACAGCGAGTAGCCGTGGCCAGACTTCGAGACGACCAACGGCACAGGCCAGCCGTAGTAGAGGGGCTTCGGAGCGCCGCTGATGTACTCAAGGCCCGTCTGGAAACCGATCGTTCCGCCGTTGACGCTCGCCCCCGGCTTGCCGCCGAGCGGGTCGTCTTTGAGCAGGTACTGCGAGAACGCCGACACCCGGCCATTCGCCCAGGCGATCTTCTCGGCGATCGCGTCGAATTCCGCCTGCTGGGCAACGGGGACGCCGAGGAAGCGGTTCGGCTTGCTCTGCACCCCGAACTCCGTGAGATAGATCGGCAGGTTCGAGGTCGTGCCCCCGGCCGCGAACGCTTTGCTGAGCGCGCTCGACAGCCTAGAGAGCACGCCGATTGTCACGTCGTCCTTTTCCTTCGGCTTGTAGAGCGGACCCGCCGCGGTCGTGTACGCGTGGTGCGCATAGCCCACCGCGGTCAGCGGCGTGCATGAGCCCGATTTCCGATAGCGGTTGTTCAGGCACAGCGTTTCGCGCAGGAATAGCAGCGGCGCTACGTCGTGCAGCAGTGCGCGCGATTTTTCGCGTTTGTAGTTGACCTTGTCGTAGCCGGTTGGGGCCGTCTCGCCGATCAGCACCGGAGGCTTGGCGATCCCACCCGCTTTCAAACCCGCGTAGCCCGCCTGGTAGAGGGCCCGGTAGATCCGCGGCGATGCCGCGGTGCCGTTCGTGTTCCACTGCGGCTGCAGGAACGCCGGGTGGTTCGGCTCATTCCAAATCGAGAACAGCGAGACGGTCGAGCCGAACGGACCTGCCGGTCCGTAGTGGCGCCCAACCGCCGTCATGAATTCTTCGAAGTCTTTCGGGTCGGGTTTGGTGACGTAGGGCGATTTCTTGTTCGATGTCGCCCAGCGCGGCACGGGCGAGGTCACGGTCAGCAGCACTTTCCAGTGCAGCCGCTGCGCTTCACCGATCAGCGCGTCGTATTCGCCCCAGGGATAGGAGACCGGGTTCGATGCTTCGAACGTCGGCTTCGTTGTGCTTATTGGACCTGGAGCGACCTGGAACCAACTGAGCTCGACGCGAATCGCTTTGACGCCGAGCGCCTGCATCTGCGCGATCGCCTTCGGGCGGGTCTTGCTGCTGAGCAGCAACGTGGAGCCCTCGAAATAGTTCGCCTGGCTGTGGGAGGCCATTGCGGGCGCGGCGCCTAGGGCGCCGCAGACGAGGGCGCATACGAGTGTGGTGGGGAGAAGCTTTCTGATTCGGGGCATGGTGGCTAAAGACACGGCCGCACGCGCAAGGTTGCGGTCCAACGAGCGCGACTGACGTGTAGCGTTCGCTTCGTGAGTACAGCCATCGCACCGGACGACATCGTGCGGACGGCCGAGGAGGGGGCGGGCAACGAGCGTCCGCCGCTGCTCGTGCTCGAGCCGCTACAAGCGTTCCTCGACGCCCATGGACTGGGCGAGGGCGAGATCGAGGCGAGCCCGATCGGCGAGGGTCACTCCAACGTCACCTACCTGATTCGCCGCGGCGAGCGGGAGGTCGTGCTGCGCCGCCCGCCGCGCCCGCCGCTGCCACCGAGCGCCCACGACGTGCTGCGCGAGGCGCGCCTGCTGCGCGCGCTCGCCGACACGCCCGCGCGCGTGCCGGTCGTGCTCGCGGTGTGTGATGACGAGCAGGTGATCGGCTGTCCTTTCTACGTAATGGAGAAGCTCGAGGGCGAGGTGATCGTCACCGAGATCCCGACCGCGATCGACACCCCCCAAGAACGCGCGCGGATCGCCGAGGACCTGATCGAGGCGCTCGTCGAGATCCACGCCGTCGACTGGCGCGCGGTGGGCCTCGAAGGCTTCGGTAAGCCCACCGGCTATCTGGAGCGCCAGCTGCGCCGGTTTACCGGGCTGTGGGAGCTAAACAAGACGCGGGAGATCCCGGCGGTCGAGCGGGTCGGCGGCTGGCTCGCGGAGAACATGCCCGAATCGGGGCCCGCAACGATCGTGCACGGCGATTTCCGCCTAGGCAACACGATTTTCGCGCCCGGCGCCCCCGCGCGCCTGGCGGGCGTGCTGGATTGGGAGATGGCGACGATCGGCGACCCACTCGCCGACCTCGGGTACCTGTGCATGATGTGGACTGAGAAAGACGACCCTTCTGGCGGGCTGCGCGAGGCACTCGCGACCGTGACACGCCAGGAGGGCTTTCCCACTCGCGCTGAGCTGATCGATCGCTACGAACAGCGCACGGGCCGCTCGATGCGCGACCTACGCTGGTACACCACTCTGGCGGTGTGGAAGTCGGTCGTGTTCATGGAGGGCAACTACAAGCGCGCGGTCAGCGGGACGACCGACGACCCCTACCTGAAGACGTTCGGGGACGGGGTGCTCGAACTGGCGCGTCAAGCCGAAGCGGTCGCCTACGGCGAGTATGGAGGCTGAGCCAGGCATGGCAGGCGAGCCGAACGGCACCCAGCGAGCCGCGAGCGAGCCAAACGGGCCTCCGCGCACGGCCCTGCTGATCGACTGGGGCGGGGTGCTTACGACGAACCTGTTCAACTCCTTCCGCGAGTTTTGCGAGCGCTCGGGGGTCGATCCGCAGACGCTGCGCGACCGCTTTAGCTCGGATCCCTCCTTCCGCGAGCTGCTGATCTCCCTGGAGAAGGGAGAGCTTGAAGAGGGCGAGTTCGAGCAACAGCTTGCCCCTCTGCTCGGCGTGGAGCCCGACGGCCTAATCGACGGCCTGTTCGCGGGCGTGCAACCCGATGTGGCGATGGTCGAGGCGGTACGCCGGGCACGCGCGGGCGGCATACGCACCGCGCTGGTCTCGAACTCTTGGGGCGTGCATCGCTATCCGCACGACCTATTTGACGAGCTGTTCGACGGCGTCGTGATCTCCGGTCATGAGGGCACGCGCAAGCCCGCGAGCCGGATGTATGAGCTAGGGGCCGAGCGCGCGGGGGCCGAGCCCGAGGACTGCGTCTTTGTCGATGACCTCCCCTTCAACTTGACGCCCGCGGAGAAGCTCGGGATGGCGACCGTGCACCACACCAGCGCCGAGCAGACGATCCCCGAGCTCGAGCGGCTGCTCGGCCTGCAGCTGCGATAGCAACACTCGTCTAGATCTGACGCATTTCTGGCCTCTGCGAGTGACTTGATCCGAAGAAACACGTATGTCGTGGCTACAGGCCGACGGGAGGCTGGCTGACCTCGCAACGCC
>DATJOE010000203.1:0-2556 GCA_035507305.1 Solirubrobacteraceae bacterium | reverse complement strand
GAGGCCGTCGGAGCGCACGAGCGCCAGCTCCTCAAGCTCCTCGAAGCCGGTGGCGTAGACGACGACCCCGTCCTCGCGGCGCTGCAGCGTGCCGTTGCGCAAGCCCGCCTCGACGAGTTCGGCGGTCTCGGCGAGGTAGTCGGACTCGAAGAAGACGCGGTCGAACGCGATGCCTAGGCGGGCCAGCGTCTTGCGCTGTCCAGCGATCACCCAGGCCCGCGTCTTGTACCAAAGCTCGACCGCGTCGCGATCGCCGCTCAGCACCTGCTTGATCAGTGTGTCGGCCGCGTCGTTCTGCACCTGCACCTCGCGCGAGAGCGAGTCTTCGGCCTGCTCCTGGGCGACGGCCTGGAGCATCCCGCCGGCGGCGACGTAGTCCGCGTAGCACTCGCCCACGAAGTGGTCTGACTTCTCGCCCTCGGCGAAGCCCTGAACGTGCCGCCCGCTTTGCACGACGCCCGCCATCGCCTCGCCCATCGCGCGACCCAGGTCGGTGATCCGGCTGCGCCGCTCGACCTTCGCGCCCGCCTGGGCGAGCGCCGCGGAGAGCGCATTACCGATCGCCAGGTTGCGCAGGTGCCCGACGTGCAGCGCCTTCGTGGCATTCGCGTCCCAGAACTGAACCGACACCCTGCGGCCGTCGGCGAGGTCGGAGAGGTGGGTCTCGGCGCTGCCGCCCGCCTCGAGCGCCGCGCCCGTCAGCTCGATCCAGGCATCGGAGAGGCGCACGCGCACGACGCGGTCCTCACGCTCCAGCGAGCGCACCCACGGCTCGGCCTCCAGGCGATCGAGCATCTGCAGCGCGTCGGGGTCCTCCTGCCAGCCCGCCTTGCGAGGAAACAGCTGGACGTCGAAGTCCGCCTGTGGCCGGCGCGGGGCGCGTGCGGCCCACGGCGAGGTCTCGTGCCCCTCTCCCTCTGCAGCCTCGAAGTAGTCGAACAGATTCGTGGTCATCGGCTGGTGGAACTGCGATTAGACGACATGCACCAGCCGGGGCTCGAACCCGGATCACCGATGTTTAAGACCGGCCCTTTCACCGATTAAGGTACTGGTGCTCGTGGCACTCACTCCGCTGGCGGCTCCCCGTTCGACGGCGTGTCTGCTGTGAGCGGCCACCATAATTTTCAGCTCACGCCAGTCAAGGGATGCGCGCCCTCACCGCCGAGGAGATCGCCGCGGCGGGACGAAAAAACGGCGAGGAGCAAGGGATTCCAAGCTGCAGGACGGCGCCGTTGCGCCGCAAAAGAGAGAGACAGCTCCGGCCATTTGACGGTCGGAAACAATCAGGGCCGCAGCTGCTCGCGGGCACGCGCCCGCCCGGCGCAGGATCCCCGAACGACCCCTAAACGACGGAAGGCCCGGCGCGAGCCGGGCCTTCCAAACGACTACCCATCGAGATGGGCGGCGAACGTTCTCGCTTACATCATCCCCGACATGTCGGGCATCCCACCCGGCGCGCCGGCGGCTTCCTTTTCAGGCAGCTCGGCGACGATCGCCTCGGTGGTGAGGATGTTCTTCGCGATCGAGGCCGCGTTCTGCAGGGCGGAGCGCGTCACCATCGCGGGGTCGATCACGCCTTCAGCGACGAGGTCGACGATCTCGTTGGTCGCCGCGTTCAGGCCCTGCCCTTTCTTGGCCTTGCGGACGTCGTTGACGACGACCGAGCCCTCGAGGCCAGCGTTCTCGGCGATCTGACGGAGCGGCTCCTCGAGCGCCCGCAGGACGATGCGCTCGCCGGTCTGCACGTCGTCGTCGCTTGCGCCGTTGGCCTTCGTGATCGCGCTCGACGCCTGCAGCAGCGCGACGCCGCCGCCGGGCACGATGCCCTCCTCGAGCGCGGCGCGCGTGGCCTGCAGCGCGTCCTCGACCCGGTGCTTCTTCTCCTTCATCTCGGTCTCGGTCGCGGCGCCGACCTTCACGACCGCGACGCCGCCCGAGAGCTTTGCGAGCCTCTCCTGCAGCTTCTCGCGATCGAAGTCCGAGTCGGTGTTCTCGATTTCGGCTTTGATCTGGTTGATCCGGCCCTTGATCGCAGTGCCGTCACCGGCGCCGTCCACGACCGTGGTCGTGTCCTTGCCGACGACCACGCGACGCGCGCGGCCGAGCTGGGAGAGCTGGGTGTTCTCGATCTTCAGACCCATCTCCTCGGTGATCACCTCGCCACCGGTGAGGATCGCGATGTCCTCGAGCATCCGCTTGCGGCGGTCGCCGAAGCCGGGGGCCTTTACGGCGACGCCGGTGAACGTGCCGCGCAGCTTGTTGACGACGAGCGTCGCGAGCGACTCACCCTCGACGTCCTCGGCGATGATCAGGATCGGCTTGCCCGACTGGATCACCTGCTCGAGCACCGGCAGCACGTCACGCACCGAGCCGATCTTCGAGTTGGCGATCAGGATGTAGGGGTCCTCGAGCGTGGCCTCCATGCGGTCCTGGTCGGTGACCATGTAGGGCGAGATGTAGCCCTTGTCGAACTGCATGCCCTCGGTGAACTCGAGGTCCATGCCGAACGTCTGGCCCTCCTCGACGTTCACCACGCCGTCCTTGCCGACCTTCTCG
>DATJOE010000202.1:0-23463 GCA_035507305.1 Solirubrobacteraceae bacterium | reverse complement strand
CGCCTACGCGCTGTTCGACTTCCTCCTGGAGGATTAGATGTACGGAAAGGGCCTGCGCGCCCTGAGCATTTCCACGGTCGTCGTGATGGCGGTCGCGCTGGGCCTGGTGTTCTTCTGGGTCCCGCTCGAAGCCGACCAGGGGTTCCTGCAGAAGATCTTTTACGTGCACGTGCCGCTGGCGATCGTCTCGCTTTGCGGGTTCATCGCCGGCGGCCTTTTCGCGATCCAGCATCTGCGCACGCGTGAACAGAAGTGGGACTTCCGCTCCTATGTGGCGATCCACATGAGCCTGATCTTCGGCCTGGCGACGCTGATCACAGGCTCGATTTGGGCGAAGGGCTCTTGGGGGCACTGGTGGGAGTGGAGCGAGCCGACGCTCGTGTCGTTTTTGATCGTGTTCTTGCTGTACGCGACGTATCAACCGCTGCGCTTCGCGATCGAGGACCCCGAGCGCCAGTCTCGCTACGCGTCGGTGTTCGCGATTACGGCCGGCGCGTTCGTGCCGCTGAACTTCATCGCGGTTCGCTCCTCGACGGCGTTCGTGCACCCGCGCGTGCTGGGCGCGACCTCAAACCTGCCCTGGCAGATGTCGCTGACATTCCTGGTCTCGCTGCTGGGGATGACGCTGCTGTTCACGACGCTGTGCAAATACGAGCTGACGGTCAAGCACACGCGCGCTCAGCTGCGCGCTCTAAAGCGCCTGGCCGAGCGGCGCGAAGGCAAGGCCACCGCGAGCCTGCCCGCGCGAGGGCGCAGCGCGGCGCCGCGCCTACAAGCAACCGCGATGAGGGCGCACACGCCGGAGGCGCGCGCTCGATGACGGCGCTACTCGCGGAGCTGCCGGCGCTACCGCTGCACGAGGCGGGCAAGTACGTCGCGGGTGCCTACGTGGTCCTGTTCGCGATGGTGCTGGTCTACGTGGCGATCATGGCGATCCGTCAGAGCAAACTGGAGCGCGACCTGGGCGAGCTATTGGCGCGCGAGCAGCGGCTCGCGGACGGCGAGCAGTCCGAGCCGAGCGGCTCCTCCGCGCCAGAGCCTGCCGCGGCGCGGCCGGGGGGGACGACGGCCGGAGCGGGGACCGCACCCTCTGAGCGGGAGTCCACACTGGCATGAGCAGCGAGCTCCTCGCGCTTGGCATCTCCCACAAGACGGCGCCGGTCGCTCTGCGCGAGCGCCTTGCGTTCACGGAGCCTGAGGCGGTGGAGTTCGCGCGCCAGACGACCGCGACACCTGAGGTGCGCGAGGCGGTGGTGATCTCGACGTGCAACCGCACGGAGGTCTACCTGGTGGTGGGCGACCCGGTGCGCGCGGAGGCCGACGTCCTGGGCCTGCTCGCGCAGCGCGCCTCGATCCGCCCGACGGAGCTCTCGGAGGCGATCTACTCGCCGCGCAACTGCGATGCGGCGCGCCAGCTCTACCGCGTGACGGCGGGGCTTGAGTCGATGATCGTGGGCGAGGCCGAGATCCAGGGCCAGGTTAAGCGGGCATACGAGTCGGCGCGCGAAGCTGGCTGCACGGGACCGCTGTCGAACAAGCTGTTCGCGGCGGCGCTGACCGCGGGCAAGCGGGTCCGCAGCGAGACGGAGATCGGCGCGGCACGCGTGAGCATCCCGTCGGTCGCGGTGGACCTCGCGCTGAGCGTGCTGGGCGGGCTTCAGGAGCGTCACGTCCTGGTGCTGGGGGCGGGCGAGACCAGCGAGCTGACGGCGCGGGCGCTGAACGAGCAGGGCGCGGGGACGATCTTTGTGGCGAACCGCCATGCGGACCGTGCACTTAGCCTGGCGCAGCGCTTCGGGGGCACGGTGGTCGGGCTGGACGGCCTGCCGGAGCAGCTGCTGGAAGCAGACATCGCGCTCTGCTCGACGTCCTCGCCGCATCCGATCGTGGGTCGGGACGAGCTGGAGATCGTGATGCGCGAGCGCGGCGGACGGCCGCTGGTGCTGATCGACATCGCGGTGCCGCGCGACGTCGAGGCGGCGTGCGCGGAGCTCGAGGGCGTGAGCGTGTACGACATAGACGATCTGCAAGCGGTCGTCGAGCGCAACCTCTCGACTCGCGCGGGCGAGCTGCCGTGCGCGGAGGAGATAGTGGAGGAGGAGATCCACCGCTTCGCGCGCTGGCTCGGGCAGCTCGACACGCTGCCGACGGTGAGCGCTCTGCGCGAGCACGGCAACGTGCTGGTCGAGCAGGTGCTGAGCGAGAACGCCGGGCGCTGGGAGTCGGCTTCGCCGCGCGACCTCGCGCGGATCGAGGCGATTGCGCGCGCGGTGATGAGCCGCCTACTGCACGAGCCGACGATCCGCCTGCGCAGCCTCTCGGAGGAGCGCGGACATGCGAGCCTTGAGCTGGTGCGCGAGCTGTTCGGCCTGCGCGAGGACGAGCCCGTCGCGGAGCAGCCCTCGAGCGAGCTGGCGGAGGTTCACGACCTGCCGGCCCGCACCGCCGAGGGCAACGCATCCTCGCGCGCGCGCCGACGCCGCGAGGGCTGATGCGCCTTGGCACCCGTGGCAGCGCGCTGGCGCTGGCACAGGCGGAGTTGGTCGCGAAGTTACTGGAAGACCATGCGGGAGAAGCGGTCGAAATCGTCCCGATGGTGACGCGGGGCGACCGCGAGTCTGCAAGCGTAAGTGACGACGCGGGCGAGCTCGCGGGAGACGGGCCGCCAGGCGCGCCGCCGGCGGGCGAGGACAAGTCGCGCTGGGTCTCCGAGCTGGAGCGGGCACTCGCGGCGGGTGAGATCGACGCGGCGGTGCACTCGGCGAAGGCCGTCCCGGGCGAGGCGGCGCCAGGTCTCACGATCGTGGCGGCTCCATCGCGCGCGGCTAGCGAGGACGTGCTCTGCGGGGCGGGCGAGCTAGCCGCGCTCGCGCAGGGCGCGCGCGTGGGCACGAGCAGCGTGCGGCGCGTAGCGCAGCTGCGCGCCGCACGCGAGGACATCGAGGTCGTAGCGATGCACGGCAATGTGGACACGCGCCTGCGCAAGCTGGGCGACTCGACACAGGGGCTGGACGCGATCGTGCTGGCGCGCGCGGGGCTGCAGCGGCTCGGTCGCGAGGCGGAGGCGGGCGGCGCGCTTGACTTCGTCCCCGCGCCAGGGCAGGGAACGCTGGCGTTGCAGGCGCGCGAGGAAGACACTGAGGCGCAGGCGGCGCTGAGCGCGATCGGCGACGAGCACGCGCTGGCCTGTCTGCTCGCGGAGCGTGCGCTGGCGCGGGCGCTCAGCGCGAGCTGCGACACGCCGCTTGGAGCGCACGCCTCGATCGACGGGGAGATGATGGTTCTGCGCGCGTGGGTCGGGCTGCCCGACGGCACTGAGTGGATCGCGGACGAGCTGAGCGGGAACGGCAGCGATCCCGAGGCGCTGGGGCGTGCCGTGGCGCAGCGAATGCAGACGGCGGGCGCGGCGGAGCTGTTGCGCCGGGCGGGCACAGCGACGGAATAAGCGAAAGGTCTGTGTGCTAACGTGTGGCCATGCGTTTGCACATAAGCCTGGACGATGAACTGGTGGAGCGGCTGGACCAGCGCGTAGGCAGCCGCCGCCGCAGCGCGTTCATCGGCGAGACCGTACGTCGCGCACTCGAGGACGAACGACGCTGGGACGACATCGAAGCCGGCCTGGGTGTGCTCGCGGGACACGACCACGAGTGGGACGAAGATCCTGCCGCTTGGGTGACGGCGCAGCGATCGGCCGACCCCGGTCGTGTCGGCTAGGCATTGCCGCTTCTCCTCGACACAACGGTGCTGATCGACGCATTGCGCGGCCGCCCCGCTGCAGCGCGCTTGCGCGAGCTACGCAACACGGACCATGTGCCCTGGATCTGCGCGGTGAACGTCGAGGAGGTAATGCGGGGCACAGATGCGGCCGAGCGACCACTCGTGGCGCGCTTTCTCGGCGGCCTACAGATCGCGCCTCTCGGTCGGACCGAGGGTGAGAGAGCGGGCAAATGGCGCCGGGCCTATGCGCATAAGGGTGTCACTCTGCATCAGGCGGACTGCCTTATAGCGGCTGCCGCTGTGAGTATGGACGCACGACTCGCCACCGGCAACCCCAAGCACTTTCCGATGCCTGAGCTGTCCGTCGAACATTGGCCGGTAGGCGAATGAGCGGCAAGGTCTACCTCGTTGGCGCGGGCCCCGGCGACCCGGGACTACTGACAGCGCGGGCGTTAGAGCTGATCGCGAGCGCGGACACGATCCTCTACGACCGGCTGATCCCGCGAGCCGCACTCGACGGCGCGCGCGCGGAAGCGGAGCTGCTCTACGTGGGCAAGGAAGGCGGCGGCGAGAGCGTGCCGCAGCAGCAGACCGAAGCTCTGCTGCTGGAGCGCGCCCGCGCGGGCCAAACGGTGGTTCGCTTGAAGGGCGGCGACCCGTTCGTGTTCGGGCGCGGCGGCGAGGAGGCACTCGCGCTGCGCGCGGCGGGCGTCGCGTTCGAGATCGTGCCGGGCGTGACGGCGGGCGTCGCGGCGCTCGCGTACGCGGGTATCCCTGTCACACACCGCGGCATGGCTCGGGCGGTCGCGTTCGTGACGGGGCGCACGGGCGACGAGAGCGATCTGGACTGGACCTCGCTGGCCGCCTTTCCGGGGACGCTCGTGTTCTATATGGGCGTCGGGCGCCTGGAGCGAATCGCCGCGTCGCTCACGGCGGCGGGGCGTCCTGCTCATGAGCCGGCGGCGGTGATCGAGGCGGGAACGTTGCCCGCACAGCGCACGGTGCTCGGGACGCTCGAGACAATTGCGGAGCGGGTCGCGGCCGAGCAAGTCGGCTCGCCCTCGATCACGGTGGTGGGGCCGGTGGCCGAGCTGGCAGATCAGCTCGCGTGGTTCGCGCGCCCTCCGCTCGCGGGGCTGTCGGTCGCTGTGACGCGCGCTCGCGCCCAGGCGAGCGGCCTGGCGAAGACCCTCGCGGACCTGGGCGCTCGTGTCGTGCAGGCCCCGGCGATTCGCGTGGATCCCCTGGCAGGCCCGCCGTTGGACCCGGCGCCCTACGACTTGATCTGCGTTACGAGCGCGAACGCAGCGGCCGAGCTGTTCGCGCGCCTCGCGGCAGGCGGGCGCGACGCGCGGGCGCTCGCGGGCGCGCGGGTTGCCTCGATCGGCCCTGGAACGAGCGCCGAGCTGGCGGCACACGGAATCGATGCGGACATCGCGGCGGAGCGCTCGGTTGCGGAGGGGCTGGTGCAGGCGCTTGCGGAGGTGCCCTTCGAGCACGCGCTCGTGGCCCGTGCGCGAGGCGGGCGCGAACTGCTGCCGGACGCACTGCGCGAGCGGGGGGAGGTCGAGGTGCTCGACCTGTACGAGTCGGTCGCCGAGCCGCTCTCAGCCGAGACGGTCGCGGCGGTGCGCGACGCGGAGTATGTGACGTTCACCTCGGCTTCGACCGTACGAAACCTGCTCGACGCGCTCGGCGCCGCGGGCGGGCTCGGCTCGGACACGCGCGTCGTCTCGATTGGTCCGATCACGAGTAAGGCTCTGCACGAGCGCGACGTCGCGGTAGACATCGAGGCCGAGCAGCACGACGTAGACGGGGTCGTGCGAGCGCTGCTCGCCGACGCGGCCAAGCGAACCGGATGAGCGGCGCCGTGCCGACCGCGCGCGTGCCGCCGATCGCGTCGGTGCCCGCCTCGCTGGGCCACCCGCGCGTGCACCTGCGCAGCACGGACTCCACGAACGACCGCGCGCGCGAGCTGGCGCTCGCGGGGGCGCCCCACGGCACGCTCGTGACCGCGGGCGAGCAGACCGCTGGACGTGGCCGCCAGGGCCGGCGCTGGTCGGCTCCCGCCGGCAGCGCGCTGTTGATGTCGCTGCTGCTGCGCGAGCCCCCGGCGCTGCTGCCGTTGATCGCCGCGCTCGCGGTAGCCGACGTCGCGGGGGAGCAAGCGCGGATCAAGTGGCCCAACGACGTGGTGCTCGTGCGCGATGACGGTCTCGCGAAGCTCGCGGGGATTCTCGCGGAGGGCCGCCCGCAAGAAGGCTGGGCGGTGCTAGGGATCGGGCTGAATGTCGCGGTGCGGATCGAGGACCTGCCCGCGGAGCTCCACGCCACGGCGGCGACGCTGGGGCGCGAGCCCACCGAGGTCGAGTCGGTGCTCGACGCGCTGCTCGGCGCGCTCACGCGGCGGTTGGCCGAGCCCGCCGAGCGGACACTCGGGCAATGGCGTGAGCGCGACGCGCTGCGCGGCCGGGCGATTTCCTGGAACGGCGGCGAGGGCACGGCGGAAGGCGTCGACGGCAACGGCCGCCTGGTCGTGGCGCTGAGCGGCGGCGGCTCGACGACGCTCGACGCCGGCGAGGTGCACCTGCGCTCTTCGGGCTAGGCACCGGCGCGCCGACGCGGCGCTCAGCAGCCGCCCGCGGCGATCGTCGGCGCAGTGCCGTTCGCGCTCGGCACCGTGACCGTGTAGCCGACGCTGCCACCCACGCACAGCCGCGCCTGATGCCCGCCGGAGACCGGCGCCTCGGACACGGTGCTCGACTGCGCGGCGTACTGTCCCGCGCCGAGCAACGTCGTGAACAGCGCGGTGCTGCCGGTGCGCACGTCTTCGAGCGCGAGGCCGGGCTGCTTTGCGCCGTAGCCGTTCGAGTACCAGCCCTGGATCGGTTCGGTGGCACCGGACTCGTTCTGCGCGGTCAGCCCCACCGGGTCTGCCTGGGCGATCGTCAGCGACGGCGTCCCAGACGCGTTCTTCACGCGGGTCGTGCCTTCGCCGCCCGTTGTCAGGCTTGATCCCGGCGCCATGTGCCACGTCTGCGCGTAGCGGTGACTCGTCGCGCTGCTCAGTTCGTCCAGCACGAGCACGAGCCCCTGGCGCAACACGACGATCGTGCGGCGGTGAGTGACGCCCGCGTAAAGGCCGCTCACACCGCTGGCCCAGGTCGAGCCGCCCGCGGTAGAGCCGTGGCTACCCGCGACGGCCGAGCCCTGTGCCTGGTCGGCGCCATCCACGACGACGGTGTTGTGCGAGCGGGTGCCGTGGAAGTACTCCAACCACGGTTCTTCGGTGTACGTGTACAGACCCGAGGTGGGGAGCAGGGTCGCACCATTGGAGTAGAGCGTCATCCCCATCGCGTCGAGGTCGGAATGGCTCGTGCGATAGGTGCCCGCGTTGAACGTGACGTACGTCTGGTTCGGCAGGTTCGAGACCGCGCCGAGTGGCGAGCGCAGGACGAACTGACCCGAGACCGGGAACAGGACTGCACCGTCAGGCGGAGGCGCGCCTTTGGCGCCGCGCGTGAACGCGAAGTCGAATTCGGGGTCGGCCGCGGCCATCGGTCCATAGACGTTTGGGTCCTGCGAGGGCATGTAAGTCGTAGCCGTCGCGCCCAACATCGGTAGGTAGCCGTTCGGCTGGGTGATCTCCGCGGTGTAGCGGAGCATCTTGCTCGCGGCTTCGGCATACGGCGTCGCGAGCGTCGGCTCATAGCGCTTGGCCCATTGGGCGATCTGGTAGACGAGTCCGAGCACGTACACCTGGTAGAAGGGCGAGTTCTCGACCTCGACCCCGTCGGTATCGATCGTGTTCGCGAGCATCGTCTTCAGCCGTTCGAGCGCCAGCGCTCGCCAGCCGGAAGCCCCCGCCATGTGCGGGAAGTTCTCGGCAAGCAGTAGCAGCGCGGCGCCCTCGTTAAAGCCGTGGTTGAAGTCCGCCTCGAAGTGCCGTGCTTCTGAGAGGAAGGCGCCGAGCTTGGTCAGCGATCGCCCCAGCCCCGCTTCTAGGTCTTTCGGGAGCGCGCCCGCGATCTTCAGCTTCACGTAGATGTTCGTGAGCTCCATCGCGCGGTAGGCCGAGGTGTGGTCGTTGTCGAACGTCACGCGGTTTTCCGCTCGCGTCGCGTCGTAGGCGACGTATGAGCGCAAGATCGCGAGCAGCTTTTCCAGGTAAGGCGCATAGCCCGTCTGCTCCCACTCATAGAGCAGCGCGGCCTCGGGACGGAAGCCATAGAAGTAGAACTCCCAATAGGCTTCGTGGTAAGGGTCCTCCTGCCACGAGAGTGGCCACTGCAGATAGGGCAGGGGCAGCCCACGCGCAGGCCACACGTCGCCGAGCAGGTTGCGCGCCGTCGCTTCGTCTCCCTCGTTCATTTCCGCATACGCGCTCTCCTCACCAAGGCCCAGCGGGACTGGATGCTGCGTGGAGTTTGAGATATGGACGGTCACCGAGCTGCTGACGGGCACGCTCGCGTTCGGCCCGTAGACCTTCACGGTCACCGTGTGCGGCCCGTTACTCTCAGCGGCCGTGTACCACGTGTACTGGTAGGGCGGCTCGCCAGGCTTTGAGTAGCGGTACTGCCCATCCACGTCCCACTCCACGCGATCGGGCGGCAAACCCGAGGTAGTGACGGTGACCTGCACGGTGCCAGTCGTCGTACCTTCGGCGCTGATGCCGCCTACGCCGACCTGCACGTAGTTGCCGTGACCGTCATCCACCGGCCCTGTGCTCTGGGCCTGCGCGTTCGCGCTGCCGTGCACGCCGTGCGAGGTGACCATGACCGAGACCGTGCGCCCGAGGTCGCCCACCGTCGGCGTGTAGCTGGCGCCCGTCACGCCCGCGATCGTCGCGCACGGGCTGCTCGTGGCGGCAGCATAGTGGGCCGCGACGTGGCTACGGATGATCGCCCGCGGATAGCTCGCGGCCAGTTCGATCTGGCCCGAGAACAGACCGGTGTGTCCGCCCGTGCCCGCGCCGAGCTGGGTCGGGCCGGGCTCGGCGTCTAGAGGCGTGGTCGTTTCGCGCGAGCCGACCTGGACGCCGTTGACGTACAACCGCATCGTCTGACCGTCGTAGCTCCCGACGAGCAGGCTCCACTGTCCGCTCGCGAGACCAGGTGTGTAGCGGACGCTCGCCACGGCGCCGTTGCTCCAGCGCTCAAAGCCCACGCCCGTACTCGACAGCCAGACGCCGGTGCCTTGCCGCCCGGCGGCGGTCGTTCGCTCGCGCGCGATCAAGTACCGGTACGTGCTGTCGATCGTGGCTGGCTTGACGAGCAGCTCAAGCGTGTAGGGCTGCGTACCCGCGTAGTCCGGCGCGCTCGCCTGCGCCTCGGGCAAGGCCAGCGAGCCCCCGCCGGACGAAGCCTGCCACTGCGCGCTCGCACCGTCGGCTTGTACGAGCGTGGACAACGGCAGGCAGCGGCGCCATTCGTAGCTGACGCTGCTCGGTGGGCTCCCACCCACCAGCGGCGCGGCTGGTGCATTCAGTGCCGTGCCCAGGTGCGCGGGACCGAGCGTTTCCGCGGACGCGGCGGGCGCGCACAACAGGAGCAACCCAAAGAAGCTGCACAGAAACCCCCGCGAACCGCGCACCCCGACGTTGTACTGCCGTCAGGTCAGTGCGAGCGGAGAGCAGACGTATGTCGTAGCGTGCCGGAGCGCGTCAGGCAGCCTGCTCGTCAGCGCGCGTGGGCTCGGGAACGTGGCCGTTCTCTGCCGCGACTGCGCCGTTCTCGGCGCCCGTCTCGACCTTGCCGTTCCCGGGCGCCTTGCCGTTGGCCGCGCTGCCACCGCCGCCCTTGCGCCGGCGCCGCGCGCCGCGCGCTCGCCGCTTGGGGAAGTTGCGCAGCAGCTCGCGGGCGAGCGCGGGGGGCTTGCGAGCCATCCGGGTGCGCGCGCCGCGCAGCGCCTCCTCGGCCTCGGGCGTGTGCGCGAGCGCGGCGGCCAGCAGCGCGGCGGCGAGGCGGCGGTCCTGCTTGCGCGCCGCGTGAATCAGCCGCCGGGCGTTACGGGCGTGCGCGCCGCCCGCCGAGTTCACGAGTAGCCCGAGCAGGCGCTTGGTCTCGGGCCAGCGCTGGACCGCGTACTCCTCGTGCACGTCGCGCGTGTACTCGGCCAATCGCCAGATCCAGGCGTTCGCCTGGTCGCGACGGCCGATGCGCCGCTCGACCAGCGCGCGCAGCATGATCTTCGTCGCCTCGCGGCGCTCGTCGCGCGGCCAGCCGCCGATGATGTCGATCGCGGTGTCGAACGTGTCGGGGTCGCGCAGCGCGGGTATGTCGCTCAGCGCGCGCAGGCGCAACTGAGGGTTCTTGTTGCGCTGAACAGCGGTAATCAAGAAGCGACTCTTCAGCTCGCCCGTGCGGTCGAAGTGCAGCATCGCCCGTGCCCGGCGCCAGCCGCTCGGCGCGACGCGCGCGCCCGCGAGGGCAGCCCATACGTGCTGCTCTCCGTAGTCCAGGTGCTCGACCGCGATGCGCCATAGCTCGCGCTCGAAGACCTGAAAGCGCCGCTCCTCCTCCGCGCAGACGGGCAGCACGCGGCGCTCAACCCTCATCCGCCGCCCACGCCCGCGGCGCACGGGCCCGACGACGATCGCACCGCCACGGTAGACGTCGCGGTCGAGCAACGAGTGCAGTGTCACGACCGGGTCGTCGTGCTTGGTGGCCGGGTGCACGAAGTCGACCACGAGGCCCGCCTCCTTGCCAGGGTGACGACGCGTGACACGACCCACCCGCTGCTGGTAGATCCGCTTTGAGGCCGTAGGGGCCAGGTGCACGCAGACCGTGGCCCGTGGCGAGTTCCAGCCCTCGGCGAGCAGCTGGGCGTTGATCAGCACGTCGATGTCGCCGCGCTCGTAGCGAGCAAGGATCTCGGCCAGCTCGCGCTTGGGCGTTTCGCCCGAGACCGCCTGCGCCTTGATCCCCTCGGCCTGGAACGCTTCCGCGAGGTTATAGGCGTGGCGCACGCCCGCGGCGTAGACCACGCCCGGCACGCCGTTGAAGCGCGTTTTGTAGAGGTTCGCGACCGCGAGGTTGAACGGTTGCTGGTCGAGCAGTTTCGCCAGCTCGTCTTGGTCGAACTCGGTGTCCACCTCGCCCCGGCGCAGCGGCACCTTCGCGATCGTGCGAACGCCCACACCCGGCGAGATGCGCACGCAGCGTAGCGGCGCGATCACGCCTCGGCGCGCGGCCTGCGCGAGGTCAAAGCGCGAGGTCTGCGTTGGGAATAGGTCGGTGACGTGACGGGCGATCAGCGCGCCCGTTGCGGTCATTCCGATGAAGATCGGGCCCGTCCACTCACGGATCGCCGCGCTCGTCTTCTCACCCAGCGCGGTGTGCGCCTCGTCGCAGATCACGATCGTGTAGGCGCTCGAGATCTTGCCCGCGTTGCGTACGAACCACTGGTAGGTCTCGACCGTGACCGGGCCTTTCGAAGAATCTTCGCCCTTCAACAGCGGTTTTGAGATCCGCTTGGAATAGCCACGCTCGCGCAGCTCGCCGTGGAACTGGTCCACCAGGTTGCGCCGATGCGTGAGGATCAGCACCCCGCCCGTCTGCGAGGCCTCGACGAAGCCGAGCGCCGCGACCGTCTTGCCCGCGCCGGTTGCGTGCTCGAACCAGAAGCGCTTCGCGGCATTGGGGTCTTCAGGCGCCTCGGCGAGCGACTCCTCCTCGCCCTCCTCTACCCAGTCGCGGGGCTCCTCGTCGGCCTCGGCCTCGGCCTCGGCCTCCTCCTCGTCCTCCGGCTCCTCCTCGTCATCCTCGCCCAGCTCGTCGTCGTCATCTTCATCCTCATCATCGTCCTCATCGGGGGCCGCTCGCTGGACTGGGCCGAGATCCTCATCGTCGTCCTCCGCCTCGTCTTCGTCGTCGTCCTCAGGCTCATCCTCGTCTTCGGCGTCCGCCGCCTCGTCCACGGGACGGGCCGCGTCCTCGCGGATCGGCGCCTCGTCGAGCCCGAAGATCTCCGCCGAGGCGAGCAGCTCGGGTGAGGCTGAAGCCGCCGCGCGTCCGTTGCCATTCGACGATCCAGCCTGCGCAGAGGCCAGCAGCGCGGCGAGCGTGCCCGACAAGGCATCGACCTGATGCGCTGAAAGAACGGTGCCGTCCGCGAGCTTGGGCTCGTCCTCGGAGAGCAGCCGCTCCAGACCGAGCAGCAGCGAGAATTCCCGTCGCCACGCAGTGGACGGGTGTTTGGGCTTCGGGGTCTGCGCCAGCTCTGCGAGCGCCTCGTCCAGCGCTCGGCGGCGCGGCGAGCCGGGGGCGAGCGCGACCGCAGGGTCCTCGCCCTCGTGCAGGAAGCGCTCGCGCACGAACTTCTCCGCGCGCGAAATTTCGGCGGAACTTGGAATGGGCGCGGCCGCGCGGGCCACTGCGGTGGACTCGGCCATTGAGAGGCTCTGGACTTCGAGACGGAGCCGGCGCAGAAAGTAGCTTCGGCGCGGCTCGAAAGACTGGCGTCCGGCTGACGCCGTTACCGGGTGTCCCTTGCGCTACCCGGCTTCTTCGTGCCTCAAGATATAGCACGTCGAGGCGCGAGCGATGCTTCGCACAGGTGATCTGGTCGGCGCGGCGTGGTGCGACGAAGGATCTGCGACCCTTACGCGCGATGACGCCGAGGCGCATCTCGATCGCCGTCGCCGCCGGCGCGTTGCTCGCGCTGCTTGTAGTTGGCATCGTGCAGCTAGCGGGGTCCTCCCCCGCGCCGGTCAAGCCTTCACGGCTAACTCTCGCGCAGATGCAGGCGAGCCTCGCGGGCTCACCCGCGCCGTTGGCTGTGCTGCACGCGCAAGCGAGCCAGCTTCTGCCCGGCGGCCTGCCCGCGATCCACGCGCGCCTCGCGCGGCTGCGCGGACGCCCGATCGTGATCAATAAGTGGGCCTCGTGGTGCGTGCCTTGCCGCGCGGAGTTCGGCGCGTTCCAGGGGGCGTCGGTCGCGCTCGGGCGCCAGGTCGCATTCGTGGGCATCGACTCCGGCGACGCGAGTCCTCGCAGCGCGGCAAAGTTCTTGCGCAGCTTTCCCGTGAGCTACCCGAGCTACTACGACAGCGGCGGCGCGGCGGGGAGCGCGATCACGGGCTCGACCTTCACTCCGGTCACCGTCTTCTACGACAAGCGTGGCGGCGAGTACATCCACCAAGGCCCATACCCGAGCCGGGCCAAGCTCGAAGCCGACGTCAGGCGCTATGCGCTGGAGGCGAGCGGTGCCTGAGATCCGCATCGACCCCCTCAGCGGTCACCGCACGATTGTCGCGGGCGAGCGCTCCCGGCGCCCCGGCGGTGCGCCCACGCTGACCGAGGCCGAGCGCGCCGTCGAGCCGATCGACCCCGAGCGCGACCCGTTCGCCGAGGGCAACGAGGACCGCACGCCGCCCGAGCTTTACGCGGTCAGGCCGAACGGCGGTGTTCCCAACTCGCCCGGTTGGACCGTGCGCGTGGTGCCGAACCTGTACCCCGCGCTCGCGCCCAGGGAGGATGGGGTAATGGACGCGGACGCCCCTAGCGTTCGCGAGGCCGCGGGCAGCCTCGGCGCCGACGCGAGCGCGCGCGCCGAAGCCGACCTCCGCGAGGGACCGCGTGGCTCGGCGCTCGCCGAGCTGTTCAGCTCGCTGCCGGCGACCGGGGCGCACGAGGTAATCATCAACGGGCCGCAGCCCGTGCTCTCGCTGGCCGAGCTTCCGCGCGAGCAGGTGCAGTCCGCGATGCAGGCTTGGCGCGAGCGAATGCGCTTTCACGAGCAGTGCGCCTACGTCCAGCTGATCGTGAACGAGCGCCGCCAGGCGGGCGCATCGCTACCGCACACGCACGCGCAGCTCTACGGGCTGGACTTTGTCCCCGCCGCCGTCGCGCGCGAGCGCGAGCGCGCGGGCGCCTACGCCACGCGCACCACGGGCCAGAGCCTGCTGGGCGATCTCGTCGCCGAGGAGGTCCGCCTGCGCGAGCGGATCGTCGCGATCGACGAGGAGGCCGTGCTGATCGCGCCGTACGCCTCACGCCTACCCTTCCAGCTGATGCTCGCGCCACGCCGCCCAGTGCCACGCTTTGAGCAAGACGGGCCGACGGGCGCAGCGCTCCTGCACGAGGGGCTTCAGCGGCTCGCTCGCCACCTAGGCGCGAGTCCACCGCTGAACATGTGGGTGCGCACCGCCCCGCGCGGGGTCGAGCACTTCTGCTGGCGGATCGACGTGCTCCCCCGCCTCACACATCTCGCGGGTCTCGAGCTCTCGACGGACCTGAACCTGAACATCGTCGCCCCCGAGCATGCAGCCGCGTTGCTGCGCGAGGTCTGAGCCATGCCGCCCGAGGATCGCTTCGTCCCCCGTTTCGCGGCCGAGCCGCCGCAGGAGGAGCTGCCCTACGGCCGCTGGGCCGAGCGCCTCGGGCAGGAGCTGGTCACCGCCTTCCAGGCGCTCGACACCGGCGAGCTGCAGCTGGGGCAGCCCGGGGAGATCGTCTGGTATCCGGATCGCACCTGGCACGGGCGGACCTACGTGCCCGCGACCGTCCCCACGAGCGAGGGCTATGAGCTGTTCGGCTACGTTCGCTTCCTGCCAGCGGTCGAGGGCGGCGAGCCCGGGGACTTCTACTCGTTCATCGACTTCACCGAGGAGACCGCCGCGCGCAATCCAGACTGGCAACTGGACCTGTGTGACGAGGTGATCGGTTCCTGGCGCGGCGAGGCCGGAGCGGTCGCGGCGATGACGCTCGTCTGGGGGCACCCACTCGTTTCGGGCGGGCGAGTCGCCACGGCCGAGCTAGCGGGACTCAGCGTCGATCAGTGCATCCTGCAAAGCGAGCGCTTCACGCTGATCGCGCCCGATGACTACCGCCACGACCTGCTGGAGATCAAGCTGTTCGGCGCGAGTGGGAAAGAGCTGGCTGGCGAGTCGCTGTACGCGCCCGAGGACGAGATGCGGGACTGAGCTCTGGCGCAGGCTCGCGGCCGCAGGGCACGGGCTCAGTCCTGGCGCAGACCGCGGCCGGCGCCGCCAGACCGGGCGGTGCAGACGCCGGCCGGGGCGGACGCCGGCGCGGGCCGACTATTTGCTCTTGCTACCGCCCGCGTTCTTGCAGGCGGCGAGCGCGCGTTCCTTGGCCGCCCCGTTCGGCAGCGGCGAGGCATTGATTAGTTCGCGACAGCCTTCTTCGGCAGCCTTGCGGACCGCGTTGGGATCGCTACTGCTCGCGCGATCGCAGATCCGTTCAAGCCTCTCCCGCGTCGCGGCAGGCAGGCCGGGCAACCGCTGCACTCGCTGCTTACACGCTCCGGCCTCGGAGCCAGGGACCGGCGCTTGCGCGGCCGTACTCGTGCTCGAACCAGCAGTCGTGGCAGTGCTTGAACCGCTCGTCGAGGAACTGCTGCTGGAGCTGCCGCAGCCCGCAAGCAGCGCCGCCGCGACCAGAGGCACGAGCAGCCAAGTAGAGAGAAGTCGAATCATTCCGAAGATCCTATTCGGCGCCTTCATTTTTTGCGCGCTGCTTGTAGGAAGCTGCTTCCCGGGCTTCTTCCTTTGCGAACTGTTCACGCGCCGCTTTTTCAGCGGGGGTTTCCCCACCTTTGGTGCCCTTTGGCTTGGCTGATCTCTTGGGCTTGGCCTTCTTCGAATGATGCGCGCCGCTCTGCTTCTTTTCGTGCGTACGGTGCTTTTTGGCGGCCTGTTTTTCTTCGACCTGCCTGGCCGCCGCGGCTTCGAGCTTCTTTCGTTTGGTCGCGAGTTCCGCTTCTTCGCGACGCGCTGCAGCGCTTTCCTTTGCGCGTAGCTTCAGGCGCGCCTTTTCCGTGGCGGCTTCTTCGTTTTCGCTCGCGGCTTCTTCGCGTCTTTCGGCCGCGCTCGCGCCGGCACCGCCTTCCGATCCTTTGCCCGAGCCTTCGCCGCAGCCCGCGAGCGCCACGACGAGCGCGAGGAGTAGTAGGAGCGCGGGCAGCAGGCGGAGCCCGGTGATCGGGCTGTCGTGGGTCTCTCTGCTCGACGGCCGCATCTTCATGGGCTTTCGCTTGGAGCCGTGGTCGCCTGTTGGGTGGTGGCGGCCCGTTCGGCTTCGGCCTTCTTCCGTTCGGCTTCCTTCTTCCGTTCCGCTTCTTGCTTTTGCTGCTCGGCTTCGGCGCGTTCTTTTGCGAGCTTGGCCTTGGCTTCTTCTTCTTGCTTCTTTAGCTTCGCTGCCGCTTCGGCTTCGTGCTTCTTGGCTTCCTTTTCGGCCTTTTGTTCGCGCTTCTTGGCCTTTTCGCGCGCGAGCCGTTCGGTCTTCCTCGCCTGCGCTTCTGCCGCTTCTTCGCGGCGCTTGGCTTCGAGCTCCGAGAGCAGTTCGCGGTTTTTTTCGGTTTCCGCCGCTTCTTCGCGTCTTTCGTTGGCCGCTTCTTCTTCGGCTGCGCCGCCGCCTCCGTTCGACTGGCTTGACCCCTTCGATGAGATGCTGCAACCGCTCAGCGGCCCCGCGACGCCGATCGCCACCAGGAGCGCCAGCGCCGTTCGGACCAGCGCGGCCCTCGTCATGCTTCCCAAGCTACCAGTTGCGCGCAAGGCTGGCCGCAGCTGAGCTAAGACGCCGCGTCAGGGCTCGGCGCGGGTGATGCGGGCGCGGACGCCGACTCGAAGACCTGCTGGACGTCGACCCGCGGATCGATCGCCCCTACCGGCGCGCGACCCTTCAGCAGGATCTCCTGATACTCGGCCTCGGCGTCGGACTGCATCACGATCGCCCCGCCGACGCCAAGCGACGCGCTCGCGCCCTCGACCACGATCGTGCGGATCACGATGTTTAGATCGCAGCCGCCGCTCAGCCCGAGGTAGCCGATCGCGCCGGAGTAGACCCCGCGCGCCTCGCCCTCCAGCTCGTCGATGATCTCCATCGTGCGCTTCTTCGGCGCGCCGGTCATCGATCCGCCGGGGAAGCAGGCACGTATGCAATCCGGTGGCTCGACGTCCTCGCGCAGCAGCCCGCGAACGGTCGAGACCAGCTGATGCACCGTCTCGTAGGTCTCGATATGCATGAGGTTCGGCACGTGCACAGTGCCTACCTCGCAGACGACCCCCAAGTCGTTGCGCAGCAGGTCGGCGATCATCAGGTTCTCGGCGCGGCTCTTCTCGTCGAGGCGTAGCTCCTCGGCGAGCCGCACGTCTTCGGCGGGTGTCTTGCCGCGCGGGCAGGTGCCCTTGATCGGCTTAGCCTCCACCCAGCGATCGCGCCCCACGCTGAGGAAGCGCTCGGGCGAGCTGCTGAGGATCGCGTCCTCGCCAAAGCGCAGGTACGCCGAGAACGGAGCGGGGTTTACGCGGCGCAGCCTGCGATAGAGCGCGAGCGGGTCGGCCTTCACCTCGGCGGTGATCTTGTTCGTCAGGCAGATCTCGTACGTCTCGCCTTCGATCAGGCGCTGCTTGCACGTCGCGATGTCCCGGAGGTACTGCTCGTGCGAGCGGCTGAGGTGGAAGGGAACGGGACGCTCGAGCTCCGTGCCGTCCCACTCCGGCGCCGTGACCGGTGCGAGCGAGGCCAACCGCAGGCTCGTCTCGCTGATCCAGCGGTCGGCCTCCTCGGCGCTGCCGGGCTCGGCCACGCATAGGACATAGGTGCACTGCTCGACGTGGTCGAAGGCAATTAGACGATCCGCGAACACGAACGCGGCATCGGGCATCGAGGAACGATGTGCGTCGTTGCCTTCGCAGTCGGCCTTCAGCTCGTAGCCAAAGTAGCCGACGAAGCCACAGTTGAAGTCGAAAGGGAGGTCGTGGGAGAGGTAGCGCAGGCGGCGCATCTCGCGGCTGAGGTAATCGAAGATCGATTCGTTGCGAACCTCCCGCTCGCGATCGGCCCGCTCAATGCGCAGCTCGCCGCTGCTCACCTCGTAGTAGATCGCCGCCGACAGCGGGCCCCCAGTCGCCCCCATAAATGAGAAGCGCGCTCGCTCATCGATCTTGCTGCTGTCAAGCCAGAACGCCGTCTCGCAGTTGCCATAGAGGTTCACGAAGGCGCGTTCGCCGTCATACAAGGTGTCCAGGCGCTTGACCTTCAGCACGAGCTGCGCACGACTCGCCGATGAAGCCGGCGCCTTCTTCGACTGGCTCGCATCCGTGTCCGTTTTCGTGCGCGCAGCGCCGTTCGCGCTCGCCGCGAACTCGCGAGTCAGGTCACGGAAGTTGGCCAGCAGCTTGCGCCCGTAGTCGGTGCAAATCGACTCGGGGTGAAACTGAACGCCCCACTGCGGTCGGATGCGATGCGCCACTCCCATCAGCACTCCGTCGCTCGTCCACGCGATCGCCTCCAGATCGTCGGGCAGCGGTTGGCGCACGCACAGCGAGTGGTAGCGCACGGCCTGGAACTCGCGCGGGATACCTGCGAACAGCGGCGAGTCCTCGTGCAGCACGGCGCTAATCCGCCCATGCATCACCTCGGGGGCGCGAATCACCTCGCCGCCGCTGATCCAGCTGAGCCCTTGATGGCCGAGGCACACGCCCAACAGCGGCACCTGCGCCTCGCGGATTGCATCGGCGCACACGCCGAAGTCGCCGTCGTGATCGGGGCTGCCGGGGCCCGGGGAGATCACGATGTTGTCGAACTCCAGACCGGCCAATTGCTCCCAGGGAGTCTCGTCGTTGCGCACGACGATCGGCTCGTCTCCGTTGGCCTCAGCCAGCAGCTGAAACAGGTTGTAGGTGAACGAGTCGTAGTTGTCGATCAGCAGCGTCTTCACACGAGGTACTTCCTCAGGACCTTGCCCATCGGGCTCGTGGGGATCTCGTCGCGGAATTCGACCGCCCGTGGGACCTTGAAGTTCGCGAGGCGCTCCTGGCAGAACGCGATCAGCTCGCGCTCCTCGCAGTCCGCGACCGGGACGACGACCGCCTTGACCGATTCCTCGCCCTCGCTCTGACCCTCGACGCCCACGACGATCGCCTCGCCGACCGCGGGATGCTCGCTGATCACATCCTGTACCTCGATCGGGTCGACCTTGTAGCCGCCGACCTCAATCAGGAGCTTCTTACGGCCTGCCAGGTACAACCGGCCCTCCTGATCCAGACGCCCCAGATCGCCGGTGAAGTAGCGCCCCTCGCGGAATGCCTCGCGGTTGTCCTGCTCGGCGTCGGCATAGCCCGTGCTCGCCGATGGGCTCGCGACCGTGACTTCGCCGACCTCGCCCGACTGCACGGGAGCGCCCTCATCGTCGACGATTTCGACCGTCACGCGCTGGACGGGCGCACCGACCGACTCGAACGTCGAGACTGGGTCCTCGCTCATGTTCGCGGCGATCATCCCCGTCTCGGTGCTGCCGTAGAGCTGGCGGACCAGTACGCCGTAGCGCTCGCCGAAAGCCTCAAAAGTCGAGCGCGGCAGCGCTGTCCCGGCCGAGAAGCAGAGCCGCAGCGAGGAGAGGCGCCCTTCGCCCGGAGCCTCAGCCAATAGCCGATAGAAGAAGGGCACGCCCGGGAAGATCGTCGCCCGCTCTTGCTCGATCAGCTCGAGCGCGCGGCGGCGCTTTAGCAGGAACGGGTGTGGGTCCTCGAGGATCACGAGCGTCGCGCCGGACACGGCGCAGGCGAGCAAGCACGAACCCATACCCCACGAGGAGAAGAGTGGGACCGCACTGAAGATCCGGTCCTCGTGACTGATGCCCAGCGAGGCGTATGCCTCGCCCTCGGCGACGCACTGCCCGTGGGTGCGCTGGACTCGCTTCGGCCGGCCCGTCGAGCCGGAGGAGAACTGGTAGACGAACGTCTCGCCGGGCGCGCGTGCGGGAAGCCGCTCGGCGCGGCCCTGCTCCAGCAGCGAGTCGAGCGTCTCGGCCTGGCCGTGGCCCGTGCTCGTCGTCAGCACCGTGACCTCGCCGTCGAGCCCCGCCGCGATCCGCTCGCATACGCCCGCGGTGCGCTCGTCGCAGACGATCGCCGAGACGGCGCTGCTCGTGAAGTTGAACTCCAGCTCGGCCTGCTTGAACGCCGGGTTTACCGGTAGCACGACCGCTCCGAGCGCGGTGATCGCGTGAAAGCATGTGACGAACCACGGGTCGTCCGCGAGCACGAGGGCGACCGCGTCGCCGGCGCGTACGCCACGCCGGGCCAGCCCGTCGGCGAGGCGCTCGATCCGCTCGACTAGCTCGGCGAACGAGATGCGCTCATCGCGGTAGACCAGAGCCGTCTGCTCGGGGCGGGCCTCGGCGTGCCGGTACAGATAGTCGAGCAGCATCGCTCAGGCTCCCTTGCGCTGCAGGAACGCGACGATGTTGTCAATCGAGCGGAAGTTCTCCGCGTCGATGTCATCGTCGTCGACCTTCACGCCGTACTTGCCCTCGAGGAAGGAGATCAGCTCCATGATCCCCATCGAGTCAATGACCCCCTCGGCGAGCAGGTCGCTGTCGTGCGCCAACGAGTCGATCCCGCGACCCGCGGCGACGTTCGCGACTATGAACTGTTCGACCTCGGCGGCAGTGCCCAAGGGGACCTCCATTCGTCAGGGGAGTTGACGCGTAGTTCGCTGGCTCGGGGAGGCTCTCTCGGCCTCATCACCACATCGGCTGCTATCTCCGCGTACTGTAGACCCAACGCGCCGGGCGCCCGGCCCCGGCGAGACGCCGCGTCGGCCCGCTCGGCCCGGGTGCTCGCGCGGCTCGCTCACGGCGCTCGCGGTGCCGCCCTCAAGTCGGCGTCCACCGCGCGCGATATTAGGTGCACGACAGCGCCATTCACGACGCGTAGGAGTCAAGCTGAACACCAAGGTCGCAATCATCGGCGCCGGTCCCGCCGGCCTCACCCTGGCGCTGCTGCTGCAGCGCGGGGGGATCGAGACGGTCGTGCTCGAGCTGCGCGACCGCTCCTACGTCGAGGCCCGGGTCCGCGCCGGGCTGCTCGAGCCGAACACCGTCGAGCTACTGCACGAGCTGGGCGTCGGCGAGCGCCTCGCGCGCCAGGGTCTCGAGCACAAGGGGTTTTATCTACGACGGCAAGGCCGCACCGTGCACCTGGACCTCCAGGCGCTTACCGGCAGGTGCACGACGATTTACGGCCAGCAGGAGGTCGTCAAGGACTTGATCGCCGCATTCACCGAGCGTGGCGGGACGCTCCTGTTCAACGTCGAGGAGATCGCCCTGCAGGGGATCTCCTCTGAGCGTCCGCACGTGAGCTTCGCCTGCGAGGGCGAGACCGAAGAGCTCGCTTGCGACTTCATCGCGGGCTGCGACGGCTTCCACGGCGTGAGCCGTACCGCGATTCCTGAGGAGGTGCTCACCGAACACCACGTCCCCTACCCCGTGGGCTGGCTCGGGATCCTCGCCGAAGCCCCGCCCGCGACCGATGAACTCGTCTACGCCTGGCATCCGCACGGCTTCTCGCTGTACTCGATGCGCTCGCCATCGATCAGCCGCCTGTATCTCGAGGTACCCGCGGATGAGAACATCGAGGACTGGTCGGATGAGCGCGTCTGGTCGGAGCTGCAGCTGCGCCAGGCCAGCGAGGGCCACACGGTCAACGAAGGGCCGATCATCGAGAAAAGCATTACTTCGATGCGCAGCTTTGTGGTCGAGCCGATGCAGCACGGGCGGCTCTTCCTCGCGGGCGACGCCGCCCATATCGTGCCACCGACCGGCGCGAAGGGCCTGAATCTCGCGGTCAACGACGTGCGGCTGCTCGCGCGGGCATTCGCCCAGCACTACGAGACCGGGTCCAGCGAGGGGCTCGACGCCTACTCCGAGAACGCGCTGCGCCGCGTGTGGCGCGCGCAGGACTTCTCCGACGAGATGCTCCACCTGCTGCACCGAATCGACGGCGACCCCTACGAGCGCCAGCTGCAGCTCTCGCGCCTGGACCAGCTCGAGCGCTCGGAGTCCGCGAAGAAGTGCTTCGCCGAGAACTACGTCGGCCTGCCGGCGACGCCGACCTTCTGACGACCGGACACGTGCCGTCGCCTGCGCCGCAGCGCGCGGTTCAGGGCAGGCCGCGCATGGCCATGCGCAGTGCAATTACTGGACCGCGCACCTCAGCCGGGAGCTCGTGCTCCTGCCATGCGCCATCGGCCTGCGGCTCGCGCCCGCGCGCCGGGGCCCAATGCACCTGCAGCAGAGGCGAGACCGCGTGGTGCAAGTCCTCAAGGCCCGCCTGCTCAAGCGCGGCGGTCAGCTCGGCCTGCGTCCATCCCGCGGCCTCGCTCGCGAAGGCGTCCTGCCAGAAGGGTGGGTCTGGATCGGGTGTCGCGGCCATCCAATCCTGCATCGCACTGTCGTCCTGCAGCCGGACGATGTCGGCGAGCCATATAGCGCAGCCGGTGCGCTCGCGGATCTGCGCTACCTGCGCCAGCGCCCCCTCGAGCTCGACCGCAGAGGGGAGCTGGTGCAGCGCGAGCATGCAGCTGATCAGGCCCAGGTCATCAGGCACGAGCTCTGAGCAGGAGGTCATGTCGCCGCGTATGAGCCGGACGCGGTCGGAGAGGCCTTCGGAGGCGAGCATCCGCTCGCCGAGCTCGAGCATCGACTGGGAGAGCTCGAGCCCGACAAGCTCCGCGTCGGGACGGCGGCGGGAGAGGTAGGCCAGGAACCGCCCCGAGCCGCTGCCGAGGTCAAACGTCCTGCCGCCCGGTCCCAAGAGCTTGCCGATCCCACGCGCGCACACCTCGTACAGCGGGACGAGCGGCCCGCTGCCGCTTCCGGCACGGTGGAAGGCCGCGGCGGCCTCGGGGTCGTGCATCACCATCGGCTCAGGTACGCGCGGGCGCGCACCGCCGACTGCTCGGTTCTGTGCTTCTGCCTCGCTCATGCCGGCTCGCGAGTCGCGTGCGTGAAGAAGAGCAGGCGTCTCTGGCGCACGGTCCACATCGGCCGGTAGCCGCGCGTGCTGTAGATCCAGCGCGCGGGCCTGTTGCTCGGATCGATGTATCCCCAAAGCCGGATGTAGCCACGATCGCGCAGGGCGCGCTCGATCTTGAAAAGGATGTCGGCCGAGAAGCCGCCGCCGCGATGCTCCTCGAGCAAAAAGAAGTCCGAGCCATAGACCTCGCCCTCGGCGAGGTCTATTCCCAACCCGAGCTTGCGTAGGTCGGGGAAGGGCCTCTTCGCGTCGCGATCCACCCACCAGTAGTAGCCGACTAGCTCGTCCCCGTTGAACGCCACAAAACCGTGGAAACCCTGCTCGACGTAGCGCTCGAAGCGGCGATCAACCTCCGGCTGACCGCGCTTGCGGTTCAGCACCGAGAGCGGCGGGAGATGGCTCGGCGTCAGCTCCTCGACGCGCGATCCCTCCGCCTGCCAGGACTCGACGATCGAGCTCAAGTCCTTTTCGGTGACGATCATCCGCTGCTCGGAGTAGAGCGGTCGCAGCAACCTGCGTCCGACTGCCTGCATCGTCTTGCGCACGCCGCGCTCGCGCAGGTGGCGGCGGAGGGTCGAAAGCACCGAGCGCACAATGCCACAATGAATGCGTGCCCGGTTCGCTCTGGCCCGATCAGACGATTGGAGTCTTCGAGACACTGCTGGTTATCGGCGGCTCGCCCGTCGAGCTTGACGCGCACCTCGAGCGCATCGGCAGCAGCGTGCGTGAGCTGTTCGGGCGCGAGCTGCCTGCCGGCGCAGCGGAACTCGTGCGCAAGCGCGCGGCCCCGCTGGGGGTTGGGCGCCTGCGTCTGACGGTCGCGCCGCGCGATGACGGCTCGCTCGGTCTTGCGGCTGTGACCGCAGCAGTCGATCCGGGCAACCTGTTCCCCTCCTGGGAGCGGGCGATCGCTCTGCGCCCGTTCGTGATCCCCGGCGGGCTGGGCCCACACAAGTGGG
>DATJOE010000201.1:0-5081 GCA_035507305.1 Solirubrobacteraceae bacterium | reverse complement strand
TCGGGTAGGTGTAGGTGCCGTCGGGTTCGGAGAACGTGTCCCCGCCCGAGGCATCGCCACCGGGAGAGATCATCGGGTTCGTCGGGTCGAGCGTCTCCTTCGCGCCGTGGTCGTCGTAGACGTAGCCCTGGTAGAGGAACTCGCCACGCCGATACGCACTCGCGCCCGAGACGAGGATCGGTTCGGCGTGCCAGCCGCTGCCCTTAGCGTTTTCCAGCTGAGGCGCCTGCGCGAGCGGCTCGTACAGAATCGGCGGCCCCGGCCTCGGCGCCGTGCCCTCCTGTCCCGGCAGCGAGCCGGTGACCTTCTTTGCCTGAGCCGCGCCCGCGCAGGCAAACACGACAAGCAATGCAAGCAGTGCGACCTTCGACCAACGACACAGCAGACTGCCACCCCAGCGACTCGACCCCACGATGCCCCTCCATATGAGACAGCCAGACGCGGGTGTCTCTACCCGTCCATGGCCGGACGTAAACGCGCGACCCGGGGCCGCGGCACTGGCTCGTGAGGCGGGACGACTCGCTACGTCGCGGGCAGCCCCATCCCAGAGGCCGCTTCCGCCGCGGCGGCGCGGCGATTCGCGGCGCTAGTCCGTGCCTCGCGGCGGTGGGTGCGCTTCTCGCGGTGCCGCTTAACCTGGCGGGTGAGCTCGTCTGTGACCAGGTTCAGCGCGTGCCGCATGTCGTAAGAGCTGTCACGAGCCCGCAGCGTGGTGCCCTTCAGGTAAAGCGTCGCCTCCGCGACGTGGCAGTCCGGCACCCGCGGGTTAGGCTCCTCGAAGAACTCGATCTCCACACGCGCGAACTCGGAGACCTGCTTGGCGACCTTGTCCAGCCGGCGAGTGGCGTGCTTGCGCAGCTCGTCGGTGACCGGAACGTTGCGACCCTTGATGTCAATCTGCATCGAGGCTCCTTTGGTCGGTTCTTTTGCGCCTGCCAGTGATGCTACGCCCGCCTCTGGCGGATGTCCATCGAGATACCCAGATTTGGACACCTGTCCCCACGGGTTCGTACAGACCGCGGTGCGAGAATCAGACGCGATGAGCCTGTTCCTTCCAGCAGTGGCCGCGAACCTCTCCTGGACACTGGAGCCGGGAGTGCTGATCGGCGTAGCGCTCGTCGGCGCTGCCTACGTTCGGCGCTGGTGGCACGTCCGCACGGGAGACTCGCCGCGCCCCGCCGCCGACGCACCGGTCTGGCGCTTGTGCTCGTTCCTGGTGGCGCTGCTGTTCACGCTCGCGGCGCTCGTCTCGCCGATCGACGCCCTCGCGGACCAGCTGTTCTTCATGCACATGATCCAGCACGTGCTGCTGTTGGACGTCGTGCCGATCCTCGCGATCCTCGGCTTCACCAAGGTGATCTTGCGCCCGGTGACCCGCGCGATCTCAGACCTCGAGCGCCGCGCCGGTCCACTAGCGAGCCCGGTCTTCGCGGTGATCCTCTACATCGGCGTGATCTGGGTCTGGCACATACCCGCGGCTTACGACCTCGCCTTGCGCCACTCGGTCGTGCACGTCTCCGAGCACATCACGTTTCTGATCGCGGGCTCGCTGTATTGGTGGCACCTGCTCTCGCCGATCCGTGCCCGCCTGCGTCTGGACGGGCTCGGCCCCGTCGCCTACATGGGCTCGACGAAGCTGTTCGTCGGCGCGCTCGGCATGGGCCTGGCGTTCGCCCCGGCGGCGCTCTACTCCTACTACGAGCACCACGCGCGCGTATGGGGACTCTCCGCCCACGACGACCAGTCGATCGCCGGAGTCATCATGGCGGTGGAGCAGTCGCTCGTAATGGGCGTCGCGCTCGTCGTGCTGTTCATCCGCGCGCTCGCGGAGTCAGAGCGTGAGCAGCAGCGGCGCGAGCGCTACGAAGTCGTTTAGGTTATGCTGACAACTGTCACGGTCTCCCACTTTCCGTGACTGGGCTCGCCTTGCGGCGAGCCCGCGCGCTTAAGCGTCGCGACGGCGCATGCTCTGCAAGATCCCGCCGTGCCCGGCAATCGCGCCGATCAGGATCGCGCCCGCGGCGACCTCGGTGCCAGGGAAGACGATGCTCTCGCGCAGCTGCGCTCCGTCACCGACCCTGGCCCCATCGCCGAGCACGATCGGTCCCATCAAGCGGACGTTCTCGCCCAGCTGCACGTCGCGCCCGATCCACACCGAGCCGTCGATCTCGGTGTCCTCACGTAGCGGGGAGTCGCCGACGACCGTAACGCCCGGCTTGACCTCGGTTCCCTGCATCTCCAAGCGCAGCTTGCCCTGCAAAGCATCGAAGGTCCCCTGGCGCAGCTCGCCGAGCGAGCCCACGTCGTTCCAGTACTCGCTCAGCTCGTGGATGTAGAAGGGCACATCGTTCTCCAGCAGCGCTGGGTAGACGTCTTTGGCCCAGTCCACGAACGGGCGGTCTGGGAAGTAGTCGAAGATCCGTGGGTCGAACATGTAGATACCGCAGTTGCCGAGGTCCGAGAGTGCTTCAGAGGGCTCGGGCTTCTCCTGAAAGCCCGTGATCCGCCCGTCTTCGTCATGCAAGACAACGCCGTACTCGCGCGTGTCTGGAACGCGCTTCACCGCAAGCGTCGCGATCCCGCCCGCCTCGCGATGGCGCTTGGCCAGCGCGGTCAGGTCGATGTCGGTAAGCGCGTCGCCTGAGATCACTAGGAAGGGCTCGTCGCCGAAGAAGTCCGCGCAGTTGCGCACACCGCCCGCGGTGCCGAGCAGCTCCCCCTCGAAGCGATAGTCGATTCGATCGCCGAAGTGCTCGCGAATCGAATCGGGGAAATAGTGCAAGTTCGCGATCGTCCCGTCGAACTCGTGGCGGTCGATCAGATCGAGGATGTGCTCCATCACCGGCCGGTCGAGCACCGGGACCATCGGCTTCGTGATCTCGTATGTCAGGGGGCGCAAGCGAGTTCCAAGACCCGCCGCGAGGACCATTGCCTTCATGCGCTCATCCTTTCAATTCGCTCGGAACGAGCGCTTCCAGAGCCAAGCGGCCTCAGAGGGCCGCCGGCCAAGTCAGATCCCGCCGGCCCGACGCGGGGCCGGCGGGGTGACGAGCTGGACTGCTTAGTAGCGGTAGTGGTCCGGCTTGTAGGGCCCCTCGACCGGCACGCCGATGTAAGCGGCCTGCTCGTCGCTGAGCTTCGTCAGCCTCACGCCGAGCGCGTCGAGGTGCAGCCGCGCGACCTTCTCGTCGAGGTGCTTCGGCAGCACGTAGACCTTCTTCTCGTACTCGTCGTTCTTGGTGAACAGCTCGATCTGGGCGATCGTCTGGTTCGAGAACGAGTTGCTCATCACGAAGCTGGGGTGACCCGTAGCGTTACCCAGGTTCAGCAGCCGGCCCTCGGAGAGCATGATGATCGCGTGGCCGTCGGGGAAGACCCACTTGTCGACCTGCGGCTTGATGTTCACGCGCTCGATTCCCGACACGCGCGAGAGCCCCGCGATGTCGATCTCGTTGTCGAAGTGGCCGATGTTGCCCACGATCGCCTGGTGCTTCATTCGGCCCATGTCGGCCGCCGTGATGATGTCCTTGTTGCCCGTGGTCGTGATGAAGATGTCCGCGATCTCCAGAACATCATCGAGCGTCTTTACCTCGTAGCCCTGCATCGCAGCCTGAAGCGCGCAGATCGGGTCGATCTCCGTGACGATCACGCGCGCGCCCTGGCCACGTAGCGATTCCGCGCAGCCCTTGCCGACGTCGCCGAAGCCGCAGACGACAGCGACCTTGCCACCGATCATCACGTCGGTCGCGCGGTTGATCCCGTCGATCAGCGAGTGGCGGCAACCGTAGAGGTTGTCGAACTTCGACTTCGTCACCGAGTCGTTGACGTTGATCGCCGGGAACAGCAGTTCGCCGTTCTCGACCATCTGGTAGAGACGGTGCACGCCGGTCGTCGTCTCCTCCGTGACCCCTTTGATGTCCTCGCCGATCCGCGTCCAGCGCTGTGGGTCCTCACCGAGCGTGCGCGTCAGCAACGACAGAATCACGCCGAACTCCTCGGAGTCCGCGCCCGCGGGGTCGGGAACCGCCCCCGCCTTCTCATACTCCGTGCCCTTGTGCACCAGCAGCGTCGCGTCGCCGCCGTCATCGAGGATCATGTTCGGCCCCTCACCGCCCGGCCAGCAGAGCACCTGCTCGGTGCACCACCAGTACTCCTCGAGCGTCTCGCCCTTCCAGGCGAAGACAGGCACGCCCTGCGGATCGTCGACCGTGCCCTCGGGACCGACCGCCACCGCCGCGGCGGCGTGATCCTGCGTGGAGAAGATGTTGCAACTGCACCAGCGCACCTCGGCGCCGAGCGCGGTCAGCGTCTCGATCAGCACCGCGGTCTGGATCGTCATGTGCAGCGAGCCCGTGACGCGTGCGCCCTTCAGCGGCTGGGCGTCCGCGTACTCGGCGCGAATCGCCATCAGGCCCGGCATCTCGTGCTCGGCCAGCGTGATCTCCTTGCGGCCGAAGTCGGCCAGCGAGAGGTCTGCGACCTTGAAGTCGGCGTCCGTTGCTACAGCGGTCGGGGTCATGAAGAGCCTCCTGTCCGATTAGGAGAGCGCCCTTGCTTCAGAGAAGGAGGTCGAGCGTGGCGGACTCAGCGGCCCGTCGCAGCGCTCCTCGACCTAGCCCGACGGTATCACACCGCCGGACGGACGCTGAGCAGTCGCACTGCGGCCGTTTAGCGCTTTTCCAGCGCGGCCTTCAGCTCGTCGATCGCCTTCACGGGGCCGGGATCGACGCCGCGCAGCGCGGCCAGGTAGATCGAAACCAGATCTCCCAGAAGCACGAGCGAGATCACACGCTCGATCGTCGTCTGTCCGCGTGTCTCCAGGCGGAAGCTCGCGACGGCGTTCGCGGCGATCGACTGCTCGGTCAGGTCCATCCGCGCCTTCACCCGGGGGTGTGCGTCGGAGTCGTCGAGGAACACCGCCGAGAAGCGCCCCACGTCCTGAGCCCCCTCCCACCCCGCGATCTCGTTGTGGTCCAGCTCGGGCAGTTCGTGTGCGAAAGCGGGCTGCTTAGCGTTCTCGTTGACCTGCGTCTTCCAGCGGTAGGCGATCGGCGAGGTCAGCCCAGCACCCGCGATCACCG
>DATJOE010000200.1:0-6921 GCA_035507305.1 Solirubrobacteraceae bacterium | reverse complement strand
GAAAGGGTTGAGGCAGACCGTCGGGCGGAGGAGAGGCGCGACCGCGCTTGCGGTCCTCCTCGGCGTGGCCGCGCTCGTCGCGGTCGTGCTGCTCGCTACCTCGGCGGGCGGCTCGAACGGCAACTACACGGTCCGCGCGATCTTTGACGACGCCGGGAACATCATCCCGGGCGAGAACGTCAAGATCGGGGGGGTCAAGATCGGCACGGTCGGCTCGGTGACGCCCACCGCGCAGGCGAAGGCGGCGGTCGTGCTGCACATCACGAACGCAGGCTTCAAGGACTTCCGCGCGGACGCGAGCTGCACGATCCGCCCACAGGCGTTGATCGGCGAGAAGTTCGTGGACTGCCTGCCGACACAACCGCGAGTGGCGGGCACGCCGCTGCCGCCGCCGCTGAGGAAGATCCCAAAGGGGGAGGAAGGCTCGGGGCAGTTCCTGCTGCCGGTGCAGAACACCCACTCGCCGGTGGACGTCGATCTGCTCGGCGATATCAACCGCCTGCCCGAGCGCCAGCGCTTCACGATCATCCTCAACGAGCTCGGCGCGGGGCTCGCGGGACGGGGCAGCGACCTGCACGAAGTAATCCAGCGCGCGAACCCGGCGCTGCAGGAACTGAACAAGGTGCTGGCGATCCTCGCGAGCGAGAACAAAGTGCTCGCGAGGTTGGCGGTCGACTCCGACCAGGCGCTTCAGCCGTTCGCAGCCGTGCGCAACCAGGTGGCGGACTTCATCGAACAGAGCAACACGGTCGCGCAGGCGAGCGCGCGTCATCGCGGGGCGCTCGCGCGCAACCTGCAGCTGTTCCCGAAGTTCCTCAAAGAACTCGGTCCTGCGATGGAACGCCTGGGACGCTTCGCCGACCAGACGACGCCTGTGTTCACCGACCTGAAAAAGGCGGCCCCGGGCCTCGATAAGGCATTTACGAGCCTGCCCGCGTTCTCCAACAGCTCGATCAAGTTCTTTACGAACCTCGGCAACACGACGAAGGTGTCGGGTCCCGCGCTGACGGCGATCCGCCCGCTGCTTGCGCGCCTGGGACAGCTGGGCAAAGAAGCGAAGCCGTTCGCTTTCAACGCGGCGGAACTGCTGACGAGCCTGCGCAACACCGGAGGCCTCGAGCGCCTGCTCGACTTCATCTTCCTAGGTGCCGGGACGACAAACGGCTACGACGCGCTCGGACACTTCCTGCGCGCCGAAGCCGTTGCCACCGGCTGCTTGACCTACACGGTGATCACCGCCTCGCAGTGCTCGAGCGGGAAACTGTTCACCACCGGCTCCGCGAGCGGTTCGGCGACGAGCGCGAAGGTCGCGCGGAACAGCGGCACGAGCGTGACGATGGCCCGCACGCTGGCCGTCCTGAACGGCGCGACACCGGCCGAGGCGATCGCGAAATACCCGGGCCCCACCGAAGTGGCGCCGGGTACGGCGGGTGCGGGTGCGGCAGGCGAAGCGAACCCCGTCGCCAAGCCCGTCGGCGGCGCGAGCTCCGGCACGACGTACTACACCCCGCCCGCGGAAAGCTCGGGCGCGGACGGCATGCTCCTCAACTACCTGCTCGGGAACTAGGCGAGATGAACCGGCTCCTAAAGCTCCTGCTCATGCTCGCCACGCTTGGCACGGCGATCGTGCCTGCGAGCGCGCTGGGGGTCGAACTGCCTTGGCAGGTCACGACGCCGACCACGCCCGAAAAGAGCGCGCCGAGCGAAACGACGCCCGCGCCCGAAACGACGCCGAGCACGAGCACGCCGAGCACGAGCACGCCGAGTCCGACCACCCCCACGGAAGCGCCGGCGACTTCGACGCCCTCGACGCCGAGCACTCCGCCCACGGCCACCGCGCCTCAGGTCAGCGCTCAGAGCTCACAGGGCAACACTCCTTCCGGCAAGCCCGCGCACGGCTCGCGGCCCGGCACTTCCGCGCACGAAGAAAAGGCCAAGCCCAAGAAGAAGCAGGCAAAGCAGGGCGGCTCGTCGGCCAAGCCGAAGCGAGGCAAGCGAGCGCCAAAGCCCTCGGCGCTCACGCCTGCCCTGCCGCTCTCCCTGTCCTCGGCGATCGCGGGGGTGCCTGGGTTCTTCATCGAAAGCTTCCGCATCCCGCCGTTCCTGCTGCCGATCTTCCAGGCTGCCGGCACGGCCTACGGCGTGCCCTGGCAAGTGCTCGCGGCGATCAACGAGGTCGAGACCGACTACGGGCGCGATCTGAGCGTCTCAAGCGCCGGTGCAGAGGGCTGGATGCAGTTCTTGCCCTCCTCGTGGGAAACCTACGGAGTCGATGCGAACGGCGACGGCTTCAAGGACCCCTACAACCCAGCGGACGCGATCTTCTCCGCCGCCCGCTACCTGCGCGCCGCAGGCGCGAACTCAGACCTCCACGGCGCGATCTTCTCCTACAACCACTCGCAGACCTACGTTGAATCGGTGCTGCTGCGTGCGAAGCTGCTCGGCGGTACGCCGGACGTGCTGTTGGGCGCGATCACCGGCCTGACCGAGGCGCGCTTTCCCGTCCACGCCAAATCGCACTTCAGCGACGGCTTCATCTCCGCGCCCGCGGGCACGAACGGCGGCGGGGAAATCGCGGGGACGACGATCTACTCCGAACCGGGCGCGCCGGTGATCGCGGTGCAGGACGGCCAGATCGTGCAGATCGGCGACTCGCCCTCGCTGGGTCACTTCATCTCGTTGCGCGATGTTTATGGCAACACGTATACGTACGCAAAACTCGGCAGCGTTGCCGACCTGTACCCGGTACTGAAGCCGCACGAGGACTCCGCTAAGCCGACTCCTGCACAGGTCGCTGAAGGGCCCGTCGAACCTAAGCCGACGGGCCCGGCGAGCGCCGGCTCGCACACAGATCAGGCGCCCCCGACCAGTGAAACGGAAGGGCTCTCCGCGCTGTCACTCGGGGCCTCCAACGGGCTCGAAGGCCAGGCCTCGGGCTCTACTCAGCCAAGCTCGGCCACGCCCTCGCCGAACGCTTCGCTCACGCCGAGCGGCGCATCATCCACGGCGACCGGTTCCGCCTCCAGCGCCCCGGGGCTGGAACTGGAAGCGAACAAGGAAGCCTCCGCCCCGGAGATTTCCTCCGCCCCAAGTACAGCCTCAGGGCAACCAACGCCACGCGAGTTCCGCTCGGGAGCCAACGACGTCTATCTGCGCGACCTGCACGAGGGCGTGCGTGTGATCGCGGGCACTGTGCTCGGGCACGTGGGCGACGGTGGCGAAGGGGAAGGCGAACCGCACATGTTCTTCCAGATCCGCCCACCCGGCGTGGACGCTCCGCAGATCGATCCCAAGCCGATCCTCGACGGCTGGGTGCAGCTGGAGAACACCTCGATCTTCCGCGCGAACGGGCAGACCCCGTTCGCGGCGAGCGGGCCGAGCGCGGGCCAAGTGCTGCTGGAGTCAAAGGAACAGCTCGAGCAGCAGGTGCTCGCGAACCCGGACATCGACATCTATCCCTGCGGGCGCCAGGACATCGAGACCGGCCAGATCGATCGTCGCGTGCTGGCGACGCTGGAGTTCCTCGCGGTCTCAGAACTGAAGCCGACGGTCTCGGCGCTGAAGTGCGGGCACTCCGAGCTGACGACCGAAGGCAACGTGTCCGAGCACTCGACCGGCGACGCGGTGGACATCTCGGAGATCAACGGGATCCCGATCACCGGGCATCAGGGACCGGGTTCGATCACTGATACGACGATCCGCAAGCTGCTCACGTTGCAGGGCACGATGAAGCCGCATCAGATCATCAGCCTGATGAGTTATCCCGGCACGGACAACACGCTGGCGAAAGCCGATCACTACAACCACATCCACGTGGGATTCCGGCCGTTCGCGCAGGCCAGCGTGGCGGGCTCGCTGACCTCCTCGATCACCCCGGGCCAGTGGATCAAGCTGATCGCGCGGCTCGGCGAAATCCCCGATCCGTCCGTAGCCTCGGGCCCATCCGCGGCGGCGATCCCGGTGCACCCGGGTGCGACCCAGGGAGGGGGTAGGTAGCGATGGCTACGACCACGCCACCGCCCAGCGCACCGCCCCCCGCGGCACCGCCACCGCGCGATCCGTTGCCGCCACGTAAGCCGCGCGCGACACGCGGCCGCTACGCCCGTCCGCTCGCTCTCGGGGCGCTCGCGGTGATCGTCGTGATCGTCGCCTTCATCGTCTTCTCAGGCGGTGGCGGCGACACCTACAAGCTCGAAATGAAGGAAGGCTTCCAGCTCGTGCGCGGCGATCAGGTCCAGGTCGGGGGCGTCCCGGTGGGCAGCGTCACGAGCATCGAACTGACCCACGACTTCAAAGCGCTCGTGACGATCCACGTGGACTCCTCGCTCTCGCCGCTGCACGCGGGCACGACCGCGCAGGTCCGCGTGCCATCGCTGTCGAGCGTCGCGAACCGCTACGTGGCGCTGAGTCCCGGGGCGAATAACGCGCCGGCGCTCGACTCGGGCACGAAGCTACCGGCGAGCGCTACAAAAGACGTGACCGACCTCGACCAGCTGTTCAACACGTTCAACCCAAAGACGCGCAAGGGCCTGCAGGAGTTCATCCAAGGGACCGCCGAACAGTACGTGGGTCAGGGCAAGAACTTCGGGGAGTCGACCGAACTGTTCGCCCCTTCGATCAACGCCACCGATCACTTCTTCGCCGAGCTCGTGCGCGACCAGTCGACATTCACGAACTTCCTCGTCGAAACCGCCAAGGCGGTGACGACGATCGGGGCGCGCAAGGACCAGCTCTCGAGCTTGATCGAAAACGCGAACACGACGTTCACCGCAATCGGCTCCGAGCAGCAGGCCCTCGCTCAGGGGGTGAAACAGCTGCCGGTGACCTTCCGGCAGGGCAACAAGACATTCGCCGAAGTCCCCTCTACGTTCAGCGCGCTGAAAAAGTTCATCGACGCCTCCAAGCCGACGGTCAAGCCGCTGACGACGCTGTTCACGAGCCTGAAGCCGCTCGTGACGACGGCCACGCCGGTCGTAAAAAACTTCGCGCTCGCGTTCAGCCGCCCCGGGCCAAACAACGATCTGACCGACTTTGCGAATGCGCTTCCCGCGTTGGTCCAGCAGCTCACGACGAGCACGCCCGCGGCGGTGCAGTCGCTGCAGGAATCGGTGCCGATCACCGCATTCTTTGGGCCGTACTCGCCTGACTTCGAGGGCACCCTACGGGAGTTCGGCCAGGCCTCGGCCTACTACGACGCCGACGGCCACTACGCGCGCCTGAACCCGGTGTTCCCCGACTTCGCGCCGGGAGGCGGCAAAAACAACCTAACGCCGTCGAGCGCCTCGGCGGCGCTCCTGGCGCTGAAATCCGGTCAGCTGCGCCGCTGCCCGGGCGCCGCGACCCAGCCCGCGCCCGACGGCTCCTCTCCGTTCGCCGACAACGGTCAGCTCAGCTGCGACCCGACCCAAACACCATGAACCGCCGCCGCAACACCTCGCTGGCCGGAAGCCCGCTGCTGATCGGGGCGATCACGACGTTGATCGTCGTGGTCGCGGTGTTCCTCTCCTATAACGCGAATAACGGGCTGCCGTTCGTGCCGACCTACAACGTCAAAGTCGTGCTGCCCGAGGGCTCGGGGCTGCAGCCCGCCAACCAGGTGCGGATCGCGGGCACGCGCGTGGGCATCGTCGGCTCGTTGAAACCCGTCCAGAACCCCCACACCGGACGGGTCACCGCGGTCGCGGAACTGAAGCTCGAAAAGAAAGTGCAGCCCCTGCCGGCGGACACGAAAGCGACCGTCCTGTCGGTCTCGGCGATCGGGCTGAAGTACCTCGAACTCGAAAAGGGCAGCTCGTCGAAGACGATCAAGGCGGGCGGAGAGATCCCGGTCAGCCAGACGACGGAACCGGTTGACATCGACCAGCTGTTCAACATGTTCGACGAAAAGACGCGGACCGCGATCCAGCAGAACACGAATAACTTCGGCGACGGGCTCGCGGGGCGCGGCCTGGAACTAAACGAAACGATCCACACGCTGCGCCCGCTGGTCAACCACGCGATCCCGGTGCTGCGCAACCTCGCCTCGCCGCAGACTGATCTCGCGAACTTCTTCCCGGCGCTCGAGCGAGCCGCCGAACAGACAGCGCCCGTGGCGGAGACGAACGCGGCTGGGTGGAGCGAGCAGGACACCTTCTTCCGCGCCTTCGCGAGCGTCGCGAAATCGCTTGAAGAAGCAACCGTGGGCGGGCCCGCCTCGCTCGAACAGGCGATCTACTCGCTTCCGCATGAGGCGGAATTCACCGAAAAGAGCACCGAGTTCATGCGCCTGCTGCGTCCGAGCGCCGAAGCCCTCGTGACGGTTGCGCCGCAGCTCGGGCACGCCTTCTCGGTTGGGGCGGTCAACTTGAACGAAGCGACCAAGCTCAACGACGCGCTCGCCGAATCAGCCCAGGCGCTACAGAAGTTCGCGGAAAACCCGGTAGTGACGGCCGGACTCGAAGACTTCACGCAGACGCTGCAGTACGGCAACCCGCTGCTGGCGGGCCTCGCCCCGGTGCAGGCCTACTGCAACTACATAACGCTGGCCTTCCGCAACGTCGCGAGCCTCGAGTCGCAGAACGTCGGCGTAGGCACGGTCGGCCGCGCGGGCGCCAAGCTGCCTCCGGCTGGCCCGAACAACGAGGGCTTCCCCTCAGCGGTGCCGGCCAACGGTCCTTCGACTGAAAAAGCGAACGTCTCCTCGAACGCGATCGTCGACAACGACCACCTGCACTACAACCCCTACCCGAACGTGGCCGGCCCAGGGCAGCCGAAATTGTGCGAAGCGGGCAACGAGAAGTACGAAGTGGGCAAGCTTGTGACCGGCAACAACGCCCAAGGGAACGTCGCGACGAACCGCGAATTCACAAGCCGCGAACAGGACCTGTTCGGCGAAAAATATTCAGCTGAACAGCTCAAGGACCTCGGCCTCGCCAAACCTTC
>DATJOE010000199.1:0-7316 GCA_035507305.1 Solirubrobacteraceae bacterium | reverse complement strand
AGGATGATCGCGTCCTCGAAGTTGTAGCCCTCCCAGGACATGAAGGCGACCATCAGGTTCTTGCCGAGCGCCATCTCGCCGCGGTCGGTGGAGGAGCCGTCGGCGAGCACGTCGCCGGCCTTGACCTTCTGGCCGGAGGCGACGCGCGGCTTGTGGTGGATCAGCGTGCCCTGGTTCGAGCGCATGAACTTCTGCAGCTCGTACTCCTGCTTGCCGTCGTTGCCCGCGACCACGATGCGGTCCGCGTCGATGTACTCGACCGTCCCCGCAGCCTTCGCCAGCAGCACGTCGCCCGTGTCGAGCGCCGCGCGGCGCTCCATGCCCGTTCCCACGAGCGGAGCGTCGGTCTTCAACAGCGGTACCGCCTGGCGCTGCATGTTCGAGCCCATCAGCGCGCGGTTCGCGTCGTCGTGCTCCAGGAACGGGATCATCGCCGTCGCGACCGACCAGATCTGCTCGGGCGAGACGTCGATCAAGTGCACTTCTTTCGGCCCGACCGTCACGTACTGACCAGCCTGCGTGCGGCAGAGGATCTCCGAGCCCTTGAGCTTGCCGGTCTTCGCATCGACCGGCGTGTTCGCCTGGGCGATCACCTGCTCCTCTTCCTGCGTCGCGTCAAGGCGCACGATCTTCTCGGTAACAACTCCGTCCTCGACCACGCGGTAAGGGGTCGTGACGAAGCCGTACTCCGAGACCTCCGCGAACGAGGAAAGCGAGCCGATAAGGCCGATGTTCGGACCCTCCGGCGTCTCGATCGGGCACATGCGTCCATAGTGGGTCGGGTGCACGTCGCGCACCTCGATCGGAGCGCGCTCGCGCGTCAGGCCGCCCGCGCCGAGCGCAGAGAGACGGCGGCGGTGCGTAAGCCCCGCCAGCGAGTTCGTCTGATCCATGAACAGCGAGAGCAGAGAGGAACCAAAGAACTCCTTCAGCGCCGCGACGACCGGGCGAATGTTGATGATCGTCTGCGGAGTGATCGTGTCCGCGTCCTCGGTCGTCAGGCGCTCGCGCACGACGCGCTCCATCCGGTAGAGGCCGATGCGGAACGCCTCCTGAATCAGCTCGCCCACCGTGCGCAGGCGGCGATTGCCGAAGTGCTCGTACTCGTCTAGGTGCTCGGCGACCGGCTCGCGCGGCATGCTCATTGCCTCGGCCGCGTAGTCCTTAATCTCGACTTCGCCGTCCTCCGGGAGGCCGAGCCGCTTGGGCAGCAGCACCAGCTCCTTGACCAGCGCGAGGATGTCGTCGTGGGTCAGCGTGCGCGTGTCGATGTCCACGTCCAGGCCAAGCCGTGAGTTGAGCTTGTAGCGGCCTACACGCGTGAGGTCATAACGCTTCGGGTCGAAGAACAGCTGGTTCAGGAGGGCCTTCGCGTTGTCCACGCTCGGCGGCTCGCCGGGGCGCTGCTTCTTGAACAGCTCGATCAGCGCGCCCTCTTCGGTGCGCGTGATCTCCGTGTCGGCGTCGATCGTGTTGCGGATGTACAGCGAGTTGTCGAACAGCCGCAGGATCTCCTCGTCGGAGGCGTAGCCCATCGCGCGCAGCAGCACCGTCACCGGCAGCTTGCGCTTACGGTCGATGCGGACGAAGACCTTGCCCTTCTTGTCGATCTCCAGCTCCAGCCAAGAGCCACGCGCGGGCATCAGGTTCGCGATGAAGACCTGCTTCTCGCGGTCCTTCGGCTCCATCAGGTAGGCGCCCGGGGAGCGCACCAGCTGCGTCACTACGACGCGCTCGGTGCCGTTGATCACGAACGTACCCCGCTCGGTCATCCAGGGGAAGTCGCCCATGAAGACGGACTGCTCGCGGATCTCGCCCGTCTCGCGGTTGATGAACGCGACCGTGACGGTCAGCGGTCGCGCGTAGGTCAGATCCTTCTCGCGGCACTGCTCCAGCGACGCAACCGGCTCGTCGAACGTGAACTCGCCGAACTGGACGGCGAGATTGCCGGTGTAGTCCTCGATCGGCGAGATGTCGTCGATCGTCTCGCGCAGACCGCCCTTCTGCGGGTCGGTCAGCCACTCAAACGAGCGGCGCTGGATGTCAATCAGGTTTGGAACATCAACGGTCTTGTCGAGACGCGCGAACGTGCGGCGCGTACGTAGAGCATCTGCAGCGGCCAAGAAACGACTCCTTCGGAGGCGAGAAAACGGGCAGAGGAGGTGCGCCGGAGCGCGACTAGTCAAGATAGCACAGACCATCGGCGCCCTGAAGTGGGCTGCCGACGCTCACGGACCCCGCCCTCGATCGCCGCGTATGTGGCGCGGCGCCGTGCCTTCTGGGGCGGCTACGGCTATTGGCCAGCGCCGCAGACTTTACCGGAAACTCGGGTCATTTGTTAAACCCGGATAAAGCAACGGCCTCGCGTTGGCGGGGCCGTCCATATGACTCGCGGCGCCCGGAGACGTTCGGCCGGCGGCGCTCCTCAGGAGAGATCCACCGAGACGCCGCCCCATTCCTCCGGCGCGACGTCCGCGATCGACTGCGTGAACGTCCAGCGATGGCCCGCGAGGTCCTCCGCCGTGAACTGCCGCTCGCCGTACGGCTGGTCGCTCGGCCCTCGCACGACTCGCGCCTTACTGCCGAGCACCCGAGCATGCAGTGCGTCGAGGTCCTCGACGCGAACCAGCACCGCCGAGCACCCTCCGGGCACCGCCGCGCCCGGGTCGAGGTCCGGCGGACGGTCGCGAACCACGACCGTGCCATCGCCGAGGCGCAGCTGCGCACGATGGTCGCCCGCCTGCCAGCGGATCGAGAGCCCGAAGACGTGGCAGAGCCACTCGACGGCTCGTTCCACGTCGTCGTAGACGAGTTCGGGGGTGACCGTCGCGGGAGGAGCCGAGCGGTTCGCGAGCATCGAGCCGTTCTACATCATCACGCGTGAGCCTGGCGCCGAAACATGAAGGACCCGCATGTGCGGGCCCTTCGCAATGCGTCTCGCGGGTGCGTCGAGCTACTTCAGCTCGACGGTCGCGCCGGCCTCCTCCAGTTCCTGCTTCAGCTTGTCGGCCTCCTCCTTTTCGACGCCCTCCTTCACCGGCTTGGGCGCCTCGTCGACGAGCGACTTCGCCTCTTTCAGGCCGAGACCCGTCGCCGCGCGGACGACCTTGATCACCTGGATCTTCTTGTCGCCTGCGCCCGCGAGGATCACGTCGACCGTGCCGCTTTCTTCCTCGCCGCCGCCTGCGTCGCCGCCACCACCAGCGGCTCCCGCCGCTGCCACCGGCGCTGCGACTGCCGCCGCCGAGACGCCGAACTCCTCCTCGAGCGCCTTGATCCGCTCCGCGAGCTCGAGTACCGAGATGCCCTTCAGCTCCTCGATCCAGTCCTGTGTGCTGGTTGCCATGTTCAGTCCTCCTTAGGGGGATTCGCATCGGCGGTGTCCTGCTCGGCCTCAGCCGATGCGTCCGCCTGGTTTTCGTTCTCTTGCGCCGGCTCGTCCGCCGACTCAGCTTGTGCCTCGCTCGCGGCCTCGGCCTCGGCCTCCGGAGCCTCCGCCTCCTCCGCAGGAGCCTGCGCCTCGGCCGCGGGCTCCGCGGGCGTCTCGGCCGTCGTGTCCTCGGCCGCTGGCGCCTCGGCCGCGGGCTGCTCAGTCTCCTCGGTCGCGCCGGGCGCCTCCGCGGGTGCGGGCTCCTCCGCGACGGGAGCCTCGGCCTCCGCGGCCGGCGCCTCCCCGGCCGGGATCTCGCCCGACTCCTTCTTCTGCTGGACCTGACCCAGCGCCGAAGCCAGGCCGCCCAACAGCGCCGCCAGGCTGCGCACGATCCCGCCTACCGGTGAGGCCACCACCCCGACCAACTGCCCGTAGAGCACTTCGCGCGAGGGCAGGCGCGAGAGCGAGCGGATCTGTTCGACGTCCAGCGCCGCTCCGTCCATCAGCCCGCCCTTGAACGGCAGCAGCTGGGTCGCTTTCGCGTAGTCCGCGATCGCCTTCGCGGCCATCGCCACGTCGCCACGCACAAACGTCAGCGCCGTTGGCCCCGCGAGGTGTTCCTTCAGCGTCTCCGCCCCCGCCTGGTCCGCCGCGCGTTCGGTCAGCGAGTTCTTTACGACCTTGAACGTCGCGTCCGCCTCACGCAGCTTCGCGCGCAGCTCCGCGACCTGGGGGACCGAGATCCCGCGGTAGTCCACCGCGAAGATCGCGTGCGATTCGTCGATCTGGGCGGCGATCTCTTCGATCGCCACTGCCTTCTGTTCTCGGTTCATCTGTTTCCGTCGCTCTCGAAGTTTGGTGTGCCCGTGATGCAGGCAGACGAGAGAGCGCGGATCGAACCGCAGCTTTACTCGCTCCAACCTGCCCAGGTCTTCTCCGCCGAAGCGGCGCCTGGGGTCTCGGGCGGTGCGTTTGCTCGGCGGAGTGTAGCCGCTAGGCGACCGCTGCGACCGGCTCGCCCGCGATTTCGCGCGTGCGGCTGGAATCGACCTTCACGCCCGGGCCCATCGTCGAGGTCATCGTGATCGAGCGCAGGTAGCGACCTTTCGCCGCCGAGGGCTTCGCGCGCACCAGCTCTTCGATCACCGCCGCGTAGTTCTCCAGCAGCTGCTGCTCGCCGAAGCTCGCCTTGCCGATCACCAGATGCACGATCGCCGTGCGATCCGTGCGGTACTCGACCTTGCCCGCCTTGGACTCTTCAACCGCTTTCGCCACGTCCATCGTCACCGTGCCGACTTTCGGGTTCGGCATCTTGCCCGCTGGACCAAGGATCCGCCCAAGCTGGCCGACCACGTTCATTAGGTCGGGCGTCGCGATCGCCACGTCGAAGTCGTCGAAGCCGTCTTGGATCCGCTTGGCCAGGTCCTGCGCGCCGACCACATCCGCGCCTGCGGCTTCGGCCTCCGCGACCTTCGGGCCCTGCGCGAAAACCGCCACCTTCACGTCCTTGCCGATCCCGTTCGGCAGCGCGATCGTGCCGCGTAGCTGCTCGTCCGCGTGGCGTACGTTCAGTCCCGTGCGCACGTGAATCTCGATCGACTCGTCGAACTTCGCGCTCGCCAGGCTGCGCACCAGCGCGACCGCTTCCGCCGGCTCGTATTCGCGCTCGCGGTCCACGCGCTTCAGCCCGTCCGCGAACCGCTTGCCGTGGTGCGTCGTCATGGCGCCACCTCTACGCCCATCGAGCGCGCCGTGCCCGCGATGATCTTCGCCGCCTGGTCCACGTCGTGAGCGTTCAGGTCCGGGAGCTTGCGCTCAGCGATCTCGCGCAGCTGTGCCTGGCTGATCGTGCCGACCTTCGTACGGTTCGGCTCGCCCGAGCCCTTGCCGATTTTCAGCGCCTGGCGGATCAGCACCGCGGCGGGCGGGGTCTTCGTCACGAACGTGAACGTCCGGTCCTCGTAGACCGTGATCACCACCGGGATCACCGTGCCCGTTTCGCTCTGCGTCTGCGCGTTGAACGCCTTGCAGAACTCCATGATGTTGATGCCGTGCTGACCGAGGGCAGGGCCCACCGGCGGGGCTGGGCTCGCCTGCCCCGCGTTCGCCTGCAGCTTGATCGTTGTCAGAACCTTCTTCGCCATGAGCCTTCTTGGAGATTAGTTGGTGATTGGGGGCTGAGCGGACTGGGGGCCAAGTGGAGCAAGGACGCAGTGAGCGAAGTATGCTCTGCACACGAGCGATCGCGGACGCCGCTCCGCGCCGGCCGTCGGTTCGCTCAGAGCTTCTTTACCTGATCGAAGGACACTTCCACCGGCGTCTCGCGGCCGAAGATTGATACCAGCACCTTGAGCTTCGCTGCGTCCTCGTTGATCTCCGAAATCTCACCTGAGAAGTCCGACAGCGGGCCCGAGACCACCTTGACCGATTCGCCGATCTGAAACTGCGCCCGCGTGCGGGTCGCCGTCGCGACCTCCTTGTGCAGCAGGCGGTCCACCTCGACCTGCGTCAGCGGCACCGGCTCCTGTGAGGCGCCCACGAAGCCCGTCACTCCCGGCGTGCCCTTCACCACGCCCCAGGAGTCCTCGTTCAGCTCCATGTTCACCAGCACGTAGCCCGGCATCGTGCGCTTCTCCACCGGGGTCTTTACGTTGTCCTTCATCTCCATCGTCGTCTCGGTGGGAACGACCACGCTGCGCACCGCGCGCTGCTGACCCAGCGAGACCACGCGGTGCTCGAGGTTGTGCTTGACCTTGTTCTCGTGGCCCGAGTATGTGTTCACGACGTACCAGCGAAACATTCAGATTCAGTTGCTCCTGAGGGGTGTTACGAAGATGGGTGGGAGTTGGCGCGGCTTTGACATTCGAGGGTCGAGCAGATCAAGGACGCAGTGAGCGTGGCGTGCGGGAGCACGCGAGCGAGCGAGGACGCAGAGATGCGAAGGCCATCGGATGTCAAAGGATGAATTCGACGATTTCCTTGGCAACGAAGTCCGCGAGGCCGAGGTAGGCACCGGCGACTGCGACGAAGCCAAGCACCACAGCCGTCGCCTGCGTGACCTGACGGCGGTCCGGCCATTGCACTCGCTGGAGCTCTGCCCAGCTCGCGCGCAGGAACCCCACCACGCGGTTCTCCCCGCGAACCGGAGCACCCGAAGCCTGCTCGGGCGTGACCCCGCCGCGCGAGCCTCCGCCTCCCGGCGACTTGCGCGCCGTGCTGCCCACAGGTTCCTGAAGTTCGTCCTCGCCGATGTCGCCCTCCGCCAGAGCCTCCTCCTCGACTTCCTCCTCCGAGAGGTGCTCCGTGTCGACTTCGCCGTCTCCCACCGGTCGGGGCGGTGCCGCCGGTGCGTCGCCGTTCTCTCCAGCCGGCACTCCGTCCGCGCCCGCGACGATCGCCGCCTCGAACTCGTCCGCCTCGCCCGAGGCGTGGTCCAGTGCGCCCGGCACATCCGAGCGCGTTGGCTGCGTCGCCGAGGAATGGCGCGAGCCGGGGGCGCGCCGCTGCCGGCGCTGCTTCGCACGTTTGCGATCACGGGCCACAGCAGCGCTCCCGCGCTAGCGAGTCTCCCGGTGGCTGGTGTGCTTGCGACACCAGCGGCAGTACTTGCGCAGCCCGATCCGATCCGGGTTGTTGCGCTTGCTCTTGTTCGTTTGGTAGTTGCGGTGCTTGCACTCCTCGCATGCGAGGGTGACAGCAATCCGAACGTCTCCGCGGGCCATGTGTAATCCCTGCGTAAAGGGTTTGCATTCCGGGCCTGGACGAAGAAAAACCCCGCCCAGACGCGAGGTAGGAGCCAGTTTAGCGCGGTTCTCGAAGCGGCGTGTGCGCGCTGTCGATCGCCGCTCCGTCGGGCCTCGGCACCACGTCGCGCCTGTGTTTCTGTCGACCTACTCGTACAGCGTCAGCGCGCCCAGGATCACGTACAGCGCCACCAGCGCCC
>DATJOE010000198.1:0-21407 GCA_035507305.1 Solirubrobacteraceae bacterium | reverse complement strand
GAGCTGCGTATAAACGAGCACCATGACCAAGCGCACCTACGGCACCGGGCACCTGTACGAGAAGTCGGGGTCCTACTACGGTCGCTGGCGCACGTGCGATGGTCGCCAGCTGAACCGCAAGATCGGGCCGATCCGCAAAGCCGGCGAGAGCGATGGCCTGACACGCGCTCAGGCCGAGCGGGAGTTTCGCCGCCTACAGGACGCCGAGGAGCGCGCGCCCAAGCCCATCCGTGGGGTGCGCAGGCCCACGGTCGACGAGGTTGGCGATTCGCTGCGGCAGGCGCTCCGCCTCGGCGGCGCTCGGCCCTCCTACCTGGAGGGATGCGAGTCGATGCAGCGCGTCCACATCTCGCCCCGTGTTGGCGGGCTGGCGGGCGATGACCTGACGACCGCTCATGCGGAGGCGCTCGCGACAGCGATGCTCGCCGACGGCCTCTCGCCGAAGACGATCCGCAACGTGTTGAGCTTCCTGCACTCGATCGTCGAGCACGCGATCGATGGTGGCTGGGTGCGCGAGAACCCCATCCGTCGTGCTGCGCGCCCTGGTCGTCGGCGTAGGGGCGACGTGAATCTCGATCTCCAGTTCCTGACCCTTGACGAGCTCGAGGCGGTGCTGCGGGCGATTCCCGACGAAGTCGTGGTGCGGACACCGGCGCCTACTCGCCGCGGCCGTCGCGGCCCTGCGCCGCCACCTCCGCCGGACGTCCTTGGGCCGGTGTTGCGCGTTGTGGTGCTGGCCGCTGCGATGACCGGCCTGCGGCAGTCAGAGCTGCTCGGCTTGCGCTGGCGTGATGTCGATTGGGCTGCTCAGCGCATCCGTGTCCGCAACACGTTCGTGCGGGGTGAGCACTCCACGGATGGCAAGTCGGACCTCTCGACACGACGCTCGGTGCCGATGACCGACCGACTTGCGGGCGAGCTGGATCGATGGTCCCAACGCACCGAGTACTGCGGTGATGGCGAGCTCGTGTTCGCGCACCCGCAGACCGGCTCCCCGCTGGACCGCTCGAAGGTGACCAAGCGCTTCAAGGCAGCGTGCCGCGCCGCTGGAGTCCGGGAGATCAAGTTCCACGACCTGCGCCACACATTCGCGACTCGTCTGGCTGCGTCGGGCCAGCCGCTGCGCACGATCCAGGAGTTCCTCGGGCACGCGGACAGCAAGACCACACAGATATACGCCCACTACGCGCCGTCCGAGCGCGAGGTCCAGATGGTCAACGAGGCGTTCACGGAGTCTCGTCCGGCGTCGGCCGGCTCGCTGTCGGAGAGCGCAACGCGATGAGCCCTGGCGATCCACCACCGTTCGAGATCGAGTTCTATGCCGACGAGTCGGGCGATGTGCCGTGCCTGCGCTGGATCAGGGAGGACCTGAGTTCGACCAAGCGCCGCGCTCTCGGCATGGCCATGAACGAGGTTCTTCAACACCACGGCGTGCAGGTGGTAGGGGAGAGGTCGTGGGGTCGCCAGCTGGGGCAAGGACTGTTCGAGTTCCGCGTCGACCGCACCGTCAAGCCCGACGACGAGATCGCAGAGAAGCTCGTCCTGCGGGTCTTCTGTCACGCGCATGGCGATCGCAAGATCCTCGTCCTGCACGGCTACGACAAGGGCAAGAGCCCGTCGTCACGGCGCCAACAGCGGGAGATCGGGGTAGCCCGCTCGCGCTTGGCATCGTGGCGCGCGATCGACGCAGAGAAGCGCAAGAAGCCGCGCGGGCGGGGCGTGGGTGCAGCCAAACCCGCGGCGCGACGGAAGCGATAGTGACGCCTCCATCCTGATGTGATATAACCCATCGACTGTGTCCACTCGCTCCACTCACCCCACCGTGTCCACTGACTTCAGCCAGCTGATCGCCGATATCGAGCAGGAGGCTCGGGATGAGGGTCCACAGGCCGTCCGCGAGCTGGAGCAGTTCCGCGAGGAGTTCAGCCTCGCAAGCCAGCTGATCGAGAGCCGCAGGGAGGGCAGGCTGTCCCAGCGGGATTTGGCAAAGCTCTCGGGCGTGCCTCAGAGCGAGATTTCGCGGATCGAGACAGGAACGAGCAATCCGACCTACGCCACGATCACCGCACTGCTTCGCTCCCTCGGGAAGCGTATCCAGCTTGTTGATGACGGCAAGATCGTTGCGCGGAGGGGAGGCGGCTGCCGGTCTCGGAGCGCCAAAAGACCGGCCAAGCTGGCATCTGGACCCGCCAAGCAGACCGCTAAGAAGGCTGCCACCAAAGGGTAGAGCGGCGCACATTCCGCGAAGTTCGCTAGGTCCGACTCGTGGGATACGGTGGGCGCCGTGAATTCCGCACCGCGCATCCCGTCGGTCAGCGAGCTGCTGTGGCCCACGCTGCGGGCGGTACGCGAGATCGGTGACTCTGGAACGATCGAGGAGATCGTTGAAAAGGCGATTGAGCTGGAGGGGTTCACCGAGGCGCAGCAGGCCGTCCTGCACGGCGACGGACCCCGGACAAAGCTCGAGTATCGCCTGGCGTGGGCGCGCTCCTACCTGAAGGGTATGGGAGCACTGGACAACAGCGAGCGGGGCGTGTGGAGCACGACTGAGGCGGGTCGATCTATGACCCCCGAGGATGTCGTGAGCCGCCATGCTGCCTACGTCACCACTCTCAGGGAAACGAGGAAGGCCAAGCGGTTGGCCAAAGCCGAGCAGGAGGACGAATTCGACGAGGAGTCAGCTCGTCGCGATTGGAAGGAGCGCTTGCTGGAGGTGCTGTTCGAGGTGCCGCCCGACGGCTTCGAACGCCTTGCACGGCGACTGCTCCGTGAGGCTGGCTTCGTATCAGCCACGGTCACCGGCAAAAGTGGCGACGGCGGGATCGATGGGATCGGTGTCTACCGCCTGTCGCTCGTGAGCTTCCCGGTCTTCTTCCAATGCAAGCGCTACAAGGGCAGTGTGGGGGCGAGTGCCGTCAGAGACTTCCGCGGCGCGATGAGCGGTCGCGGCGACAAGGGGCTGTTGATCACGACGGGCTCCTTCACTGCCGACGCCAAGCAAGAGGCGACTCGCGACGGCGCTCCGCCCGTCGACCTCATTGATGGCGAGCGGCTATGCGATCTGCTGAAGGAACACAGGATGGGAGTGAACGTCCGGCTGGTCGAGGACGTCGAGGTATCGCCGGACTTCTTCGCCGATCTGTGATGGCGCGTGCGACCCCCCCGCTGGGGAACAATTCGGGGAACAAACTGAGCGAAACTCCGAAGCACTCAGCGGCAGAAAGCCCAGCAAACACGGGCTCTATGCACTGACCGGCACCCCATCTCTCCGGCTGGGGGCCGGGCGGTCGCAGGTTCAAATCCTGTCTCCCCGATCTTCGATCACAGGTTCAGAACCTTGAACCTCGCCGCGAACACTGACGAAAGCCGCGAGAACACTGGGACTCTTGGTCGGTCGTTCTCGCCTGTTCCCGGCTATTCCCGGCACTGGGGGCCGCAAAAGGACCGCAGCGGCGGGCGAAGGGGACCGCAAGCGACGAACCGTGGCGCTCCCGCCGTATGTTGGGTGCGCTCAAGTGGACTCGAGCCACCACGGGCCGTAAAGCCCACAACGCCCTCAACCTCGTACCCTCGCGCCAGATACGTCTGCCTGCGTCCAGATGGTCCATCGTGTCCAGCTCCCGGATACATCAGACGCATCGGACGAATGACCTGTGCCAAAGATGTGCCACGCCGGACATGAGCCGAGTATGCCTCGCCCGAGGCGGTCCTGTCCATTCTCGCACAAGGGTCTGGACCCAGCCAAGTTGTTCGGTGCCCTGTCCCCCCGAACGAAGTTTCTGAGTCAGCCAGCTTGCCACAGGCGATCGGAGCGAACCAGAGGCTGACCCTCTGGGCCGCCCCACACCACCTCGAGACCACCAATCTAGGGATGAACGTCTGCGCAATCGTAGGCGAGACCCGACCGGCATCGAACGCACCAGTCTGTCAGGTGCTACGAATGTCGGTTAGACGCCATGCAGGTACCGCAACCCATTCCCAACCAGCCTCGCCATGATCGACCTGCGAACGCACTTGCCGCCGGCCACCTCATTCGCTCCTCACCCGCGCATTGGGCGATCGGTCCGCTACCCGCGTTGGATCGGCGCGAGCTTTGACTGTTCGAACAGCTCGCGCAGCTTGCTCTCCAACGGCTCGTGGTCGCGAAGCTGGCACACTTCCAATTCGCGGTAACCGTCAAGTAGGTACATGAACGCAAGGTAGCGCCCGAGCTCCCGCACAGCGTCGATGTATACGCGCTCGTCGCTGCGCTTCTGATTGCGCCGCTCGAACTCCGGAAACACGAGCGACGCCTCGGTCAACGCCACCACAACCGCCGCGATGTCCTGCGGAAGCGCATTGACCAGCTTCACAAACTCGGACACCCGGGAGCCGATCTCGGGCTGGTTCTTGATCGCGAACGCGAACTCATCGGCGGTGCACACCCTCACGTTCAGCCCGGCCTCAGCGAAATATCGCTCGTATCCGCTGAAGCCGCCGGCGAGATCGATCACCGAGCCGATGCCGATCAGGCCGACCTCGCTTCCACGAGCCGCATCGGGGAGAGCGCGCAGAACAGCGGGCACCGTCGCCTCCGCGATCGAAACGAAGCGCGCGCCCGCTGCCTCACACAGCGTCCGCAGAACCGGCTCAAAATAGATCGTCGTGTTGCATGCGACCGTCACGATCTTGCAGCCAGACGCGAGAAGCTCCGAGACGCCTCGAGTCACCTCGCGCTCAACGTCCTGCTCACGAGCCACCAGCTCCATCGAAAGTCCGAGGCCGGGAGCCGATCGAAGCACCAACTCGGGCATGAAAACGTCCGGCACTCCCTCACGGTACGGCGCCCGCACGGCCGCGACGAGCTCCGAGAGCAACGCGATACCCGACTCAGGGCCGTTACCCGTCAGAACCCCGATTCGTGGGCCGGTGGGCGGCGGGAAGCGCAAGAAGAAATCCTTCGGATAGTCGCCGGCCTCGCCGAGCCAGATCTGACACGGCGCCGCAATCGGTGCCACCGTCGCGGCGCCCGCGTGCCGCTCAACGGCGGGGATCAGATCACACGGAGCGATCTCCATCGCGCGCGTCCGGTCGCCCACGTTCGTCATGACCGTATCCGGTAGGCCCCCAAACTGTGTCACGGATGTATCAAACACCTGCGCGATGTCACCAGGACCCAGATCGGTGTCCTCGTATTCCGAAAGCGCGAGGTCGACCGTGAAAGGGTTGATGATGCCCCGCCAGCGAAGTCGCATCTCGCGAACGCTTCCCGCGAGCGGATGATCTGCATACTCCGCGTCGTCATCAACGAACGACCGCACTTTCGCGTGGGCTGGGTCGAGCCCCAAGGCTCGAAGTACCGACGGCCAGTCGAAGCTCGTGTTCGCACGCGTGTGCGCCGCAAACGGAATCGACGGCGATCGATCGTCCGGGATCGCGACGGCGGCCACCGACTTGAGCTCGGCCCACATAGGGATCCCGCCGTGGCTGCCGGACCCGAGTCGGTCGCGGACCCGTGCCGCCTGCCGGCAACCGTAGGCCGGAATGTCCTTGAAGTTAGGACGGAGCGTCCAACTGCACCCCGACGCAGCAAGCCGCGCGAGGCACACGCGAGCAACCTCTCGTTCCAGTGCGGCGGTGGCGGCATCGGTCATGACGGACGGGTACGGCGGGGACGCGTGGGCGCCCTAGACCCCGACCTCCCACAGCACATTGATCTCGCCCCTGATGTCGTGGACCATTTCCTCACGCAGACGCGCATAGGGCATATCCCCGGTGCGGCGCTTGGCGAGTAGCCACCCGAGCTTCGTCGTCTGTGCCTCGATGCTCATGTCGAACGCCGGGATCGCGAGTTGGTGCTCGCGCAGAAACTCGCCGGGCTCGTTGACCTGGAAGTTGCTGTTGCCGTTTGGGGCCTGGGTCGTGACGACGATCGGTATCTCCCGACCCTTGAGATACTCGAACGCCTCACGGTGCTTCGTGGCCGGGTCGCCCGCGCCGAAGGCCCGCAGGACGAAGCCCTGCACATCGTTGCGCTCAACTAGCGTCGCGAAGATGCCCGAGTCCATCCCCGGAAACTCCGTGATCGACGCGATTCGCATATCGAACTCGCTTTCGCAGCGAAGCGAGGCGGCGTCCCGCGCCTCCGGATACATGCCGGTGCTGAGGTATTTGAGATGCTTCTCGAGGTTGGGTTCGCTGATGTTGATGACTCGCCCGATGCGGCCAATGCTTGCGCTACTAAATGACTTGAAAGCATCGTAGTCGAACTCGGTGTCCTTCTTCACGCGCGTGCCTGTGATTATGTGGCTGCCGAAAACCGCCAGTACGCCCTTGATGGGGTTTCTCGTCCGAGGCCAGGTCGCTACGCGCAGCGCGTTTTCGAGGTTCGTCAGACCATCCGACCCGGGCAGGCCCGCCGATACCTGGGAGCCGGTCAAGATGATCGGCTTCGCCGGGTTAACCAAGGCGAAGCTCAACGCTGCGCACGTGTAGCCGAGCGTGTTGGTGCCGTGCGTGATCAGGAATGAATCATGCTCGTCGTACCTCTCGCGCACGGTCTCGGCCAGTTCCGTCCAGACGGCCGGCTGAATATCCGAACTATCGACGTTAGTGAGCTCGTGGCTCTCGATCGAGATGTCGAGGCTGTGCTTGATGTTCAGGTATTCCACCGCCTCGCCGATCAAGGCGGAGAACTCGCCGGCGGTCCGCTTCATCGCCGCGTCCTGGAGAGTGTCGGCAACCTGACCGGCGATCGTTCCGCCGGTGGTGATCAGCAATACGCGATGGGCATCTCGTGCCATCAGTTACGCTCCTATCGGGTGGGTTACGCTACGTACGATTCGAAAGCCGATGGTGCTCTCGCGCTTACTCGGGACGGCGTGATGGCGGTAGGTCGGCGTGACGCAGTCCGGAAGGTCACGCCACGAGCCGCCCCGCAACACGCGCTGGAACCCTTCCGGCGGGCCCGTGTAGTTGGTTAGCGTGTCCGGTGGGTAGCCCGGCTGAAACCAGTCGCCGCACCACTCCCACACGTTCCCGAGCAGGTCGAACACGCCGCGATTGTGATCGAGCGCTGCCACCGGATGGGTGGAGCCCTCGGCGTTGCGCCCGTACCACGCCACGCTGTCCAACGGGCCATATGGCTGGTCGCTGCCGTCTCCGGTGCGGCAGCACAGCTCCCACTCGGCCTCACTCGGCAGCCGGTAGCCGTCGCGCGTTGGGTCTGCCACTACATCCGAGCCGCTGATCTCGTAAACGGCCTTACGCTGCTCAAGCGCAGACAGCGCGTTACAGAACTGGACTGCATCGAACCATGAGACCGACTCGACCGGGTGATCGGCCGTCGGAAAGCGGCTCGGGCTGCGGCCCGTGACCAGCTCGTAGTCAGCCTGGGTCACAAGCGTCGCGCCTATCAAGAACGGCCGCGTGATCGCCAGCGACGCGCTCGGAGCATTACGCGGCCCGGCGTCAAACGTCGCTTCGCCCACAGCGACCAAGTCGCGGACGCATCGCAGATCCGTCGAGACAGCGGTGCGGACGGCCTCGGCCTCGTCGCCAGCCTGCTCGACAACCGCCGTCGCGTCTGCGGCATCGGGTGCGAGTTCCTCCTCCATCACCCCCAGCCCCGCGGCTGGGTGCGTATTGAGGCCGTCTGCGTTCGCGTTCGCGTACTGATGGACGTTCTCGTGCGCACCGGTCGTCAGCTCCACGCGGAAGTACGGGCGGAACTGACCAGAGCGGCCGGGGACGTACTCCAGGACCGTGCGATGCGCGGTGTCGGTGAGAAACACCTGCGCAGGCTCAGCCAGAGCCGCGACGGAGATCGCCGCGATGACCGTGTCCCCGGCGACGTTGATCATGTTGTTCACATCGCGGTAGAGGACCGTCGGTCCTTCGGAGACCCCGATACAAGGAAGCAACAAGGGGTGGCAGTCACACCAGCAGCCGGCATCAAACACGGCACACGCGCCCAACTCCGCGTTGTGCCGCGCGACAATACGCAGGAGGTTGTCAACGAAATCCATCGATACCCCCGGCACTCCAAAGGGGAAGGCGACAGCGAGTCCAGTGCCAGTCGGCAGCATCACGCTGTCGTTCTGGATGTGAGCGTTGAGTTTTGCCAATTTCGCAGCGTAGGGCGCTCCGGTGGCGTCGATCGCCGCGCGAAAGCAAGCCGTCATCGCGAGCATCGCGGTGAGCTGCGCGTGCGCGCGACGCGACGCGTAGCCAAAAATGTCCATCACGACGATCTGCATGCTCGACGTCGTGTCTCCATCCGCGAGCTTGTCCGTGAGCAGGCGTGACTCGCTGGTCATCTTGTGCCTCCACCAGGTACGTTGCCCACGCGGTCGGCCGGCGCGCCGGGTGCCCTGAGTGGATGTGATCGCTCTGCGGCGGACCTGAGCGAATCCGCAAGAGTTCCACCTCGCACACCGGATTGGGAGGCCTCTGGGCTACGTGTCCTCGCCACGGCCGACAGCACATCAAGCGCACAACCCCATGACAAGGTAAAGCCGGCCCCGCCGTGCCCGTAGTTGTGTACGATGACCTTCTCGGACACACCGCTAAGCCGAGAGCTCTCGACCCGAACCTGCTCGGTATCGCTGTCGCGCACGAACCGGAAGCCGCACCCTGCGACGAAACGCGAAAGGTCGGCACTTGCAAACACCGATGCAGCATCCGGGCCGAGTGGCGTAGATCGCAGGAGTTCGCCGTTGAGACGCAGAACGGGCTCTGGGATCGGCACCAGGCCGCTGACGCCCCTGACCGAGAGGCGGCTGACCTCGCCTGGAAGCCCCTGCCAGTCGCCGCTGCAGTCGACCCGCCCGACTTCGCGGCTTCCTCCTAGCAGCCATCCGACGCGACGCGGGTAGCAGTACACATCCGCGCTCCCGCCGTCCGCAGCCGGATAGGTGCTGTGAGCCGGAGTGTAGTTGTACGAAAACGCCCTGCCCTCTCGGTCACAGAGAGGCTCCTTGAGCAACACGCTGAGGTACAGACCGCGAATCAGCCGCCCGCCAAACGGGTCCAAGGTCGGCACGAATCCATCGCCGGGAGAATCCGCGAAATCGCCTGACGCCAGGGCGTCCTCTAGCAGCGCACCGGACGCCTGCCCGGCACACAGCACGTAAATCTGATGGTCCAGAGCCAGGTAGCCGGCCATTAACGGTGGATCGGGCAACGCCGAGTCGGTGCGACACTCGCCGCCGAGTTCAAGGAATGCGGATTCGAGGAAGCGAAGGTACGGCGGCGCTTCGCAGAAATAGATCGAGAAACACCAGCCGGACGGGCTCGCGCCGTCTCGCGTCGGCGCGCCCAACGCGCGCGCGTCCGCAGCTGAGAGCTGGCGAAAGTCCGACACAACGTCGCGATAGTCCGGGTCGGAAACCGGCGGATCCTCGAACAGCTCGTAGTGGCGCTGACGCCGGACTGAAGGTCGGGCCTCGTCGATCAGCGCCGCAAAGAATCTCTGGGATGTCTGCGTCCAGCGCAGTATGTGACTCGAGGCAACTGAATGCGGCAGGATCGATGCTGCGGCGTGCAAACTCGCGAACCAGGGCGGCTGTGTGAGCGTCGCCGTTTCGGGCAGCGCAGTCGCATAGACAGTGGTCGGATAGCCGTGCGCTTGGAGCAGCGTGGCTGTCGTCAGACCGGTCACGCCGCCACCGATCACCGCAACGCGACTTTCGCTATGAGTCATGCGCCCTCCCCGGGAGTCTGTGGGCGGTGGCGCGGGGCCGTTGCAATAACAGGCGCGATACCATGATTGCGATGGCATTTTCGAGCGAGGTCGCTGAGGAGCTGCTCGTACGCGCGCACCGTCACTGCTGTGTCTGCCACAGGGCGGCAGGGACGAAAATGGAAATCCATCACATTGTCCCGAGCACCCAAGGAGGCGACGACTCGCTCGACAACGGAATACCGCTGTGCTTCGACTGTCACGCTGAAGCTGAGACCTACAATCCAAAGCATCCGCGTGGCCGGCGTTTCGGTCCAGGGGAGCTCAAGCGCCACCGAGACCAGTGGTTCGCGATGGCCTCGCGCCCGTTGTGGACAACAAGCAGGAGCCTGACGGCGCACGCCTCTACGACATCGGTTGCGGACCTGACGACCGTGATCGGTAGAGCCGACCTATGGAACCGAGACAAGGCATCTCCGTTTTTCAATGCAGTCGCATTGCTCACGGACGCCGAGCGCGAGTCGCTTGTGGCAAAGCTCACGGAGCAGCTAGACCCAGCAGCAAGCGAGCCAGCCCGCTGGGATGCGGCACTCGTCATCGAGTTTCTCGTAAGCTGCGATCCACTGAAGGTCCCAGCCGAGTTGCTCGTGCGCATGGCGGAAGACACGCTCTTCACCGTCCGAACGAGTGCCGCGGTCGCATACTTCTATCTCGCCGACGCGGCTCCGAATGAGGTGCCACTAGGCGTACTCCGGGATCTCGCGATGCCTACCGAGGATTGGTACGTGATGACCCCGGCGATGAGCGCTCTCGTACGCCTGGCTCGCCGCCGACCTGCTGCAATCGACGTGCTTGCCGAGGGCACCGAAAGTGCCGTCGGGGAGGTTCGAGACCACTTTGGCGCGGCCTTGCGGCGACTGATCAAGGATCATCCCGCAGCAGCCAACTGGGGCACGATTGAACGTCTTGCCGCAAGCGGCTACCTCCCGAATCAAGAGATAGCCGCTGAATGGCAGGCGGTTCTCGAGCATCGGGTCAATCACGGGCTTCCGCTCGATCAGGGCATCTTCTGATCGTTGATGCTCGCAGTGGGCTCATTCCGGCAGAAAGACAGAACTCACCTATCGACGGCGGCGCGGTTCCCCCAGCAGACGCAGCTCCCGTCGCTCGCGGGCCGAGTTCCCGTCGCGAAATCGCTTGGATTTGCTCTCGGCGCTGGCCGTCGCGCCAGCGAACCCCCCAGCCGCCCATCGCGTAGCTGCAGCGCATCATCATCGACAAGGCCTGACCGGCAAGTCGCTGGTTTGGCAGCTGCTGGAAGATTGTCCGAATTTGTCAACGGCAACCATCCGAACAGTACGGTTGGCGCCATGGCGGTTGCAAGGCCCGTTTCTAGCCGCAAGAAGAGGCCCAAAATTGGGGCTTTCCATACGCTTGAGAGGACAGCTCTCGAGTCCGTCCCCAAGACTCGCTGGACTGGCCCCGGTTTCGTGGATAGTCTGATCTGCCCTGGGCCGGTGACTAGCTGGTCGAGCGCCGCTCTGAGTTTGGCGACTTCCTGCTTCAATTTTTCGGATCTATTGATCGTGGTCACTCATCGGGCGGATGCTAATTGCCGTGGCGACGCTCTTTTCCACCGGGGTGGCCAGTAGGCTCCCGTCGTCATAGCCACCGTCCTGATTCAGCCCGCCGGTCCGCGCGACCAGGCGATGCACAAAGACCAGTACGAGGCGCTGCGCGTTGCCCTGGAAGCGGAAGGCTACGAGGCTACCGTCGATAGCGGTTTCGAGAGGCGCGGCGTCGAGCAGGTCGTGCTGGACTTGGTCATCCATCTCGGCGGAGATGTTCTGCTGGATGCCGTCGTAGCTGCGGTCAAGAAGTACCTGCGCAACTTCCGCCGACCCGAAACAGGCAAGCCGCGGACGGCCACGATCTACGGCCCGCGGGGCGAGATTCTGTCCGTGGTGAGCTTGAGGACGACCCGAGTAGATGCCACTAGTCGTCCGAGGGGTCCGGCCGCGACTGGATACCGCCGCCCCCGTAGGCCATGAGCGACTGGGTGGCACCGGCCACCACTTCGAGGCCGTGGAGGTCTAGGGTCGCGTCGCGCAGCGGCAGCGCCCCGCGGGCGCGCTCGTGGAAGCCCTCCGTGACGACCCCCTCGGACACCTCGTCAACGAACAGGTGGAGCGGCTTGCCTAGCTCCACGATCATCGGCGCGTGGTGCCACTGCCGCTCGTCTTCGGTTAGCTGCGCGCGGACGTAGCTCAGGTGCGCCATCTCCTTACTCGTCTTCGCCTGCGCTAGGCCGAGCAGGGCCGCTTTCGGCCCGCGTTTCTCGCGCCAGCCCTGGATGAAGTCGCCAGCGATGGCATCGTCGCGCGCGGGCCGGTCGTCGTAGAGGAACGCGAGCAAGTTGCGCGCATGGAGCGCCCAGGACTCCATGAGCGCGTTCTGCATGGTCGCCCGCGCGTCCTCCGGGTCGATGCCCTCGAAGGCAGCAAGCATAGTCATCGTCATGCCGAACATCTGCATCTCGTAGAGCAGGTGCTTCGAGACTTCGCGTAGCTCGTCGAGGCCGCGGGCCGGGCGTTCGCGCATCGACCCAGGATGCCACGCCGCGGGGCCGGTCGCGGTGTACCGGACTCCCCCGTTGGTTGGACTGCTGCCTTACCCCCGCTGCTTGGCACGAGATGAGTACCTGGCGTGTGGCCAACGAAGGTCCGTGGGATTGGGCTGCTCGGATAGTCTCGCGCGTGGAGATGGAGACGGGACCACGAGCAGATCTTGCCCGCGTGACACTCGTCGGCGACGAGGGTCGGTTGGTGTACCTGGACTACCGCAACGGCCAGAGCGGCAACATTCATGTCGACGTCGATCTCGGCCTCGCGGTGGGCGATGTCGTGGTTGTGCGCGAGAGCTCGATCGAGCATGCACCGAACGAGTTGTGGCCGGAGGAACAGTGGGTCGGCGTGGTGCGTCTCTGTCTGGGTGACCAGTGCGTGGTCAACATCAACGGCAACAACCGCCTCACGAAGTGCACACTGATCGAGTGCGCGGTTGACAACACGGTTGCCGGGACGATTGCACGCGGCGTGGAAGCTGTGCTCGACGAGAAGCCGGTCCGGCTACTTGACCTGCCGGGGATCGATGAGACGGTGATCGAGGGGTCCCGCGTCCCGCGCTCGGGTGACCTCAGCTTCGACGACTTCGGCGGGCTCCGCCAGGTCGTGGAGCGAGCGTATGAGCTGATCGAGCTGCCTCTGAAACATCACGAGGCGCTCAAGCGGATCGGAGCCCGCCCAATCAAGGGCGTGTTGTTCACCGGTGACCCCGGGACGGGTAAGACGATGCTCGCGAAGATCATCGCGAACGAGGCATCAGCCGCTTTCTATGAGATCTCCGGCCCGGAGGTGTTCAGCAAGTGGTACGGAGCGAGCGAGGAGCTCCTACGCAAGATCTTCACGGATGCCGCGAAACGGGACCGGTCCATCATCTTCTTCGATGAGCTCGACAGTGTCGCAGCGCAACGTGACAATGAGGGGCACGAGGTCTCAAAGCGGGTCGTCGCCCAGCTACTGACGTTGATGGACGGGTTCAACCGTGGGGATAACGTCGTCGTGATCGCGGCGACGAACCGTCCCGATGACATCGACGTCGCGCTTCGGCGCCCCGGTCGATTCGACTGGGAGATTGAGTTTCCGCTCCCTTCGCCGTCGGATCGCGTTGAGATTCTTCGCACATCAGCGGGCCGGCTCGCGACGACGACTGATCTGCCTCATGAGCGGATCGCGAGGATGACCGAAGGCTGGTCAGCGGCAATGCTCACCGCGATCTGGAGTGAGGCGGCGCTGCTCGCTGTTGCCGATGAGCGCGACCGGATTAACCGCGAAGACTACGTTGGCGGCTACGAGCGAGTCGCTCAGCAACGGCAGCGACTCCCTGTCTGATCATGATCCGTCGCGCGCTTTCACGTTTTCGTCGATGGCGGAGGACGCCGTCGGGAGAAGGCCGCCCGCAAGCGCCGCGACGTGCCGCTGCGCGAGTTTGTCTATCTGGATGAAGTGAGCGTCTTCAGCTTGATCGCGTCCCGGCTCGGCCCCGTGGCTACGGAGTTCACCGCGAGCGAGTCGAACTCCCTTCGAAGCGAGGTGGGCGCGAACGCCGGAGTCTCTGCCGGGCTGGTCGGCACAGAGATCAGCTCGTCCGTCGCTTCTGAGATGACCAGCGGCTCGCAGGTGATGCGCAAGGCGACGGTCGAGTCGACGTTCCGCGAGCTGCTCGCATATGAGCGCGACACGCTTGCCCTGTCTCCACCCGGGCCTGGGGTGATGCCACCTGCCGTTGCCAGCTCCTCGGAGCTGGGCGAGCTGGCAGGGACCCCGGCTCTTGACGGGTGGCTCGTGGATGCTTCGAGGCTGAAGCGTGGGGAGCTGCTCGAGGTCGAGGTCGAGCTCGAAGCCGACGACATCTTCCGGATTCGGACGATCATGTCGACCCTCCTCGAGCTCGTCGAGGAGAACCCAGAGCTAATCGGTGCGCAGGAGCGCGGGGGTCTCGCGCAAGCAGCTACGGCGAACAGGGTGCTTGAGAAACTGCTTGCGGGGCTCGTTCCCCTGCGTGGCCGCTCCACCAATTACCGGCACATTACGCTCGCCGGCAAAGACTGGTTGATCCACCAGCGACTCTCGGACGCGCTGACGGACCGGGCCAGGGTGCCCTCTCGAGAGCTGAACGTGGTGGGGGTCGCGGAGGTCGCGCTGTTTTGGAAGGACCTTCGCCGCGTCCTGTTCTCCGGGTCGCGGTATCTGGTCATGTGCCGACTTGCACGTGACGGGGTGCAACTTTCGTGGACGCCGGTACAGCTGGCCGACGTGTTCGCTGATGTCTTGCCGGAGCTCGGGGACCTAGGAGAGATGAGCAGGGGTCTTCTTGCCGGCATGACTCGAGCACGCGGCGAAGGGCCGGACGCGGCGATGGCTGGGACCGCTGAGCAGGCAATGCGACAGGCGCTCATCTGCTACGCGGAGACCATCGCCGCGGCGTATGACGCGTCATGTGCCGAGCAGGATCTTGCTTCGCATGGGCTGTTGAGTGCCAAGCAGGTCGCGGCGCACGGGAGCGTCGCCGAGCGACGGACTGCTTTTGGTGCCGTGACGCGCCACCTTGAAGAAGAGCACCGTGTCGAGCTCGACCCAGCGGTGCTTGCTGACGCAAGGAGCGAGGCGTTGCGGCGCGCCGGCTTCGATGAGGTCGGGGCGCTCGCGGAGATTGCCGCGAGCGCGGTTGTAGCTGCGTCCGGGGGTCCTGAGCAGAGGTTTCTCGATACTGAAGTGGTGGCCATCTACTGGTGACGCACCGGGAGCGGCGCCCTGGATCCTCGGGGAAGTCGATATCTGGATGGCAGGTCGCGGCACCCGGCGCACCAGAGCCCAGCTCGAACGGACGGGCCGACCGATGCTCGGGGCCGCTCACCGTCGACGCATTCCGGATGGGGCCCCAAAGCAGCCATCCCTTGCGACGGGAGACCTTGGGATTTGGGACCGCAGAAAGACCGCAGGAAACCCGTAAACCGCATTGGAAAGCCAACTTGAACCTGCCTCCCCGATGACGGCATTGTCGGCAAATGCTTGCGAACAGGTCGAAGCGCGGCGAAGGCTCGCAGGTTCGGCGTGGGGCGTTTCACCCGGTTTCAGGGGGTTGCGGCGGTCGGCTGTTTGCAGCGGCAGCCCGTACGTTTGCTGGACGGTCGCGAGCGATCGCCCGTCCGTGCTGCGACGTTGCGCGGCGGCTACCATGAGTGGCCTATGACCGCAAAGGAGCAGCTGTTGCAGCAAGCGCCCGGCTGGAGCGAGCATGATGCCGAGGTGGCGCTGCGTGCGGTGCAGCGCGCGCACGCAGAGCCTGCCGTGGATGGGTGGGGCGATCTCGATGAGTTCAGCGCCCGCGCTTCTTCGGCGACGCTCCGCCGCTTGGACGAGGAGGAGGCGACGGCCGGCTTCTCCTGGGAGCAGCACTGCAGCTCGTGAGGCGCGGTGAGGTTTGGTGGCATGAGCCGCCGGATAGCAAGCGACGGCCGGTCCTGATCCTCACCCGCGACGAGGCGGTCGATCGCGTCTTCAACGTGATCGCGGTCCCGGCGACGGGCACTGTCCGCGGTCTTGCAACGGAGGTCGAGATCGGACCCGCCGATGGGATGCCGATCGAGTGCGTGCTTGCGCTCGGCAACACCCTCTCCGCCGAAAAGGCATTCCTGACCGAGCACGTCACGACGCGTGGCCCGGAGAAGATGGCCGCGGTCTGCTCGGCGCTCGCCACGGCGACGAGTTGCCGCTGACCGAAGCCTGCAGTCTCACAGTCGCTCGATCGCCGTGACGGCCTCGTGGTTCAATACCGTCCGGTTAGGGCGATTTTCGCATCCCCTCACCAAAGGTCGATTTGAAGGGGCTTTCGGTACAGGCTCCGTCGACGGTCGCACTGCCGTCCCAGCGCTGGCGCGCTGGTTGCTGCTGCGGCGATCACGACGTCGTTCTTTGGCGGCCAGACGCTCGTGAAGCACGACATCAGCGCTGCGGCGTGGATCGCGATCGGCTGCTTCGTGCTGCTCGGCTTCGCAGTGCTGATGGTGCTGTGGCCGCGTCGGGACTGGGGAGTTCTCGCTGGCGCAGGACCAGTTCATCGCCACCTACCTCGAGCAAGCGGAAGGCGATCCTCTCGCGCTCCACCTGATCGAACGCGATCTTGCCCTTCAGATGGAACATCGCCGCGATGCGCTACGGCCTCGACGGTGCCGGTCCGGGGGCATGAGATCACTGCCGGGTTGCTCTTGGAGCTGCATCGGAGGTCCCTGGGGGGGACTCGAGGAGCGCGGCGGCCGCTTCGGGGACGCGCAGAACTGGATCGCCGGCAGCTACTGCGAGGCCGGCGCCGAGCGGGCGATGACACGAACGGTCACGAGCTCGCGGGCCGGATGTTCTGGTTGATGCGGAACAGGTTCTCCGGGTCGTAGGTGCGCTTGACCTGCGCCAGGCGCTCGTAGTTGCCGCGGTAGCTCGCGCGGACGCGGTCCTCGCCCTCGTCCATCATCATGTTCACGTACGCGCCGCCCGCGGAGTACGGGTGCAGCGCTTCGTGGTAGTCGACGCTCCAGCGGCTGATCGCCTCGCGGTTGGAGGGATCCGGGTCGACCCCCGCGAACACCGCGCCCCAGTTGGCGTCACGGTAGCCCCAGGCGGTGTCGGCCTGGGCGACGTCGTGGGCGGCGCCGTCGATGGGGTAGAGGTGCATCGTCGACTTCGGGCTCGGCAGCCGCGAGCCGAAGCGGGCGTGAAGCGCGACCGCCTCGTCGGGGATCTCGTTCACGAAGTCCGCGCGCCAGTACCAGTTCTCGCCGCGCGGGTAGAGCCCGTCGAACGCCGTCTGCAGCATCGCGTGCGGCATCGACTGGACGCCGTGCATCAGCGGCTCCGGCACCGCTTCGAGCAGGGGCGCCATCGCCGCGCGCGCGTCGCCCTCCGCGCCGAGGCAGCACCACACCACGCCGCACACCTCGCGCAGGTGGATCTGCTCGGGGAAGGGCGGCGCCGGCGGCACCACATGGAAGGCGAAGAACCCGTTCAGCTCGCGGGGCGCTGCGGGCAGGAACTCGCGGTACGCGGACAGCACCTCCGCGGCGTCCTCCACCGCCCAGAACGTCGGGCCGCCGAAGATCGTGCCGACCTCGTGCGCCCGGAACAGGAAGGAGGTGACGACGCCGAAGTTGCCGCCGCCGCCCCTGATCGCCCAGAACAGGTCGGGGTGCTCCTCGGCGCTGGCCCGCACCGTCTCGCCGCTCGCGAGCACCAGCTCCGCCTCGAGCAGGTTGTCGATCGTCAGCCCGAAGCGTCGCGTGAGATGGCCGAGCCCGCCGCCGAGCGTGAGCCCGCCGACGCCCGTGGTCGAGATGATCCCGCTCGGGGTCGCGAGGCCGTGCTCGCCGGTGGCGGCGTCGACTTCGCCCCACGTGCAGCCGCCGCCGGCGCGCACCGTGCGCGCGCCGGGGTCGACCTCGATGTCCTTCAGCAGCGACAGGTCGACCACGACGCCGTCGTCGCACGTCCCGAGGCCGGCGCCGTTGTGCCCGCCGCCGCGGATCGCGAGCGCCAGCCCGTGCGCGCGGGCGAAGGCGACCGCGTGGGAGACGTCCCGCGCATCTGCGCAGCGCGCGACCAGCGCCGGGCGGCGGTCGATCATGGCGTTGTAAACGGTCCGTGCCTGCTCGTAGTCGTCGTCCGCGGGGCCGATCAGGCGTCCCCGGAACCCCGGCATCTCCTGGCGTGCTGCCTGCGCTGCGGTGATCGTGCTGCTCATCGGCTCCTCCTCTGGTGAAGATCGTCGGTCGCCTCGTCAGCTGCGCAACCTAAGGCGTCGCCCGAGCTTTGTCATGACGCACGCTGACCCACTTTTCCGGCGGCGGCAGGAGCCCTGGATTTGCGCGCCTGATCAGATCTGACTATCGTGCTCGCGGGGGTGTCGGTGCCCGAGCTTCCTGCTCAACTTCGCGTTTCCTCTCCGTTCCCGTTCGTTGGCCGCGCCGCCGAGCTGGAGAAGCTGCGCATGTTGCTGCCGACGGCCGAGGGCGAGGGGCGCCGGGTGGTGCTGCTGGGAGGGGTGGCCGGCTCGGGCAAGAGCCGCCTCGTCCGCGAGTTCGCGGCCGAGGTGGCGCAGTCCGGTGCGCTCGTGCTGCACGGAGCCTGCGACGCGGTTGTGCACGTGCCATATGGGCCCTTCTCGCAGGCGCTCGAGCGCCTGACGGCGGTGCTCGGCGAGGATGAGCTGCGGGCCGCGCTCGGCTCCTCCGGCGGCGAGCTGGTTCGCCTGGTGCCCAGCCTCGGCGAGCGGCTGGCGGGGCTGTCGCTGCCTACGCGCGCGGACTCGGACACCGAGCGCCACCGCTTGCACACGGCCGTGGCGGACCTGCTCGAGCGCGCGAGCCACCGGCGTCCGGTGGTCGTCGTGATCGAGGACGCGCACTGGGCGGACGCGCCGACGCTGCTGCTGCTGCGTCATCTCGCGCAGAGCGCCTGGGCCGGGCGCGTGCTGCTGTTCGCCACCTTCCGCGACACCGAGCACGAGGTTCCCCAGGGTCTCGCGCAGACGCTCGCGGATCTCCGGCGCTCGGACGACGTCGTGCGCATGCGCCTGCCGGGCCTCTCAGACCTCGAGGTCGGGGAGTTCGTGCGGCGCGTCACCGACGGTCGCGCCGGCGCGGAGCTGCCGGAGATCGCGCGGGCGATCTCCGCCCTCACGGGCGGCAACGCGTTCCTGATGTGCGAGCTGTGGCGCGCCGTGGTCGAGACGGACGCGATCGCATACGGCGAGGGCGAGCTTCGGCTCGCCGGCTCCCTCCTCGCCCAGCTCGGCACGCCCGACAGCGTGCGCGAGGTGGTGAGCGCCCGCCTGGCGCGGCTGGCGCCGGCGACCATCGAGCTGCTGGAGCTGGCGGCTACGGCCGGCGCCGAGTTCGAGCTGGCGGTCGTGCGCCGGGGCTCGCGCCTGGCAGAGCACGAGCTGATCGCAGCGGTCGACGAGGCGACGCGCAGCGGCATGGTCATGGAGCTGCCGGGCCGCCAGCTCGCGTACAGGTTCAGCCACGAGCTCGTGCGCCGCGCCGTCTACGACCGCCTCTCCGCCGTGCGCAGGGCCGAGCTGCACCTGCGCACCGGCGAAGCGATGGAGGGGGCGCAGGCGCCCTCGGCGCGGGTCCTTGCCGACCTCGCCCATCACTTCGCGGCGGCCGCCGCCGTGGGCGGGGTCGAGCGGGCGGTCCGCTACAACGTCCTGGCCGCGCAGGCCGCCGCCGACGCGCTCGCGTTCGAGGAGGCGGCGCAGATGCTGATGACGGCGCATGGGCTGGGCATCGAGGACGCCCGCGCGCGCGCCGAGGTGCTGCTCGAGCTGGGCATGGCTCAGCACAAGGCCGGCAGCTCGCTCGACGCTCGCGAGGCGCTGGCGTCCGCTGCGCAGATCGGTCGTGAGCTGGGGGACGCCGAGCTGCTGGGGCGCGCCGCGGCACGATACGAGGAGGCGAGCTGGCGGCCGGGCATGGTCGAGGGCGCGGTCGACCTGCTGGAAGAGGCGACGGCGGCGCTGGGAGAGCACGAGTCGGAGCTGAGCGTCGAGCTGCTCGGCGGCCTGGCGCGCGCCCTCGACGGGCAGGGCGAGCACGAGCGCGGTGCGGTCGTGCGAGCCAACGCGATCGCGCTCGCGCGGCGCCTGGGTGACCGGGCGGGGCTCGCCACGGTGCTCGTGCGCTCCTACTGGTCGCGCGGCGCGACCCCGATCGAGGAGATCCTCGCGATGCTCACCGAGGCGCGCGCCATCAGCGAGGAGCTCGGCGACGTGGAGCTCCAGGCCGAAGCGATGTCGTGGCGCGTGCCGGCGTTCGTGGCGATGGCCGACATCCCCGCCGCGCGCAGCGAGGCCGCGCAGCTCCGGCGCATGGCCGAGATCACCAGGCAGCCGTTCATCCTCCACGTGGCCGAGCACTACCGCGCCGCGATTGCCCTCGCGGACGGCCGGCTCGACGCCGCCGAGGCGATGGCGGCTCGCTCGGAGGAGGCGGGCCGCATGTTGACCGGGCGCGACGCCTCGGGCACCTACGGCATCCAGATGTTCAGCCTCCGCCGCGAGCAGGGACGGCTGGCGGAGCTGGCCTCGGTGATCAGGATCCTCGTCGCCGGCGACCGCGAGCGCAGTCCCTGGCGTCCGGGGCTCGCGTCGCTGCTCGTCGAGCTCGGCATGGAGGCCGAGGCCCGGCACGAGCTGGAGCGGATCAGGCGCGAGGGGCTCGAGCCGTTCCGCGAGACGCTGTGGCTCGCCTCGCTCACCTACCTCGCCGACGCCTGCGTGGCGCTGGGCGACCGAGCGCTCGCGGCGCTGCTCTACCCCGAGCTCGCGCCGCTCGCCGGGAGCAACGTCATGGTCGGGCACCTCGTCGCCTACTACGGAGCCGCCGACCGCTACCTGGGCATGCTCGCGGGGACGCTCGGCGAGTGGGACCTGGCGGAAGCGCACTTCGAGCAGGCGCTCGCGGCCAACCTCGCGATGGAGGCGCGGACCTGGCTCGCCCACACCAACTACGAGTACGCGCGGATGCTGCGCGCGCGCGGAGGCGAGAGCGGCGCCCGCTCGCATGCGCTGCTGGCGGAGGCCGAGCGGCTTGCGCGCGAGCTCGGGATGGCGGCCCTCGCCAAGCGGATCGCATCCGCTGCGTCGCCCGCCGGCGCATCGGCTGCGTCGCCCGCCGGCGCATCGGCTGCGCCGCCCGCGGGCGCGTCGGCGGACGCGCCCGCCGGCCTCCCCGACGCGCTGTCGGGCCGCGAGGCGCAGGTGCTGCGCCTGGTCGCGCGCGGCCTCAGCAACCGCGAGATCGGCGCGGAGCTATTCATCAGCGAGCACACCGCCGCCAACCACGTGCGCAGCATCCTGCGCAAGACCGGCTGTGCGAACCGCACCGAGGCGACCTCCTACGCCCACCGTCACACGCTTGCCGACGCATAGCGACACCAGTACGATCGGCCGACGATGCCCCTGTTCGTGATCGAGCGCACGTTTGCCGAGCAGCTGCAGCTGAGCGACGACGACGTCGAGCTGATCGAGGAGATCAACGCGGACGAGGGCGTGCGCTGGCTGTTCTCGTTCCTGAGCGCCGACCGGCGGCGCAGCTACTGCCTCTACGAGGCGCCCTCGGCGGCGGCGATCGTGG
>DATJOE010000197.1:0-4943 GCA_035507305.1 Solirubrobacteraceae bacterium | reverse complement strand
GGCTCGACATCTACTGCGACCGCTGCCGAATGTCCGAGTCAGGCAATACGATGCCCTCGTCCGCCGCCAATTCCCACGTTCTTATCGCTACAACAGCCCCCACAGCGCCTGCCGCAGGTGATGCCGTCCTCATCGACGGGCGGCCGCACATTGCCTACTCGACCGATCAAGGCGTCATGTATAAGTCCACGATCGAGACGTTTCTTGACGCGCCGGAGGGCCAACTGCTCCGCGGTCAGGTCCAACTAGTATTTACGTCACCACCTTTCCCGCTAAACCGCAAGAAGAAGTACGGGAACCTAAACGGCCAGGAATACGTGGAGTGGCTGGGAGGGCTCGGCGCTGCGCTCGGAGACCTTCTAACCGAAGATGGCTCGCTTGTCGTTGAGCTTGGAAATGCCTGGGAGCCAGGTGAGCCTGTCATGTCTACGTTGGCGCTCGAGGCCTTGATCGCGATCAAGGCGCAGGGCGACTTCCACCTCTGCCAACAGTTCGTCGTTCACAACCCCGCCCGTCTCCCTTCGCCAGCCCAGTGGGTAAACGTGGATCGGTGTCGTCTCAAGGATGCTTACACGAACGTTTGGTGGCTGAGCCGGACTTCGCGTCCGAAGGCGGATAACCGAAAGGTCCTCGTTGAATACAGCGACTCGATGAAGAAACTCATTCAGCGGCAGCGCTATAACGCAGGCGGGCGCCCCTCGCAACACAACATCGGGCAACGATCATTTCTACAGGATCATGGTGGCGCGATCCCATCCAACGTCATCAAGCTGCGGGCCGACGAAGACGAAGCTCTAGAGAACCTTCTCGAGATCCCGAATACTGTTTCCACTGACGCATATCGGCGATACTGCAAAGAGCACGAGCTTACGCTTCACCCCGCTCGCATGCCTCGTGATCTCGCCGAGTTCTTTATACGGTTTCTTACGGACGAGGGCGATTTGGTACTCGACCCGTTCGGTGGCAGCAATACGACTGGTGCTACCGCAGAGGCGCTCGAGCGTGACTGGATCTCAACTGAGCCGAACGCCGACTACATTGCCGGCAGCCAAGGTCGGTTTCTCGATTTCGATATCCGCATTGGAGAAGGGCGGGCGATCCAGACGAATTCGATCATCCGCTACCTCGGAGCGCGCGACCAGCCAGCGACTCGTCACGAGATCGTTACCGCTCTAGCGATAGAAGCATCACCGGAGCAGTGGTCGCGCGAGCTCGGTCTATTGGTTGAGGATGGTGTTGTAGGCTTCGAAGGGAGAACCAAGGGTCGTCGATACTTCCTCGAACAGCCTGACCTCTGCGCGCCCACTTCATAGGCGCCTACGTTCTGTGGCGGTCTCCGTGCGAGATCTCAGTCTTGGTTGTAGGCCGCTAAGGTCCCACCCTCGCCCGGCCGAAAACATCCCGAGATGGCAGCCGCTCCTGCCTCGAGCCCGACGGCCCCCGGCGTCGACGACCTCAAGACGCTGGTCCTCTCCTACCACCCGCTGATCGTGGAGGCCGTCTCTAGCACGAGCGACCCTTGGAAGCTGCTCTCGTACGTCGCGGAATCGACCCGCGACGCGCGATCTACCAGCTGAAGGACTTCGCTGGCAGCGTCAATACGCCGCAGCGGGTCCGGCATCTGAAGGAGGTGGCGCAGCGCGTTGGGGAGGCTAAGGTGACGACGCTCGTCGTCACCGATGCAGATGTCCAGTCGCCCGAAGACATGATGGCGAATGCGCCTACTACGATCTGCCGCGCCGAGCGACGCCGAATACGGCGGCGTGATCGACAAGGCGATCTCTCGCTGGCCGGGCGCGACGGCGCGAGATCGACACGAGCGGCATCCCTGATCGCGAGCAGCTGTGTCGCACGCTGAGTGGCATGACGCTGAACCAGACGCGCCGAGCGGTCGCCCACGCGGCTGGACGATGACCGGCTGACCGACGGCGACCTGCTGGGGATCGTCGAGATAAGGCGAAGCCGATCGGCGAGGGCGGTCTGCTCAAATGCTTCCCGCCGCAGGACAACAAGCACGAGCTGGGCGGCTTCGACGGCCTGAAGGCCTGGCTGGAGAACGCGCGGATGAGGTTCTCGAAGGAGGCGGAAGCCATGAACCTCGCGCCGCCGCAGGGGATCCTAATCGTGGGCGTGCAGGGCTGCGGCAAGTCACTGGCGGCGCGTGTGATCGCACGGGAATGGGGCCTGCCGCTGCTGAAGCTGGACGCCGGTCCGCTTTACGACAGCCTGGTGGGCCGGTCAGAGAAAAACTTCCGCAAGGCGACTTCGCTGGCGGAGGCGATGTCTCCGGATATGCGGGATCGACGAGATGGAGAAGGGCTTCGCGCCGACGCGCGGTGACGCCGACGCCGGGCTCTCCCAGCGCATCTTCGGCGCCTTCCTGACGTGGCTCCAGGAGAAGAAGCGCGCGGTGTTCGTGGTGGCCACCACGAACACCTGACGAAGCTGCCGCCCGAACTGCAGCAAGGGCCGGTTCGACGAGATGTTCATCGTGGACCTGCCGACCGCCGGCGAACGCGAGGCAATCTGGCGGTCCACCTGCGCATCCGCAACCAAGACCCGGCACAGTTCGACCTCCCGGCGCTAGGGGCGGCCGGCGATGGGTTCACCGGCTCCGAGATCGAGCAGTGCGTCGTCTCGGCGCGGTATGGCGCGCTGCACCGGAGCGCGCCGCCCGGCAGCCAGCGGCTGCTCGAAGGCCTGAAAGCCACGGTGCCCCTGTCCGTCGGCCGCCGGACCGACATCGAAGCACTGCGCGCGCGGACGCGGGACTTCGTGAACGTAAGCTGAGACCGCGGAATCCAAGGTGTGGAATCGCCTGACCGGGCCATTCCGTCTAAACCGGAACTGATATGGACGGCGGTTTGTCAAGACGCCAGCACAGGGCGCCCGCGGACTGGGCGGGCATCCTGGTCGATCAAGGGGGCGGCGGGCCTGACGCGTGCGCGACGCGCGGTCAAGCTGATATGCGCGGGTTGAATACCGCAGGACCGGATTTCGTCATGAGGGCCCGCTGTCTAGGATCGGGCGTGGCTCCTCGGCGAGGAGTTGCTCGTAGTTCCATCGCGGATGCCCTCGCGCGTGGTGGTCAGGTTCTTCCCGCCGCCTCCTTGACCGACGTGGTGCAGGGTCGGTCAGTCGGCGTTGGCGATTGCCCAGCAGAACCCGGCGAGCTCCCGAGCGACTGCGACCGCGACGACCGTGCGTCGCTTGCCACGCTCCCCGTCGAGCCTCTGCCATGTGCGATGCAGGCGCTGCTGGGCCTTCCAGGAGAGCGCGATCACGTGTGGCGACTGGCTCTCCTGGCGTCGACGCAGGCTAAGACCCCTCGCCGGCGCTCGCCGGTAGTGCCAGGAAGCCTCGACGAGGAGTCGTCGAGCGTGGGCGGACCCAGACTTCGTGATCGCCCCCTGGCGGCGGGAGTCGCCACTGCTGTTCTCGCTGGGCACGACGCCGAGAAAGCTCATCAGCTGTCCGGCGCGCTCAAAGCGCTCCCAGTCGCCGACCTCCGCGCACAACCCGACCGCGGAGAGCGTGTCGATCCCGCGCAGGCAGCGCAGCCTGGCAACCGTCTGCGCCCATGGCGAGTCGGGCACCAACTCGCCGATCGCGCTCTCGAGTGCTCCGCGGCGCACGATCAGCGCGTCGATCGCGCCGAGGTAGTCAAGCAGCGCAAGCTGCGCGGCATGGTCGGCAAGCCGGAGGCGCCCAAGCCACGCCCGGTGCGCAGCGCTCCAGTTCTTGCCTTCACCGTCGAAGACGACGTCGTGGCGCATCAGCAGCTTGCTCATCCGGTGGCGAGCCCGCATCAGATCTCCGCGTATGTCCTCGCGCGCCCTGACCAGATCGCGCAGCGCCTCCTCCTCGGTGCTCGGGACCCTCACCGGGTGGAGACCGTCCACCATCAGCAGTCGTACCAGTCGCTCGGCGTCACGACGGTCGGTCTTTACACGATCCTGCGCGGGCCGCGGGATCTTTCCTGGCGCTGCCACCACGCACGCGATCCCCGCATCCCCGAGTGCTCTGGCGAGCGTGAAGCCCGTCGGGCCCGCCTCATAGGCCACCCGTGTGGGTGCAGGCAGAGCGCTGCAGAACTTCACCACCTCGCACGTCTTGCCGCAGAGCCGTCGCGAGCTCACCTCGCCCGTCTCACCGTCGACTGCCACCGCGAGCACCTTCGCCGCGTGTACGTCCAGCCCCGCCCAGCTGCGAATCTTTGCCATGGTCGGCACCTCCATGATTGCGGTCGGCGCCCAGGCCACTCCTGGACGCTCAATCCGCGCACCTCATGCGCGGGTGCCGACCCTCACATCCAACACGGACGGCGGAGAGCGGCCGTCCATATGGTCTAGCCGCCCGTCACGACGCCTATCCTTCCGGCATGGCGACAGAGTCCGCTGTTGCTCACGTCGAGTCACATGGGGGATCGCGCTGGCACGGGCGCAAACGAGTGCTGGTGCTGCTCGCGGCCGGTGTCGTCACGGTGGTGGTCGCACTTGCGGTCGCGGCGCTCCTGTGGTCGGGGGTGACGCTCAGCGGCGACGCCACCGCGCTGGCGCACGTCTCAGTGCAGCCCTTCGGGGGTCACGTCGAGCGCGTCGAAGCCTTCGGCCCCGGCGGGCGGCGGATCCCGCTGGCGATCGAGGGCGGGCGCCTGACCCCGCAGGTGCGGTTGAAGCCCGGCGAGCGCGTGTCGGTCGAGGTGGCGGTTCGCCGGCCGGGGTGGCTCGGCTGGGCGCTGGGCCACGAGCGCACCGAGCGCCTGACGCTGCGCGCCCCCGTGGCGCACCTGAAGCAGCGCTGGCTCACGGTCCGCCCGGGCTCGGAGGTGCACGTGCAGTTCGATCAGCCCGTCAGCGCGATCGCCCGTCAGGCCGGGGAGCTGTCCCAAAGCGCTCGCGCGCGGGCGCGGTCGCTGCCCAGCGCGCAAAGCACCGTCTCGC
>DATJOE010000196.1:0-6561 GCA_035507305.1 Solirubrobacteraceae bacterium | reverse complement strand
CCCGACGACCGCGGCTTACGCGTCGAAGTTCAAGGCGCAGGTCGCGTCGGTCGAGGCGGCCGGCTTCATGACCAAGGACGATGCCGAAATGGCGGACTCGAAGGCCGAAAAGGGCATCGGGCCGCTTCAGCAACCAGCGCTTTCCGTTCCGTAAGCACCTGGCACGCATCTCTCTCCTCCCTCGGTGCAACCAGCGGGCGGGACTTCGGTCCCGCCCGTTGGCGTCTGAGCGGTCTCCGGCAGCGCGGCGCGCGTGCGCGGAGGGGCGCGAGGTGGTCGCGCGCGAGGCGGTGGTGCACGTCAGCACGTCCCTTCGGCGCAAAAGCGAACTTGACTCGTGTTTCGCTTTTTGCAAACCTGGGTATCCAACGCGGAACTTCTGAAAACCACAGGAGCTTCCGCCCTGTCGAGCCAATTGGAGGAGAACTAGTGCCCAGCAACGCCTTCCGTACACGGACGAGGACGGCGCTAATCGCGGCGATTGCCGCCTGTGCGGCGTTTCTCACCGCGGGCTCCGCTCTTGCCACGAGCGCGAGCGCCCAGCCGACCGTCACCGAAATCCCGGCGACGAGCGGCTCACACGGCTACCCCTATGACGCCGTTCCGCCACCCTCCGGCGTACCCGGAGAACCGCAGCTCAACACGACATTCGAGAGCGACTTCGGATACGCAGAACGCGAGTTCAAGATGTCCGGGACCACGAACGTCTACCGCGAAAACGGCAACGAAGAAGGGTTCAGCTTCGGCAGCGCGTGGAACAGCAACGGCAACTGGAAGATCGCCGTCTCGCAGTCGAACGTGCCTTACACGACGCGCCTGCTCGTGCGCTACCCGCGCAACCCGGCCAAGTTCAACGGCACCGTGATCCTCGAATGGTCGAACGTCACCACCGGTGGCGACCAGGACCCCGTGTGGTCGGAGGTCGGTGAAGAAGCGATCAGGCAGGGCTACGCGTTCGCGACCGTGACGGCGCAGAAGGCCGGCATGGAAGACCTCGTCAGGTGGGACCCGACGCGCTACGCCGGCCTCGGTGACAACAACGACGGCCAGTCCTACTCCGTCTTCACGCAGGCCGCCGAAGCGATGAGGTCCGACGGTGCGACGCTGCTCGGCGGGCTCACGCCCAAGCGCGTGATCGGGATGGGCGACTCGCAGTCGGCCTTCCGCGTGGACACCTACGTGAACGCGTTCCAGCCCGTGACGCATGCGTTCAACGGCTTCATCGCGGTCGGTCGCGCGGTCACCGCCGCGCCGCTCGGCAACGGCCTGATCTCGCTCTCGCCGTTCCCGGCGCGCATCCGCACGGTCAACAACACGACTCCGTTCATCGAGCTGAACACGCAGGGCGACATCACCGAGCTCGATGCCGCCGCCGCACGCCAGTCCGACAACAGCTACCTGCGCACGTGGGAACTGCCGGGCGCCTCGCACATCGACGGCCACGAGGGCGCGTACGAGATCGAGACGATCGCACGCGAGGAGCCGACGCTGCCCGTTCCGGAATGCATCTTCGGCACGCCGATCGAGGGCACCGGCACCGCGCTGGACGGCGTCAACCAGGTCAACAACTCGTCGCTCTACGAGGTCGAGAACGGCGCGCTGATGGACATGCAGAAGTGGATCGCGGAAGGAGTTGCGGCACCGCATGAGCCGAGTCAGATCTCGACGACCCCGTTCTACTTCTTCTTCGACCAATTCGATCTCGTCAACAGCAACGCCTACGGCGTCGGTAACGGCGGCATCCGCTTGCCCGAAGCCGAAGTGCCGACAGAGGAATACTCGGTGATCAACTTCTCCAAGCCCAGCCAGGAGGGTCTGAGTGGGCCGGCGCTGATGGAAGAGATCAAGGCGGCGTTCGAAGCGTCCGAGACCGGAAGCATCAACAACTCGGAACTGCGCAGCGCCGGTCTGTGCATGCTCTCGGGCTACTTCGACAATCTCTCGCAGTCGAAGCTCAAGTCGCTGTACCCGACGCCGGCCAGCTATGCGAACAAGTTCAAGGCGGTCGCAGAGGGTGATGTCGCCTCGGGCTTCATCACGCCCACCCAGGCAGCCGAATCGGTCGTGCTCGCAGAAGACGGTTACGGCCCGCCGCAGCAGCCACTCGTTTCGATTCCGTAGGGGGCGAACGCACCGCCAGGACCCCGCAAGCAGCCGATACGCAGGCCCGTCGCCCCGGTTTCTCGGGGGTGGCGGGCCGCCGGCGCTCGAGCTTCCGTTCAACACATCCCTCCTCGCCAGAACGCAGCAGCTCGGCCGGCCGGGGCGCCACGCGGCTCCCCGGCCGGTTTGCGCTCGACCCCGGCGGCCGCCTAGACTTTGCGGCCACGCCAACCCACGTAGGAGAGCTGAACACCAAATGTCATCGACACCCACCGCTAGCGCCGAGACCACCGAGGCAGCCGAGGCGGCAGTAGACGCGATCGAGAACGCCGCGCAGACCGGCTTCTCGCTCGAGCTCAACCAGGACCAGAAGGACGTCCGCGACTGGGTCCACGGCTTCGCCGCCGACGTCATGCGGCCGGCCGGACACGAATGGGACGAGAAGGAGCAGACGCCGTGGCCGATCATCCAGGAGGCCGCGAAGATCGGCCTCTACGGCTACGAAGGCCTGGCGCAGTTCTACGCCGACACCACCGGGCTCACGATGCCGATCGTCAGCGAAGAGCTCTTCTGGGGCGACGCGGGCATCGGGATGGCGATCATGGGAACCTCGCTTGCAGTCGCCGCGATCTTCGGCCAGGGCACGGGCGAGCAGATCGGTCAGTGGATCCCGCGCTGCTTCGGCACGGTCGAGGACCTCAAGGTCGCCGCGTTCTGCTCGAGCGAGCCGAATGCGGGCTCCGACGTGAGCGCGATCCGCACGAGCGCGAAGTTCGACGAGGCGGCGAACGAGTGGGTGATAAACGGGCAGAAGGCGTGGGCGACGAACGGCGGCATCGCAGACGTGCACGTGGTCGTCGCATCCGTCGATCGCGAGCTCGGCACGCGCGGCCACGCGGCGTTCGTGATCCCGATGAGCGAAGCGAAGGGAATCGAGCAGGGCCCGAAGGTCTCCAAGCACGGCCTGCGCGCCTCGCACACCGCTGATGTGTTCCTCGACGACTGCCGCATCCCCGCCGATTACGTGCTCGGCGGCAAGGAGAAGCTCGACGAACGTCTCGCGCGCGCGCGCGAGCGCGCAGAGGAAGCGGCGCAGGGCAAGCGGCCGTCACGCTCGAACGTCTCGATGGCCACGTTCGAGCGCACGCGCCCGGCGGTCGGCGCGCAGGCGCTCGGGATCGCGCGCGCCGGCTACGAGTACGCGCTCGACTATGCCAAGGAGCGCGAGCAGTTCGGCCGCAAGATCATCGAGAACCAGTCGATCGCGTTCACGCTCGCGCGCATGAAGCTCGAGATCGACGCCGCGCGGCTGCTCGTCTGGCGCGCCTCGTGGATGGGTCGCAACAACCTGCCGTTCGAAAACGCCGAGGGCTCGATGAGCAAGCTGAAGGCGGGCGAGGTCGCGGTGTGGGTCACCGAGCGCGCAATCCAGATCCTCGGCGGCAACGGCTACACGCGCGAGTTCCCGGTGGAGCGATTCCACCGCGACGCGAAGATCTACGACATCTTCGAGGGCACTGCGGAGATCCAGCAGCTCGTGATCGCGCGCGCGATCTCCGGGATGCACATCGCCTAGCTCTCGGCCAGCTGGCGAGCGTGCATGGCCGGCGCTCCCGGCGCTTTATGACCCGGTCTGCTGCGCCTGCTGCGAAGTCGAAGCGGCGTGGAGGTATTCCGAGAGGCGATCCGCTTGCCACGTGCCCTCGTTGCGGTCGCCCGCCCGACAGCGCTCGGCGGCCTCGCGCGCGCTCGCGCGCGCGTCCACGCCGCACAGCGCCTCCGCGGCCTTCAGCAGCGCCCCGCGCTCGGCGCGGATCTCGCCCTGGCGCTCGTCGTAGCTCGAGTCGGTCCATCCTTCGCGGTCGCGCTCGCGCGCTTTCCTGGTGCCGAGTGTGTCTGCGAGCGCGTCGAACGTGACGAAGCTCATGAAGGCCGAGAGCAGGCCTTCGGCGGTCACCGATCCCTTCCTCTGCGCGCTCTTCATCTCCTTCTCCAGCGCATGTGCGCGCTCCAGGTCGTACTCGCGGCTCTGCGCGTACTTGCGGGCGAGCGCGACGCTCGCGGCGACGTGGCCACCAGGCGTGTCGCCGACGCTTTCACACAGGTGCTCGACGCAGTCCGCCGCCCAGGAGAGCTGAGCGGTCCAATGCAGATTCTCTGCTGCGACGAATTCACTCTCGACGGTCATGGATCGTGCTCCTTGTTCGCGTACTCGCCCGTTCGACCGGCTGCTCTGCAGTCCGTGCATCGGCCTCGCTACCCACGCGCTTGAGCGATGGGCGCGTCGCTGCGTGCGCGGACAGTACGCTTCGCGCCATGACCCGAGCCGCGCACGGCCGAACGGCGGCATGGCTCATTGTCACCTGCGCGCTCGCGCTTGCGCTCGGCGCGTGCGGCGGGTCCTCCGAAGCGAGCGAAGCGGTCAAGCCCGTGCGGATAACGGGCACCGGCAACGTCTCGATTCCTTCGATTACGGTCGTCCGCGGGAGCGAGCTCTACTGGCACACGGAAGGCTCGCCCATGCACATCTCCGGGCAGGGGCTCGCGCTCGGCGGCGGCCAGAGAGCCGGAGCCGCGATCGTGCCGCCGGGCACGTACTCGAACGTGCACGTGAGCGCGCGCGGCGATTGGTCGATCGAAGTTCGCTGAGCCGTGTCGGCGAGCGTCAGTAGAGCTCGAGCTGACTCACGACGAGCGGCACCTGCGCGACGCTCCTGACGTCCGTGCCGCAGTGCGTGCAGATCAGCTGCCCCTCCGGGATCGGGCCGCCGCAGTTCGGGCACGTCGTCTGCCCGACCGTAACCTGGGCTCCCAGCTGCAGATCCCAGAACTGATTGCTCAGCGCTTCTCCGCCGCTCGCCGTCTTCACGGCGATCGCGAGGTGGACGCGCACGACCTGGTGAGATTCCTGCACACGCGCTCCTGCGAGGTGCGCGGTCACCGCGAGCGGGCGCTCGCCCATGAGGTTCCCCGGGTGGCGCGCGCACTGCGCGATGACACTGTCCGCGAACGTGCCCCTGAGCAGCTCGGCGTTCGCCGTCGCGTCGGCTTCGAAGAGCAGCGGCACGGCGCTGCCGAGCATTCCCGCGATCAGCTCCGGCGTGACCGCCGGCGGGACCCCGGACTGGGATTGAAGCTGCTGAGCGAACTGCGGCCAGTCGGCGGCGTTGTCGATCGTGGCCGCGACCGGCGAGATCTGAAGCTGGCCGGGCGCGCTCACGAGCCCTCGCCTGCCACCGCCGCGCCGCAGCTCGGGCAGAAGCGCGTGCCCGGCGCGAGCGCCGCGCCGCACTGGCTGCAGAAGTGCGCCGGGGCTGGCTGCACCGACTCGGGCTGTGCCTGCGCTGCTGCGCCGCCGCCGTTTGCGGCCGGCGCCTGCACGCCACCCGCCGGCGTCTCCGGTGCCGGCGGCGCGGGCGTCGTCGGGGCTGGCGCGGCGGGAACAGCTGCCGCGGCGGGAACAGCTGCCGCGGGGGGAGCAGCTGCCGCGGCGGGAGCGGCTGCCGCGGGCGCCCCGGCGGGCGCCATCGGCATACCCATCATCATCCCCGTGACAACCGCCGGCTGGGCGCCCACGTTGCCGTTCGCGACGCCCTGTGCGATCTCGAGCGCGGCCTCGCCGCGCACGGCGCTGTCGAACGATCCGGAGACGCCCGCGTACGCCTTCGTCGCGGCGAGCTGCTTGATCTGCTGCGCGTCGGCGTCGGGGAGGTTGACGTTCAGCTCGGCGAAGCTCGTGAGCGTGAGGCCGTATTCGGCGAGCTTCTCGTTGACCTTCGCAAGCGCCGCTTCGGAGGTCGCGTCCTGAAGCTGCCCCATCGCAAGCACGCCGTGCTTTTCGACGAGGTCCGGGAGCACCGCGCGGATCGCGGCGAGCGTCTGGTCCTTGACCCACGTGGAGATCTGCTCGTCGAACGCCGCGTCCTCGCCCGTCCCGATCAGCTTGCCGAGGAGCTTCGTCGGGTCGCTCACCTTGAACGCGAGCTCGCCGAATACGCGAAGCGTCACGACGAGCCCGGTGGGGCCGTCGGTGAGGTTATCGACGGGCCCGCCGAACTCGATGTTCGGCACGTCGCGCGAGGCGACGAAGTAGACCTCGGCGTCGTAGTACGCGTCGCCCGTCAGGTGGTCGACGAGCCAGCCGAGCGCGAGCGAGGCGCCTTCGTCGAGCTTGTAGCGCCCGGGGCCCATGACGCCGATCACCTTCCCGAGGTTCGTGAACACGGCCTGGTAGTCGAGGTCCACGTTCAGCTCGGAGTACTGGACGATCTGCTGATCCGGCCACTTCCAGGTGATCCTCGTCTTCGCGTCGTCGGGCATCTCGATGAACAGACGCTGCAGACCTCTGTCGCTGTGACCCTCGAAGAGTGGCATTCGCTTACCTCCTTTGCGGCCGGGCTGCTAGACCCGGTCCTGCTCGACGAGGCGGCGGAGCGCCGCCATCGCATCGTGATTGAC
>DATJOE010000195.1:0-17355 GCA_035507305.1 Solirubrobacteraceae bacterium | reverse complement strand
GAGTGACTAGATCGAGTGGAGCGATACCGAGGATGCAAGCGAGACGTTCGAGGCTTTCGAGTGTGAGGTTCTGCTGGCCGCGCTCCACTCGGCCGAGGTATGCGCGGTGGACTCCTAAATGCGTAGCGAACACCGCTTGGCTCACTCCGAGTCTTCTCCGTGTTGATCTCATATTGCGACCGACCGTCCTCTGCAGGTGGCCGTAAGCGCGGGGGGGATCTTGATCAAGCTAGACCGTGGCAGAGCTCGCGCCTGGTCTTGATCTGCAGCTTCGCAAGGATGGCCCTTACGTGCGTGTGAACGGTGTGAGGACTGATCTGGAGGGCGGTCGCGATCTCGCGATCACTCATGCCGGTTTGGATCAACGTCGCAACCTCGTTCTCGCGACGGGTGAGAAGCGAGAGCTCGGAGCGGGCCGGTTGCGGGGCGGCATCTGTTCCGTCAAAGAACAGTCTGGCGCCGTCCGCAGCGCCACGGACAGCGAGAGCGGCGCGCAATGGTGCAGCATCGGTCGAGAGACACGTCGATGCACCTTGAGCGAACAGGCAATGCGGAGCGAATCGTGTCGGCCTGTGGAGTACGGCAACGAGCGGGAGACTGGGGCGCGCGTTCCGGAGGCGGGTTGCGTTTGCCAGGAACGCATGCTCATCCAGGACGACGACGTCAACGCCACGGTCGATTACAACGCCGAGCTCGTGAAGCCGAAGGTCGGACCCAACCAGGCTTATAGAAGGCTGAAGACTCAATGCCGATTCAAGCCCGAGTAGGAGAAGCGAAGGAAATTCGGCGATAGCAACCGTAAGGGGTTTCGGTGAATGCCGACTAGCGTTTGGTTGCGGGCGCGCTGTCACTTTTTGCTCCATCTCCTGTCGAGAGGCCAACGTTCGCGAGCGGGCGAGGCTGACGCACGCTCGGCTGCTAATTCGCGGAATGCGCGGTCGAGATGAGCAGTGGCGCGCTGAACGCGCGTGTCAGCGTCATGGAATCGGCGTTCGAGAATTAGCTCGGCCGGTGTCATCTCGCGGTTCGGCTGGCGGATGATGCGTGAAACGCGGTTCGTCTGGCGATGGGTCTTTAGGAAGGAGCACCAAACGGGAACGATGGGGATTAGGACTACCCACGAAGGAATGGCACCGACTAGTCGGAGAAGGACTAGCGTTGGAGTGCCGTAGCGAAAGGCGCGTGAAAGCTGTAGCGCGATCACGATTCAGTGAATGCAGACCCCGGGGGGCGGGCGGGACCGGCAGGACCCGTACGATGGCGAGCAGTCATACTCCGGCTGTCGCTTGGGCGTAGAAATACGCCCCAACGCCAAGCAGGATGAAGAAGATCGCGAAGCTTAGAAGGAATAGGAAAAGCGCTCCGGAGGTGCGGCTGCGCCAGTGAATGCGCCTGGGCGAGCTGCGGATCTGGGGAAGGTGAAGCACGCTGTGAGTGTGTGCCGGTTCGCCGACGAATGGCTGGAGCGCGGTTGCTCGGGACCGCATGGGTGTTTGAGTTTGCACTGCTACTCCTTTCGCACGGCGTTTGCGGCGGGTGGTGCCGCGCACGTCGTGTGCGTGGCGTGGTGGGTTCTCAGGGTCTCGGCGGTTGGCGCCACGCTTGGCCCGCCAGCGCGGACGCGGGTCGTCTGACGATGAACCGCTCCCTAGTGCCATTGCCGTCGCATCCACGCGATGGCCTGAGCCGGACTTCGGATAGCGCTCGTGACTGGATAAAAGGCGTGAGCAACAAGCCCGTTGCTTACGATCAGCGTCACGCGGCAGTACCAGCTTATGTGGGCGACCGTGAAGATGGGCAGGCCCAGTTCGTGCGCGAGCTGGGTGTCTACGTCCGAAAGTAAGGGATGGCCGAGACCGAGCGCGCCTGCGATCGCGCGCTGCTCGTCGCGGGTCTGACTGCTGACTCCGAACGCATGGCAGTTAAGCGCGGTAAAGTCGGACCAGTGGTCCGCGAATGCTTGGTGCTGCGCGTCGTCTAGCGGAGGGCTGTCGTATCCGTTTTCCGGCGAGCAAAGGTGTCCCGGGTAAAAGTAGACAACGCCACGCTCTACCTCGGCGAGGTTAACGGGCTGATCGCTTGTCGAAGGTAGCTCAGCGCTGGGAAGGGCCTGTCCAGCGAGCCTCGCAAGCAGCGGACGACCTCCACTCGCGGCGGTCTCGGTCAACGGAAGCTCCTGTCTCGCTCGTTCCAGCAGCATGCGTTAACCATCGGCCGCCGTTCGCCATTGGGTCGCAAGGCTGTATCTGCGGGTTTTTGAGCTGCGTTGCAGTAGTCCGACGGTAAGTAGCGTCGTCGCGTAGCGATGGGCAGAACTCGGGCTCAAGCCGAGTTCGCGCGCCAGTTCGGCAACGCCTCTCTCCTCGCCGTCGACGCTGAACAATGCAAGGAGGGCAAGGCCACGCAACAAAGAGTGAGATAGCCGGGAATTGTGGGGATCGGCTAGCGCTGCGACGACTTCCGGCACTCCAGCTTGCGTCGCGCTATCGACAACATGCTTTATCTGCCTGCGACTAAGCGCGATCGAAATTGGCGGGCGATCGTCGTCGTCGTTCCTGGAGACGGCCAAGGTGCGGCCCCAATCTTTCTGGTCTGGTTGCAGCTGGTCGGAGCGCGAGGTTCGAGCGCCGCCCGTGCGACGGGCGGCGCTCGACCTTCTCCGTTGAGCGACGGGACGTCGCAATCAGCGCGAAGGTGCGCTGACCTCTCGGCGACGGGCGCCCTCGCCCAACCCTTTTGAGAGGCCCCACGTATTTCCGTCGTCCGGTCATCGGGGGGCATCTTGACGGCGCTCATGGGCCAGCATGCCCGGAATCTGCCGTTATAGAAACAGAAACACCAATTTAGAAATAGAGACGCCGATTTAGGAACGAAAGTACCGATTTAGCAACGGTGCGCGCTCGATATGAGGGGTACGAGCGCGTGTGCTGCGAGCGGTCAGAACCACTCTGCATTCGTCGCCGGGGGTGACGATAACGGTACGCCATCGCCCTGTCTCAACACGGTCGTTTGTGGGCTCGACGTGAAGATGCTGGAAAAGCGCGCGCAAGACTGTCTGCATCTCAACGAGCGCCAGATGCCGACCGGGGCACGTCTTGCGGCCACCCCCCCACGGCATCCACGCCTCGGCGGGGGGCGGGCCGCAAAGGAAGCGCTCCGGACGGAACGACTCGGGGTCGCTATACAGGGCCGCGTCGTGCTGCATCAGATGAAGGCAGCCGACTAGGTGTACTGGCGGATGAAATGTGCGTCCTCCGATCGTGCATGCTTTGGCGACCGCCCGCGGAATCGTGAACAGGAAGACGGGACGGTGCCGCAAGACCTCCCTGACAACGGCCTCGAGGTAGTCGCCGCCACCAGCCTGAAGCTCAGCCACGAGTCGCTGCCGCACACGTGGATGGTGCGCGACCAGTTGTACCGCCCAGGCCAGCTCTGATCCAGTTGTCTCATGTCCGGCGAGTATGAGCGACATGATCGTGTCGCGCACCTCGCGGATCGCCTCAGGACCACCCGCGACGTGACGGGGGCCGATGAGCATACCCAGCAGTCCGCGGTCGTGAGCGCGGCTATGGGCACGCTCCAGGATGAGGTCCTCGAGGATGGAGTCGACTCGTTTGCGATCGGCGAGGAAGCGGCGCCAGATGCGGCGCCACGGCGGCGCATGGCGCAACGGCGGCATGTGGAGCGTGAGCGTCGCCGCGACCTGGAACATTTCAAGCAAGTGCCGGTGCAACGTGGCGACGCGCGCATCGGCGTCGCCGAAGATCGTGTGCAGAATGACGCGCAGGGTCAGCGCGCGAAGTCGTCCCCCGAGTGCGATCGGGACCCCGAGAGGCCACGCGGCGATTTCATCGGCGACCGTGGCCATCAGCATGCCGGCGTGCGCGCTAACGCGCTGAGGCTGAAAGCCGGGCAATATGCGACGACGTCCGACGAGATGGTCGTCACCATCGGCAAGCATGAATGAGTCGCGCCCGACGAGGGGCGCGATTACGGTCCCACCCTCACCCGGGCGGAGCACGTCGGCTGGGGCCGTGACGATCGCTCGAATGTCGGCCGCGTCCGACATGAAAACGAGCGGCGGTTTACCCAGAGGGGTCATCGTGAAGGTGCTGCCATACCTCCTTCGGCACCATCGGAGGTAAGCGTGCGGGTCGCGCCAGAACGCGATCGTCTCAACAGCCGAGGGCAACGGCGCACCTCGCGGGCGAAGCTGGCTGCTTCCGCGACGCCGTGTGTCTGAATTCATGTTGTTCCACTCCTATGTCGTTTGTTGTTTGTTGACGACGCGCCAGACGCGGAGCGTCGGAAGAAGAAGAGCTGTCAGCAGCCCAGATGCCCGGATCAGGGCGTACGTGCGAGCGCGGTATCTCGGGGTCCAGACGCTGTCCTTGGTGAGGTACATGGCGGCCATCGCGCTCACGAGAACGCGATGACGGGCACCGCGTGGCAACAGTGACGTGGCGCCGAGCGCACGGCCGACGACCTCGCCGATGCGTCGCGTCATCACATCTGCGTCGCCGTAGTGGGCGACGTACCGGTGCGTGCCGTCAGCGGCGTCGGCCTGCTGATCGCCGTAGCTGTCCAAGAGAGTGCCCGCTAGCGAGATCCAGGGCAGGTACGCATTGGAGGTAGCGCGAGCATCTGCGACGCTACGGCCCTCGTCAGCCGCGAGGGCGAAAAGGGCGAGTACCGTCAGCCATGCGCTAGCCGCTCCCGTGTGCTCAAACCAGGCGAGCTGAGTGTCGGTAGGGAAGTGAACAGCAGCCCACGAGAGCAGCAGCTGGTCGCGACGGCCCGGATCTTCCTCGTGGTTGAGCGCGAGAACCTGGGCTAGGGTGGCGGCGTGAATGCAGTGCGGCCGCGCAACCTCGTAGGACGGAAGGTCGGCGCATGCCTCACGGCACGCCTGCACGAGCGCGGCGACAAATCCGCCGTCGCAGCGCCAGGGGTGGAAGCTGTAGTAGTCCGAGACAGGACGCTCTGGGTCGAGCGCGTCAATGAGAGCTAGGTGGAGCTGCCTTCCGTTGTGCACACCAACGAAAGCACCCCGCTCGCTCGTGCAGTCGAGATAGTCAGCGAGCACCTCGAACGCGACCAGTGCGCGAAGTAGCTCGGGCGAGCGTCGGCGCGCGATCGTCGTAAACAAAACCGCGCCGTCGATATTTCCGCGCTTGTGATCAAGCGCGTCGTGGGCATCGTCACGCAGCGTCGGATCGGGGATGGCGTCGGCGAGCGCGCGCCAATGCTTGACCTCGCGGGCGGCGCCGCCAAGTCCCCACGTCAGCTCGCGCCAGAGAGCATGGACGAGCGCGCGCGCCGTCTGAATCTGTGAAGCGCCGCGGTAGGCGTAGCTATGCCGGCTTGACCATCGTCGCGCCAACACGGGCGGCGAAGTAGCCAGGCACCGCGACGATTGCCAGTGCGGAGGCGCTGACGATCGCCACCCTCGTGAGCGCGATCACTGGTCCGAGACCGACGACGAGCGGGAAGTCTGTGACGGCTGTGAGCGCGTGGGATAGCAGGAGCTGCCCGTACAGGCCGAACACCGCTCCAATTGAGCAGCCTGTGAACAGCAAGATGAGGCTCTCGAGAAGGAGCACCATCCATCCCTCAAGGCGGGAGAACCCCTGCTCACGCATGTTGGCGATCCGTTCTCGCCGCTGCCAAATCATTGACGCAATCACCCCGGCCATCGCGATGATCGCGGCGCCGAGAACCAAGTGGGCGATTTCCGTCAAGCGCGCGAGTCCGTGATGGCTAATCCGTGTCCACTCGGCTTCGCGCTCGCTCGCCGTCTGGACTGCGAGCCCGCTTCTCGGCCCGAGTGCCCGAGCGACGCCGCCCTTGACCGTCAGGGGCGAGTAGCCCGGCGCGACGTTGATGGTCAGCGCGCTAGCCGCGGTGGACTGCCATGCGCGGGCATAATCCTTTGAATTAAGCACGATGGCCCCAGGGGGCCAGCCGCCGTTCGTGCTGAGACCGGCGACCCGGAACGTTGTCGGTTGCGGCGATGGGAGGTTGAAGGCGTCGCCAATGTGTAGGTGTTTTTCTGCCGCGATCGCTTCAGAGATGATGGCCCAGCCGCCGGTGCGAAGCCGTGCGTTAGCTTTTTGAATATTGCCTACGGTGATTTGTCCCGAAGGGAGCGGGCCGCGAGCTGACTGTGGCGGCGCGATCACCCACACGCGACGGTGCCCAAGGTCGAGGAAGCTCCCGCGATAGAGACCGACATTCCGTACACCGGAGACCCGAGTCAACCTATTTGCAATTTCACTCGGAAACGCCGTCGTGCCTAGGGTGTTTGCTTCACCGGGCGGTGTCACCCACACGTCAGCCAGCATGTTCCATTCGTGCGCTGTTCGGTCAAGCCCGTGTTCGAGATTGTGCTGAGCTCCGCTGATTGCGACGCTGCCGAACACGGCGATGGCGCCAGTAGCAGCGACTGCAAGCGAGCGGGTCCTAGTGAGCGATGCGCGGAGGCCAGACACGGCTACGCGAGCGGGGGTAGCCCCGAAAGGGCGCAAGGTTCTTCGCACCGCGCTAATAGAGGCGTCAAACAGCAAGGGCAGCAAGGCGAGCATCGCGATGACCAACGCGATACTTCCACCAAGCGCTGCAGATGGGCGGAAGATGAGGACAGCCGTAGTAGTCGCCACGCAGAGCACGCCTACTACGACTCGGAGAATGCCGAGGCCACGGCCGCGCGCTTCGAGTTCGTCAAATGAGCGAAGTGGCAGCGCAATGATGTGGCGAACTGGAGCGATGACGCCCGCGAAAGCGGCCAACATGCCCGCGGTCACTGCCTCGATCACAGCCAGCGGGGTCACGATCCGCGGCGACCCGACCGGGAACGCGAACGCGAGATAGCCTGGTTCAGCGCGAAAGACGGCCACGGAGAGAATCTCGCCGATCCCGATCCCAAGGCCACAGGCGAGTACACCGATGACAAAGGCGTCAACTAGCATTACCTGAATCACGTCTCCGCGCTCGTATCCCTGAGCTCTCATGAGTTCGATTAGTCGGCGCCGTGCAGGAACAGTGAGCAACATGGCGGTGAATGCGAACAGGAATGCCACCATCGCGCTGATAAGACTGAACAAGCCCTCAGATTGTTCAGCGGGGCCGAACGCGACGGAAAAGAGTGTCGCGTCATTGTCTGCGGGGACGAGGTTTAGGTGGTGCGTCGCCGCGATACGGCTAAGGCCCGACTGCGCCGCGTGATCCTGATCGGGCTGGACCTTGACGAACACACGGGTGATGCGACCCGCATTGCCTGTGACGCTTTGCGCATATGAGAGCGGCGCCAGCGCGATTTGGCTATCCGCTAGCTTTCCCACTTCGGCGCCTGTAAGTGTGGCGCCGATGAAAGTTTCTCGGTCCACCCCGCGCACCTGCAAGTTAGCAGTCTGAAACGCCTGTACGCCGATTTCGCGGGCGATCTGCGAAGGCAGTCCGATAGCGCGCTGGTGTGCGAGCTGTCGCGCGGAGAAGCGCCGGAGCAGCGGCCCGCCGAGCCGGGCAAACCGGGGATCGGCCCCGATGAGGTCGACCGACGCCCTGCCCCTGGGGCCGATCACGGTTGCGGACTGCTCGATGAGGGGGAGCGCCGCCCGGACACCGGGGACAGCGCGAACTTCGTTAGCGATTGCCTCCGAGAAGCCTTCGCTGCTTCGCCCGTCGAGCTGGTATTGAGTGCCAGCGACAAGCTGTCCCGCGAGCTGGCGCACTGATCCGTCTAGGCTTTGTGAAGCGACCTGGCTCGCGAAAAGCAGTGCGACCCCCACCGCGATTCCGAGAACAGCAAGCAACTCCTGCCCGATAGACGACCACGACTTGAACCGCATTCGATTAACGAGAGCGATCTCGCTTGGGCCCATCATGCGTGGTGGAGTGTGGTAGCCGCTCCGAGACGAACGAATACGTCGTCGGGGCGGTAGTCCCGCAATTGACCGTCGGACAGGACATATGCCCGGTCGGCATAGGCGACCGCTTGGGGATCATGCGTGGCGAGAAGGACCGCGGTCTTGCGATGCTGGCAGAGCTGGCGCAGTAGGGAAAGAATGTCGCGGCTGCGGCGGGTATCGAGATTGCCAGTGGGCTCGTCGGCAATCACTAGGCGCGGAGCTGTTGACAGCGCGCGCGCGATTATCACCCTCTGTCGCTCCCCCATAGAGAGCTTGGTCATCGGGTGGTCCATGCGCGACTGAAGGCCGAGTTCGATGAGCAGCGGCTCGATCTCACGAAGTGCCCGGCGGGCCTTAGTGCGGAATAGCTTCAAGGCTGCGTTTTCGCGCGCTGAAGCGTCAGGGAGCAGCTCGTCTTGTCTGCCGATCACGCCGACAACGTTGCGCAGATAGTCAGCATGCTGCTTCTCGGTGAAAGTCGCAATGTCACAGCCCTGAACGATGACCTGTCCGCTGTCCGGTGCGCGAAACCCTGCTATCAGGTTCAGGAGCGTTGACTTTCCCGATCCGCTCGGTCCATACATAGCGACGAATTCACCCGCCGCGATCGACAACGAGACACCATCGACAGCATGGACGATCTCGGTCGGGGATCGGTAGTGCTTGACTAGCGCGCGGGTCTCCAGCATGGCTACCATCCGGCCCCGCCCCCAGCATCGGCTCGCCGCATCGGTATCACGTCGGCTTGGGGATCGAGATCACCCGCCGTATCGTTCGCCAGCAGCGTCAGACGACGCCGATTTAGCCGCCAGATCCGCACCGATCGCAAGGCTGAATCGTCGTCGCTTACCGCCATGAGCACGCCGCTCCGTTGGGTCTGGACGAAGTCTTCGAGGAAGGCCATGATGGTTTGTTTCTGCCGAAGCCCGAAGGCGCAACCGAGATCATCGATTAGAAGGAGCCGGGGAGACACGACCATCGCTTGCGCGAGTTCCACGAGCGTGCGCTGCCAGTCGGATATGTCCTGCCAACGCATATCGGCGCAGTCTCCAATTTCGAGCTGATCAAGGACCGCGCGCGTCATGTGTCGGCGTTCCTGCCTGCTAAACAATCTCAGCGAACCATTTTTTGGTGCGGCCGCCTTCAGTTCGACGTACTCGCGGACCGAGCTACGCATCGTCGCAGGACCGCTTCCCATTGCGAGTCCAATGTCCCGGGCGAGGATGCGCTGGCGCTGACGGTCTCGGAGCCCGGTCATAGTCACACCTCCGACGCTCACCACGCCGTGGTCGGGCGGCAGCAGCCCCGAGGCAATGCGGAGCAACGTCGTCTTGCCCTGGCTCGGGCCGGCGATCACGGAGACAATCTCGCCCTCGCCTACCGATAGCGAAATGTCCTGGAGCGCGACTACGCGATCGCGTCCCCGGTCGAACGCTATCGCCACAGAACGAAGACACAGCACCTCGTTCACGAGGACCCGCTCCGCGTAGCGCTGTTGGTGGGCATCGGCCGCTGCCTAGCTCGCGTGCGCTTCCCCGTACTCGCCAAGATCATCCTCGTCGGCAGGAATGGCGATCCCGGCTTCCTCCGCGATTTCTACCAGCAGCTCGATGATCTTCATGCACGCTTCCGCGCGGTCCGACCAGTGCGAGGGTGCGACCTCGACCCAAATCCTGCGCATCGCCCGTTCGAGGGCTGCTCGCGATCTGCGCGTGTTCCCGCTCCTTCGCTCGATCCTATGCTTGCGTAGCTCAGCGTTCGCTTCGGAATAGAGGCCAATGGCGATCTTCTTTTCCTTGCGATAAATCCGAATGAGCAGCGGTAGGTCTTCCAACCGCGCCATTCCGACTCGTCCATACATGAGCTCGCGTACGGCCGGGGTCTCCGTGGGTGGGCGGAACATCCATTCGCGCAGCAAGGCGACCCCCTTGGGCGTAGCCTCATATCGGTCGAGGGTTCTCTCGTCCCCGGGGGGACGATGCGTACAGACCACGCGGGGGTTCGGACCACCCTCCATCTGCCTTAGCGCGTTGTACGCCGCAGACTTATGAAAGGCCGCATGGGGGAACCGTTGGTCCAGGGCCTCGGCGTACCACGCGACCGTCTGCCCGGGACGGTCTACAACGAGGCCAATAACAGCCATGTGGGTCGGCAGTTCATCCGGATGAGGCCGTGCCATTGCCCCCAACGCTAACGGGAACGGCCGTTAGAGTGTCGGCTGATACGAAAGGTTCGGATGCGTTAGATGATTAGAGACAGCACGTCTACCATCGTCGCACTTGGAGTCAGCGGCGCCCTGCTGATCGTCAGTGCGGGTGGATCCCCCGCTGTAAGCGGGGGTAGGCTGACTGTCGCGCACCGCTCCCGCGCGATGCGCGTGAGCGCGACTGCTCGGATGCACCGTGTCGCGTGCGACTGCGACGACGTGCTGGAGACCGGAGAAGCGAGGGGGTCACTCTCGGGCATTGTGCGGGCTTACGTCAACGTGGGTACGCCGATCATTTTCCGGTTCACGATCAGCCTGCATGGAGGCGGGACGCTCGCGGGCGAAGGGTCTGGGAAGCCGAAAGGCAATCCTGCAGAACCGAGCTTTAAGGGAAGCATGACCGTCACGCACGGCACCGGGCGATACCGCCACGCTCACGGCTCGGGCGATTTCTACGGCACCATCAATCGCTCGACCTATGCCGCGACGATCCAGACGACGGGCACTTTGTCCTACTGAGGACCTGGTGAGACGGCGACTGGTCGTGCTGGCAGCGCTGGTTACGGTGACGGTGCCCGCGTGGGCGGCTGCGAGTCCCGCCGACCTCGTGGGTGCCTCGGCGACGCTGAAGGTCGTTCTTGTGCCTGAGCGCCTCGGGCACGGAACGACGATTAGGTTCGACTTCGCGCTCACGGGACCGGACGGCGCATTGCCGCCGCCCGTCGCGACTATGAGCCTGCTCTATCCGCGCGACTTCGGCATCCTCTCCAGCGGCCTTGGCCTCGCTACGTGTTCGGCGGCGGCCCTCGAAGATTTCGGGCCGCGTGCCTGTCCGTCGCGGTCGATCATCGGGGTTGGCACCGCGACCGGTGCTCTGGACGTCGCTGGCGAACGGGTGCAGGAGGAAGCGCTGACGGCTGTATTTCTGGCACCGTTCGAAAACGGCAACATCGCGCTGCTGTTTTTCCTCGACGCATACGAACCACTGCTCGCCGAAAGCGTGTTCGATGGCTCGTTGCAGGCTGCGCGGGCGCCATTTGGAGGAGCGCTCACGGTCCGGGTGCCGCCAATCGCGACTTTCCCGGACGGCCCGAACGTTGCACTGGTGCGGCTGAGGTCAACGATCGGCCCCCTTGGTATTACCTACTACCAGCGGGCCCGCGGCGAGTTTGTTCCGTACCAACCGGGAGGCATCGTGCTCCCGCGGCGCTGCCCGCACGGAGGCTTTCCATTCGGCGCGCGCTTCCTGCTAGCCGACGGCGAGGTGTTGAGCACGACGACGACCGTGCCATGTCCGGGACGCCAGCCGGACTAACTACTGCGCATCGCGTCGCTTGGGCAGCGGGATGACGTCGGCGTCGAGGGTCTCGGCGACGTCGTGATTGGCCCAGAGCTCAAGTCGACGGCGGTGTAGCTGCCAGACTCGCACGGAGCGGAGTACTGACTCGTGGTCCGATGCCGCCATGAAGACGCCGCAACCGTGCTGCCGCGCAGCATCTTCGAGGAGGGCCATCGCAGCTTCCTTCTGGCGCAACCCAAAGTTGTCGGTGACGGCATCGACGAGCAGCACGCGCGGACGCACGACCAGGGCCTGAGCCAGCTCGGCAATGACACGCTCCCAGTCAGATAGGTCCTGCCAGCGCATATCGGCGCACTCGGTGATGCCAAGTTCGTCCAGTATCGCCGTAGTCATGCTCCGGCGGTCGCGTCTGCTGTGGCGGCGACGCCAGCCTGTTCTCGGAGCAGCGGCCTTCATTTCTACGAACTCGCGCACGCAGACGGGCAGCGCGGGTCCTGTTCCCGTGACGATTCCGACCTCGCTTGCGAGCAGGCGCTGACGTTGGCGGTCCTTTAGCGGGCTCATGTCGATGCCCGTCACACAGATCCGGCCGCGGTCCGCTGGAAGCGTTCCCGATGCCAGGCGCATCAAGGTGGTCTTCCCCTGTCCGCCGCCGCCGACGACCGCGACAATCTCGCCCTCGTTCACTGAAAGCGATATGTCCTCGAGAACGGGTACGTGATCGCGACCGCGATCGAAGCCCTTCGAGACCGCGTCGAACAACAACACCTCGCGCATTGGGGCACAGCCTAGTGCGGTCCGACGGTCTCCGTGCGTGAGTACGACGGGAGGGCCGGTTCGACGAACTCCGACCCTCCCGCGGCAAAAGCGAGAGCCTCCGACTTGAACGTCCTGTCCTAGCGGTGCCCGGTGATCGCAGCAGCGGCTCTCGCGTCGCCCTAGGCGGTGCGTCACTTTCCCGTAGGGCGCCAAGCGTGCCCCGCCACCGGGAAGGTTATGCGATGTGCACCATGGCTAAAGACCTTGAGCGCGCGGGCGCCCGGCGCTCAGGGGGCGTGCCATTGCAGCGGGGGCGCGCCGGGCTTCCATGCCTTCGTAACCCCGCCGCCTGCCTCTCGCAGCACCTGCGAGATATCGCGGAGCTGAACATGAAAGGCGATCTCCTCGCGTGAGTCAGAACCGGCGTCGTCAAGCTCCGCCCGCCGGTAGGCGAGCGCACAGACGATCTCGGTCAGCTCCTCATCGCCCCACCAGCCCTCCTGCAGCCAGGAGAGGGCGCGGGGATAGCGACCGTGGAGCGCGACGACCTGGCCCCACATCTCCGAGCGCCAGGCGGGATCTCCGCCATAGGGCTCAAGCCACGGCGCCCGTCCGTCCGGAGCACGGGCGGAGGTGGGCACTTGGCGAAGCGGACGAACCGCGCCGTCGGCTGCGGCACGGGCAAGTTCGGCGGAGACCATCTGACCAGCGAGGGTGCTCGGGCGAAGCTCGGCAGTGGGCTCGCCCGTGGGGCTCAGGTAGTAGTCGCCGCGCTCGGGCTCGATCGTCTTTGACTCCAGATAGCGCGCGTAGCCCGCGGCTTTGGAAGCGCCGATGCTGGCAGCGGTCATCACGCTTCTCATAGACCAGGAGGGCGCTCAGGCGGCCAGCGAATGGGATAGCCCGGGGATAGCCGGGGCACCCCGTGCATCTAGTCTATGCGGGCTCGTTGCTGTGCTGCGAGGGCTCGCGGAGACAGTCAGCGACGGTCTTGAGTGCGCTCGCGGCTTTCGTGCCGTCCGGGGGTCGCGGGTGGCGGGTGGGAGTGGCAGGATGCTGGTTGGTGCGGGTGACTGACCGAGCGAAGTGCAGGTGTCAGGGGCTTGTGGCCTGCCGCGCGGCTTGGCCCAGGAGCAGGATCGAGGCGATGCGCTGCCTGAAACGCCACCTAGCGCGTCGATATCACCGGCTGCTAATGCTGCCGGCGAGCACACTTCGGGATCTGCGCCCGGTCGGCAGGGCGGCGCCACTGCGATGCGGTGCTTGACAGATGGGACTATCGGGCGCGAGAGTGTTATCGATGAAGTTCCAGAGATCAGAAGCAGCCGCAGGTCGCATGGGGTCACGAGTCGCCAGGCGCGACCCGGCGAAAGCCGCGTCGCCAGCAAGGCAACGCGTCGTCATCGGCATCCTCTGGCTTCTCCTAGATGGGGTCGCCTTCTCACAAGGGCAGGTGGCCTTCGGGGTCGGCCTGCTCTTGCTCGCACTTGCGCACTTCGCACTCGCTTGGCGGCACGCACGTCACTCTCGGATCGACACGCGCCGAGCGGACGCGAACGTCCAAGGACCCAAGAATCCGTAACGCGCTGGAGCTTTAGGGCCAGCGTCGAGAAAGGAACTGCCCATGACCTCGCAGAGCACACCTCCAGGACTGGAGAACCGCCGTTTGGCGTTTGTTCAGTCCTCCTGGCACGAGAGTTTGGTCGAACGTTGCCGTAACTCCTTCGTGCACGAGCTATCCGAGCTGGGGATTTCAGAGGGCCGCGTGGAGGCGTTTCGTGTTCCGGGCGCCCTTGAGATCCCACTGCTCGCAAAGCGTGCGATGCAGAGCGGGCGCTTGACGCTGTGGTCGCGGCTGCCCTTGTTGTCGACGGTGGGATGCTCTGATGCGCGCACAGATGGAGAGCGACGTCCCGGTGATCTCAGCTGTGCTCACCGCACCACTTTCACGATCACGAAGCTCACGTCGACTTCTTCAGCGAGCATCTATCCAAGAAGGGCGCAGAGGCAGCCCGCGCTTGTGTGGGGGCTCTCGCAGCGCTGGACGAGCTAGCTGCTGCAGTCGCCGCCTAGCTACAAAAAATCCGCGATCGCCGTAAGCACGGCGTCGCTGGTTACGGGCATGAGCACGACTCTCAAGAACGCTCGCGTGCGGCGAGTTCTCGATCAGCTAGCTGCCCTTGGGGTCCGAGAGGACGCGGAGTACACCAGCGCTCTTGCCATCCGCGAGGCAGAGCTTGACCAAAAGCTCTACGGCATCGAGCGCGCCCAGATAGGCGCACGTGCGCCCCTGGCAATCAAGCCAGAGGTGGCCGCTAGCCTCTACGCGCTCGTGATTGCAGCGGAGCCCAACCTGATAGTCGAGTTCGGGGCATCGCTCGGCTTCTCGACGCTCTACCTCGCAAGCGCAATGAACGACCTGGGCACCGGGCAGGTCATCACCTCCGAGCTGATCCCTGACAAGGCAAAGGCCACCGAACGAAACCTCGCAGCCGCCGGACTCGCACACGTCGTTGAGGTTCGTCAAGGCGATGCACAGATCACGTTTGGCGATATCTCCGCGACGGTCGATTTCGTATTCCTTGACGGCTCCAACGACCTCTACCTCAGCATCCTGCAGCTACTGGAGCCAAAGCTCGCGCAAGGCGCGCTCGTTGTCGCGGACTTGAGCTTCGAGGATCCTCAACACGTCCTATACCGCGCACATGTCGAAGACCCCCAGAATGGCTACAGGACGATCGAGATCCCGGTCGACGCAGGCGTACTGGTCTCGAAGCGGCGCAACCGCAAATAGCGACATCGCCTTGACATAGGAGCAACGTCGTTCGCTGTTCCGACGGAGGCTCGCTGGAGCCGAGCCGAACAGCGGGCAGAGCGCCCTGTGCGCGGGCGCGTAAGCGGCGAGCGCGTGGCGCGTCTCAGGGCAAGATTCCGGAGTCAGCAGTGAGCGGCGAAGCGCGGTGTCAGGGGCGTGGAGACGGTCGCTCTGCGTTGGCGAGCGGTCCGGCCTCGGCGCCTGCCGACTGCACTACGATCAGCGCATGATCGTGGTGCGCGCGCTATGGACGGTTGCCGCCCTGCTCGCGATTGCGGCTGGTGCGCTGTACATCAGCGACCCGAGCACGACAGGTTGGTATCTGTACTTTGCTGGCGCCGCGCCGCTAGTGCTGCTCATCGCACTGCGTGTGTTTGCGATTCAGAAACGCAACCCCGATAGCAAGGTTGATCCCGGGGGTGCGCATGCTCCAGCGCTTATGGAGCCGCCGCCGTAATCGACGCTGCGCTTCGCATGGCGGTACGGCTAAGCACGGTAGAGACACGTTCCAGACACATTTCAGAATTGGTTGGTTGAAATCGCCATTTTGCCTGCAAATCCTAATGTTCTGCGACTGCGTGAGGCTACTTGCGAGTCGCTTGGCTCGGTTCCCCAAATTTTGGGGCCTAGCAGGGTAGCTGACGCTGTGTGGAGGTCCTTTCCTGCAACGAGACCCTAGACATCTAGATCCCGCGCCTTGATCGGTCACACAGAGGGCATCCGAACGAAGCTCCCAGCAAACACGCTGACATACGGACTCGGCCGACCCTCCGCGGACGAACGATTGGACTTCAGCCGCCCCATCAACGTCGAGACCAGGACACTCGTATCTCAGCCCGGCCCGATCACGTCGAGTGTCCGCTCGCCACACGCGCGCACCCGTTCACCGCCAGCGCCGGCGACCTCCCGCGAGAGTGCCCACAGCACCTTCCTGCTGAAACCGCGAGAGGGCCCGCAATCGCTGGCGCACTCCCCCGCGGTCCCAGATTGTCCGAACAGACCTCTTATCTGAATTCTACAGCTTCAGGGAAGAGCAGGGTCTCCGTGAATTCAGCTCCAGTCTGTGTAAATGCGCCCCCATTTATAGATGTTTCCAGCACCAGTTTAATTTTTTCTTTGCCTTCATTTTCAAATTCGGTGAGTTCTTGTACACCTTTGGTCTGTTTTACCGCTACTTTGAATTCAGTTTTGAGCGATTTTTCAGTCGGTGCTGGAGTCAACAGGCCGCCGCGGATTTTGATTTTCACCAGAGAGCCGCATTCAAATTCGAATGTGCTGGTGAGTTTCGTCTCGGACACTAGTTTTTTGGTCGCGGTGCGCGGAAGTTTACCTTCGATCGCCGTTATCAGGAGTTCGCCTGCTTTAGCGCCAGCACTGTTGCATTTGATCCCCGATGATTCGCAGCCTGTCAAGGGAATGCCGGTTTCGCCGATAGTAAAGGCACTACATTTGATTTTGCTGCCACCCGTCGTTTCAAACGTCGTCGCCCCTCCTGTCTCGGTTGGTTTACCTTTGAACAATTCGCCTTTCGCGTTGACAACTTCACCTTCACTCGCCATAGCAGTCGCGGCTGAAACTGCAGTCGCCATGACGACGACACACAGGACTAGTGCGACCAATCTGACACGTGTCATTAGCCGATCCCTTCGAGTAGACCCCAGACAGTCCCCGTTGAATCGAGGACTGCACAATGGCGCAAAGGTCAGCCCCTGTAATTTCGGGCAGACACCCCCTAGCGCCCGTAGGTCGATTTATCAGACCGACAATGACCTTGCAACCAAGAGGCACCGTTGAGAAAAGCGCATACATGTGATGTAGCAGCAGCTGCGGGACCCTGAGCGTAGACAAAGAGAGAAACACTGATGCGGTTTACTAGCTGGTCGTCGGCGCCTAGCCTCCCGGGAGTTGCCAGGTGAAAACATAGCCACACACACGTGCCTTAGATACAGGTGCTCTGAAGCCACCTCATATCACCATCGCCGGTGGTTCGCACGCGCATGGGATCAACAAAGCCACTGTGAGCCGGGCGCAAACCCGAACGTGCAAGTCGCCTCTTGACTATGATGGCCCTAGGTTACACATGCTACAGTATGAGCATGTCTCTAGATCATAGGCTCCAGCTTCTGATTGACGACGATCGCCATCGACGAATCTCTGCTGCCGCACGAGAGCGAGGGGTATCCGTCGCGACGATCGTGCGCGAGGCCATCGACCGCGGCTTGGCCAATCCCGATACGCGCCGTCGTGCCGCGGGACAACGCCTGCTCGACGCACCCGACATGGCCGTTCCAGAGCCCGCGGCGCTGCGTTCCGAGCTCGACGCCCTGCGCGGGCGCCACGCGTGATCCTGCTCGACACCACGGTTCTC
>DATJOE010000194.1:0-29420 GCA_035507305.1 Solirubrobacteraceae bacterium | reverse complement strand
TGTGCGCTGCGCCCTAGACGCGATGAGTGACTTCGACACTGCGTGGGCGCTCACCGTCTGCCACCACGCTGCTGTAGCCGTACGCCAGCTACACAGCGCTGGCGTCGCGCACCAAGATGTGAAGCCCTCGAATCTGCTCACGTTCTCTGAATGGCTCGCAAAGCTCGGCGACCTTGGGCGTTGCTCGCAACGCGGTACCAGTGCGCCGCACGACCGGGAGATCGTCCGCGGTGATCCCACCTACGCACCACCCGAGCTGCTCTACGGCCGAATCGATCCAGATTGGTCGGTGCGCTGCCAAGCGTGCGATTGGTACCTCCTTGGCAGCCTGATCCTCTTCATTTTTACCCGCACACAGACAACAGCAGAGCTGATCCGCCGGATCCCTGAGGGGATCCGCCCGGACCCCTTGGGGGAGCCATTCGAGACGGCGCTGCCCTATCTCGTCAACGCTTTCGATGAACTTTGCGAAGACTTGGAAATCCAACTGGAGGGCGTTCTCGCGACCGAGCTAGTCAGGCATGTTCGCTCACTATGTAACCCCGACCCCGCAGAGCGCGGAGACCCAATTCAGCGGCGTAACGGCAAGAATCCCTACGACCTGCAGCGAATCATCTCCCGGCTGGACGTACTCGCGCGAGAGGCCCGCGGAGGATATCTACAGAAGAGGCCGCGATGAGCGCGGCCGAGAGTAGCCCGAATCGCCAAGTGATCCCGCGTTGGCGGAGTCTGGAAGCAACCGCTCATCACGGCGAGCTCGGCTCCGCGGGCGCCGATCGGGGCGCACGGGCACTGCAGCCGACGGTAGGTCTGCACGAACGTGCCCGTGAGTTCCGCGAGCAGCGGTCACTGTCCTTCGCTGCCGATCTACTCGCGGCGTCACTCGTACTCGGCCCTACCGCCGAGACGACCGAGGCGGCGCAGTTGATCGTCGCCGCACCAGCTGCGTCTGCGATGCTGCGACGCGCGGCAACCTGGGCGCTTGAGCGCCGCGACCGCGTGCCGGACGAGACAGATTCGCCGGAGACAGACGGGCAGCGCGTACGCGCTCTCCGTCAGGGCTTGCGCAACAACCCGCGCAACGCGCTTCGTTGGGCCGAACTGTCGCGCCACCACATCAACCAAGGCCACGAGCGCAAAGCGCAGATGGCGATGCGGATCGCGATCAATATCGCTCCCTATGATCGCTATGTATTGCGGTCATCGGTGAGGCTCTGGACCCACCTGAAGGATCCAGAGCAGGCTGTCCGTTCCCTTACGCACGCTCGGGATCTTGTGCGCCGCGATCCCTGGCTGCTCGCGAGCGAGATTGCCGCTACCGCCACTGCAGAAAAACAGTCTCGCAACATTAAGCAAGGCCGGATGGTTGCTGAAGATGCCGTCCACTCGCCGTTTGCGTTGAGCGAGTTGGCGAGTGCGCTCGCGACGATCGAGCTGCAGGCAGGCGGTGTAAAGAAGGCACGACGACTCTTCCGCTCCGCCATGATCAACCCGAACGAGAACAGTGTCGCGCAGGCTGAGTGGGCCTCGAGCCGCCTTGCGGGCGATCTCGGCCTGAGGGATGATCAGATCGAGCGATCTGCTGAGGCGCGCGCCCGGCGCTTCGCTGAACAAGACCAGCTTGACCCTGCTCTCGCGGCGGGCTGGGAGTGGCTCACCGACCAACCGTTCTCAACTGAGCCTGCGACCTTCGGGTCCTACCACGCCTCGATGTGCGGAAGCTTCGATCGAGCCATCGAGTTCGCCGAAGCGGGGCTCCAGCCTAACCCCGGAAACGCGCTGCTCCTCAACAACCTCGCGTTTTCACAGGCCAATCTCGGACGACTGGACGCCGCCGCCGCAACGCTTGCCCGAGTCAGGCCGAGCGAGGAGGGTTGGACGCGTCCAACCCTGACCGCGACCCGCGGTTTCCTGGCCTTTCGCTGTGGCGAGTTCGAAAAGGGACGAGACCTGTACCGGAAGGCGATCGACACGATGCCGGACTCCGAGCACCGACTGCGCGCCACTCTGATGCTCGCATCGGAGGAAGCGCGTGTCGGCGGCCCCGGTGGGCAACAGGTCGCGGAGCTGCTCGCGGCGATCTCGCGACTTGAGAACCCGCAGCTAAAGATCTGGGCTAAGCACCTGGCGAGGCGGACGGCAGGGCGCCGAGGTCGCGCATAATGCTCACACGTCAGAGTGACCCGACAAGCACGACGAGGCGAATGACTACGGAGCGGTCGCGCTGATCTACCTGCATTGATGCTTCGGTCAATCGACCGGATAAGGATCAGTGATATCGAGATTCGCGAGGCGGTAGCTCATTGCCAGCACACTTACGCCGAACTCTTCTGCGAGCTGCTCCATCAGCCGCTCGGGAGCGATCCCGCTACTTTTGTCGGTAAGTGCAGCGACGCGGGCAGTGATGAACCCGCGTGGCATAAGAAGCTCGGCCGCGAACGCGTTTGCGTCGCGCTCTTGTTTGCTCGTGGTCCCGTCACGCCGGTTGATCCGTATCAGTCGGTCAACGAACACTGGGGTGCCCTCATGCATGATCAGGTGTCCGATCTCATGCGCGATCGTGAAGCGTTGACGGACGGGAGCGTGACTGGAGTTGACGCCAATGATCGCGCGCTCACCATCGCGAATCAACATTCCGGAGACCTCGCCGTCGAATACCTCGTAGGTCACCTGTGCACCACGTGCGATCGCGATCTGCTCGACGGGGATCGGGGTTTCCTTGCATCCCAAGGTGTTCAATAGCGTCGTCGCTTCCCCTTCGGCGCGGGATGGGCGGCTCATGTGGTGGGGGTCTCCTTTTGTTCTGATGCGCGGGCGGTGTTCAGGACCTTCGTAATAGCCTCGCGGTCCTGCGGGCGGATCGCCTTGAGAGTCTTGGGTGCGCTGATGAGCTCCTCGAGCGTCGTTCGTTCACGTGGCAGCAGTTCGTGTGGCTCGGCCCCGACGTTTGAGGCCAGCAGGAACAGCTGATGGAGCACAACGTGCTGGCGGCCAGCCTCAATGTTCGTGATCGAGGTGCGCGTAAGGCCAACACGCTCGGCCAGCTCGCCTTGCGTGAGCTTCGCCGCTTTACGGCGAGTACGTAGTCGGCTTCCGAACTCCTTATAAAGCAGCTCCATCGGGGCGAGTATGCCCGAAGTCTGCGCCCGCGTCAATATTACTGACAGTCAGTCAAATTGACGTTGTTGATCTCGCGTGAAAATTAGCTTGACATCTTGCGCACGGCTCTCTACCGTAGTTTGTGAAAATGACTTGAGAATTTTATAAGTCAATTTAACAAACCTATAGGAGGACACATGACTGCAGTTCAGGAGCAAGTCACGCCGGATGCCAAGCGCAATCAGTCTGTCTCGGTCTCTCACAACGGCCAGAACCACGTCTTCGATTACAGGCTCGAGGAGCATGTCGAGAAAATCCGTGTCGCGGCACTCGACTACTACGACGTGCGCGGACAAGCGCGCCACGAGGAATTCCTTTTTGGCCCAGACAATCAGACCGAGCTGATCGACGCCGCGACGATGGCCTCGCAGGCGCAGCCAGGCTCGCAGCTGTACCTGCACCGCCGCGCGCAGCCGGGCGGCTGAGGGCGATGGTGGCCGTCGAGGTGGGGGTACTCGAGCTGGCCTTCGAGCATCTCCGCGGATGCGGAGAAGGCCAGCGCGAGTGCGTCGTTTATCTGACCGGTCCTGTCGACGAGCGTCGGCGGATAGACGGTGTTGTGCACCCGGTCCACGCCGCGAGCGCTGTCGGCTACGAGGTCGGCACGAAGGCGCTCGGTGAGCTCTCAGCGGGCCTGCTTGTCGAACGGCGCAGCGTGCGCGCCCAGATGCACACCCACCCCGGGGCGGCCTACCACTCGAGCATTGACGACGGTGGCGCTCTGCTCGGGACGCCCGGGTTCCTGTCGATCGTGATCCCGGACTTCGCGCTGGGGCCTGTCGGCCTCGCCGGAGCATTCCTCGCCGAGCTAACCCGGGAAGGCACTTGGGAGGCGCTCGACATCGCCACTCGGCTAGAGGTACGCCGATGAGCGGACAAGGGGAAAACCATTACGACGCGCTTGCTAGGACGACACTTCTGATTGATGAAGAGTGGTTTGGCGGCGAAGCTGATTGTGCTGCGATCGCCGATGCGCTGCTGGCGAGCACAGTGCGAATCACGGCTGACACCGATTCCCTATCCACCCGAGCGGGCCAGACAACGCTCATCACCGCGTTCATGCTGATCGCGCGGATGGGGATCGGCATCGAGCTAGCCATTGCGAATGTGGACGTAATCGACTGTGTCGCCCCTCTGCGCTGTGGGTCGCTGCTCGACGCCCTGATCGACCTCGGAAGAGACCTTGTACCCGGGGCACGTGTGCGAACTCATGTCGGTGAGGTGCAGGATACGATCGCGATAGGTGCCAGCCCAGGTGAGACCAGCGCGGTGCGAGTGTGGGCCGATGAGACAAGTGCTGTCCTGCGGCGCGGTGGGGTGGCCCGCGCCTGCGCGGGCGAGCTCCCCTTCGGGGGCTTCGCCGCCGGCGCTGCTGCTGCCCCGATCGCGCTTGAGGCAGTACGGGCCCGGATCGAGGCCTCGGTGGGACTCCCTGCCCGCCGTCGCCGCCCATCGCCCGGACCACCCGTTGAAATCCGGCTCGCTGAACTGTTCCCCGGCATCGCCGAGATCGGACTCGTCGATCTAGGCAAGATCGACGCAATTAGCGGCGGCGCGATCACACATGCGGCCGTTTACTGTCTGCTACGGGTCCCCGGGCTGTCCGCTCGAATGCGCGTCATCGAGCGCCAGGCGACTGACCTCTCGAACGTCAACCGCTACAGCTTGCTGCGCCGCAGTGACGGCGAGATCGACAAGGTCACGCTACTCGCGGCCGCCGCTGGCGGGCACCTTGCGATTAGCGGTGTGCGGGATCTATTCACAAGGGCAAGCAGAGGCGCCCTTCTGCCCCTCGCCAAGCGCGTGCTAGTTGGCGTCGATGATGTGGAAGCGCGATGGTGGGTCGCAGAGGCTCAGCCAGCCTGGCTTGCAGTTGGCGCGACTGGCAACAATCTCGCGCAATTGACAGTGCACGAGGTTGGCAGGCCTTGCGCCGCATGCGCTCACCCCGAGCCGGTAAGTATCGACCCGGTGCCGACGATTTCGTTCGTGTCCTTCTGGGCTGGGCTACTGCAGGCCTGCGCGCTGCTCGGCGGTGTCGGAGGAGCTTCAAACATGACAATCCTTCCGTTTGCACTCGGCGACGCCACACCCCTGATCGCTGTGCCCCCAGTCGCGAATCCAGCGTGTCCAATCGGCTGCGCGGCCGCACGCCGCTTGCGTTACTAGAGGCATGCACATTGTGATGCGGATCGTCCTGCGTGAGGGGCCTCTATGAGGCGACTAGTCGCGCCACTCGGCGTGGAGCTGGTCGAGATAGCTAGCCGGGTAAACGGAGCTGTCGAGCTTGCCAACTGTCTTGAGCAAGCGGGCGCGCCTTTGCTGATCGGTGGGCGCACCAAATAGCTCGTGACGGAGGGCCGTGCGGATGAGCTCGGCCTCACTAGTGCCGCGCTCCTTAGCCGCTCGCTTGATCAGCTGATGAAGCTCATCAGGTAGGTAGATCGTTGTCTTGGCCACGACGCGAGCCTAAATACGGACCTTCTCCGCGAACCGCTCGCGTGCCGCTTGGCGAGATACGCCAAGTGCGACCCCGATCTCGCCCCACGACCGGCCGTTGGCGCGCGCGAGCGCTACCAGCTCGCGGACCCGAGCCTCGCCGGCGCGGACGCTATCTACAGCCTCAGCGAGCGTGCGCAGGTCGGTCGTGTCGTCCATCTGCGCATTAGACGGGTCGAACTCCTCGGCGAGCCTCGCTGCTCGCTGAATCTCCTCGTCGGTGTGCATGTCTTTTGCTCCAGTCATCGGTGAGGCAGATATTGAGGCCGAGCACGCATCGAGTGAACGATTACGGGATCGTCGGTATCAATGCCCAGTAGGCCGATCTCCAGCAAGTCGCCGTCACGAGCGGGACCGACGCGCATCATGAAGTCCTCGTCCAGTTGCCACTGTGCGATGGGGTTGCGTACCGCGTGGAACATGTCGTCGTCTGGGATGCCGTGCTTTCGAGCGGGCTGCGCGATGCGCACGGAATGACAAGATACCTTGTCAGGTCTGATCCGTCAAGGAACCCTGTCAGAAAGACGGCGGACACGCACGTACTAGAGACCGCCGGGAGACCGCAGCAGGGCCGAAAACGGCTCTAGAAAGCCAAGCTGAACCGGCCGCCCCGATCGGTTCAAGAACCTCGAACAAGGGCGAAAGGCACGAAGCGCCGACCGTCCGGGGGGTCAGTTTCCCGGCACTTCGTGGCTGTTTCGTCCCGACTCAGGTATCAGTTCACCACCGAGCAGTAGCGGTTTTGCATATCGCTCGGTTGAATTGCCGAGTGACCTAACTCACCCCAACGTGTCGGATCAGCACATCAAGGCCAGATGATCCTAGTGAAACGCGCCGCGATCTTGAGTCCTACTAGAAACGTTTGTACTGGATGCTTGACTTTGTCTACGATCCGAGACAAGTTGTTTTGCCTATATGGGTCTGGTTCGAGAAGCGGTCGCAAGGAGGCGAGAGCTGCTCGGCCTGGCTGTCGCGACCGGTGCGATCGCAGGCTGCGGTGCGAATTCGACCGGTGTTCACGAGAGTGGACTCCAGAGTAGATCGACCGCCAGGACGGCGTCTTCGCTGAGGTCTACGGGGACCGCTGAACAGAGCCGCACAACCTTCGCCGCTGCTGCTAACGCCATCTGCAGACGTCTGAACGCCGAAATCGCCGCGCGAGAAACAAACGGTTCATCGCTCGCGGAAATCGTGCGAGGCGTGCCAGGCAACGTCGCTCGGGAGCGTCGGGCGTTGAGCGAACTAGAGCATCTTTCTCCCCCGCGCATCCTCGGACACGAGTGGGAGCGCGTGGTCGCCTACAGGCTGAAGCTGGCAGAGGAACTGGCGAGACTCGTGGTCTATGCGCGTCGCAGTGACGCCGCCGCAATAAATGCGCTGGCAATTTCGAAAAAGACAACGCACGGACTTCTGCGGAAAACCGCGACCCAGGCCGGTCTTCGGGATTGCGCAGAGGTGGGACCACGCGGTGCATGACCGGCACGACTTGACTTCGAGACTGCGAGCTACTTCTCAAGCCAGCAAGCGTTTTTGTTGTGTGGGCGGCGATTGTCTTGCCGAAGAGTGTTCTTTTCACGATTGCTACGGCTATGCATATCTAGTCAGAAACCGGAATTCCGAATTCTTGACTTCTCCTAATCACCTGGCAATACTAGCTACGCCCGGCCAATGCCCAGGAAGGGTTATTCGGACATTTGTTCCGCGGTCGGCGCTAAGAGATCAACTACTAAGGAAAGGTAAGACGAGATGCGCAAGATCATCCTTGTCGCTTTCGCTGCACTGATGCTCATGGGGGTATCAGTCGCGACAGCGTCCGCAGCGTTGCCTGAATTCAGCGCTAAAACTGGCTTCACCGGCAAAAGCGGAACCGGTACGCTCACGGGCCCGCTGACCATCAAATGCAGCAAAGACAGCGTCTTAAACGGGACAATGCCCTCGCTGTCTCACGTGGAAGCAGACGTGCACTTCGAAGGCTGCACAATCCTGGGCATCCCTGTCAACACGACGGGTGACAGCTCAGGCGTCATATTACTGAAAGTCTTAATCTTATTCTGCTACCTGACGGGCTCGACGAAAGCGTCTCCAAAAGTGGGCGCCTTCACCGAACTGAAGGAAACGGTAGTCATCAAAGGTCTGGGTCAGGAATCTGAAGTGAAAGGCTCCGTCATTGGCGAAGCCAAACCGCTCAACACCTCCTCGACCAAAGGCGAAGACCTGTACAAAAAAACGAACCCGGCTAGCTGTACTTCGGAAAACGAAGGAAAAGGCACGACCAAAAAAGCCGAACTGTTAGCGAACCTCAACGGCGGCAAATTCGAAAAAGCTGAAGAGGAAACCACCGAGGAACTGACGTTCGAAAAAGCGGTTGAACTGAAAGCGTAAGGCGCTCGCAAGTACCGCATGAAGTAGGGCATGGCCGGAGGGGCGCCAGCCTCTCCGGCCTCAGCCCAGCCACGCCGGCTGCCCACGCGAGCTGTGTCAGAGGAGAGTCGATGCAGAGCAACGTCAAAGATCGAAGCTGGGGAAGGACCCTACGAAGCGTAGGTGCGCGTCTGTATCTGGTTGTGCTGTGCGGTGTCGTTGTGACGCTCGCGGGATGCGGATCTAGTCGCGGCCATGGCGTGACGGTCGCCGTGGTCGAAGGCAGTCCGATCACGAGTCACGAACTCGACCGATGGACCTCGGCGCTTGCTGGTACCGACTTCTATGAGAACGCAGCGAAAAAGACAAACCCCAACCTCGTCACGGATCCCCCCGACCTCGAGCGCTGTGTAGGGACGGTTAGGAAACTCGTGCGCGAAGCGCCGACTGAAACAGCGAATCACTCCGGCCATCACGTCACGTCTGCCGTCCGCGACTACCAAGGGCAGTGCCAAAAGCTGTTCGCGGCCGTACGTCACCAAGCGCTCAGTTTCCTCATCAAATACAAGTGGAAGGTGAACGAAGGCCGGGAATACGGAATCGTCGACAGTGAGCAGATGCTCGAGCGGCAACTGCGTGCGATCAAAGCGAGAGAACCGTCCGAGTTCGCCCTCTATCTAGCGAGACGCGGCTTAACGGTAGTTGAGAAGGGCTATGGGATTAGGACCAACGCCATCAACAACAGGCTCATCGCCATGCTCGAGAGTGAACACCCAAGCGGAGGTCTATACGGCGCCCTCAAGGTCATGGTGGCAAGAGAAGCAGGACGAAAGGCTAAGACGTCATGCGCAGGTGAATACGTCGTGCCGGAGTGTTCGCAGTACCGACACCAAGGTGAACAGGAGGGGAAGTCGCCGTCGATTCTCGTAGAGGAGATCGCGTGCGGCTGTGAAGCCAAGAAGGCTAGTGGCTCGGGTTATTACTTCCCGGAACGCGAAAGCCCCGTTCGCATCAAGGCTATTCGCCAAGAGCAAGGCGATGCTGGTTCGTAAGGCTGTCACGAATAGTGCTCAAGGTTTGAGAGAATTAGTCACTGGCCGAGAGGCACAACTGCCGAGGCATTGGCACAAAAAAACACCAAGACAGTCGAAAACAGTCCTTGTGCCATAGGTCGAGCCGATGCCAGGATTTCGTGGTTGCGTGGGCGTTTTGGAGCGAAGTAGAGAGAGGGTAGCGATGCTGGGCGGCGAGCGAGCGACTCGTGCAAGACTCATAGTTAGCAAGTCGATGCTCGCGCTCTGCGCGACGCTTGTCGGAGTGCTGGGACAGGCAGGAATCGCGACGGCGGCAGGCAGCTTCGGGAGGGAAGGCGGCGAGGCGGGCGAATTCTCGCAGCCCTCTGGTGCGGCGGTCAATCGGGAAAGCGGTGTCCTCTACGTCGCGGACAGGAACAACCAACGCATCGACGCGTTCAGCGAAGCTGGTGACTTTCTCTTGGCGTGGGGATGGGGTGTAGGCGACGGGCATACCGAAGCCCTGCAGACATGTACCTCTACGTGCTTCGCTGGCCGGCTTGGCGAAGGGTCGGGGCAGTTCGCATTCCCGGAAGGCATCGCGGTGGACAACGACCCCCTGAGCAGCTCGTTGGGAGACGTGTACGTCGTCGACACGCGTAACCATCGTGTGCAGAAGTTCAGTCCCTCCGGTGCGTTTGAGCTCATGTTCGGTCGCAACGTGCACGCTGGCGGTGGCGACGTCTGCCGCGTTGGAGAATCCTGTACGGCGGGCGAAGCCGGAGAAGGGCCGGGCCAGTTCGAAGGTAGGGCCGGTGTGATCGCGACGACGTCGACGGGGTCGGTGGTCGTGGGCGACGTCGAACGCCTCGAGGTCTTTGACTCCGAAGGCATGCTCGAACGCGAAGTCAGCCTACCCGGAGCCGGCAAGGTCGCAGCCCTGGCAGTAGACGAAGCGGGGAACTTCTATGTGGTTGCCGAAGGCTTCCCGGGAGTCCACGAGTTCACGACTCTCGGCGCCGAAGTCGGTGAACCCCGTGATGCCGGCGGAGTACCGGGTGCGATCACGACGGGACCGGCGGGCGAACTGTTCGTAGTCGACAGCGCCGAAGGGATCCATCACGTCCTCGAGTATGCGCCGGGCGGAGAACAGGTAGCGAGCTTCGACAGGAACGAAAACACCTCCGGGGAAAACGCGGGCATCGTGCTCGATAAAAGCCAGTCAGCGCTCTACATCCTGAACTCGAACGAAGCCCGCATCGTCTCGCCGCCGGCCCCAGGGCCGCTGGTGGTCGACGGCAGCGACACGGCGACGGAAATCTCTCGCACGAGCGCTGGGGTGTCCGCGATTGCGAATGCCGAGGGCACCAACGGCACGAGTTCCTTCTTCGAATACGGCCCTTCAACGGGCTATGGCAAAAGCACCTCCCAGCAGCCGATGACGGGCGCGGCGTTTGAAGACCAGCGGCTAACCGCGTCGCTCACGGGCCTGCTTCCGAGTACCGAATATCACTACCGCTTGGTGGTCGTCGGCGAAAAAGGCGAAACCTTGGCGGTCGGCGGCGATGGCACGTTTGTTACCCAGCCACCGGTGATCGTGGAACGGGTGTTCGCCACAGAACTGACAGACGAAAGCGTACGTCTGTCGGCGACTGTGAATCCGCTGGGATCGCAGACGACGTATCGATTCGAATATGGAACCTCGCCATATGAAGTGAGCACTCCGCAGCCAGCGGGCGAACTGCCCGCAGGTCAAACCTCGCCAGTCGAGATCGCTGTGACCGTAGGTCACCTGACGCCAGGCGCTACGTACCATTTCCGCGTCGTGACGCAGAATGCCCTCGGCGAAGTCACCAGCCCTGACCATACGGTCACCACCCAGAGCACCAGTACGAAGGGGCTTCTCGATTCTCGTCAGTGGGAGATGGTGAGTCCGCCGCATAAGGAAGGCGTGTCGCTGGAAGGCATACCGCCCGAAGGCGGCTTGATCCAGGCAGCGGATACGGGGTCGGCGATCACCTACTTCTCGCTCGCACCGGTCGAACAGGACGTCGAAGGAAATCGCGCGCTTGCGAATAGTCAGGTGGTGGCTACGCGCTCTTCGTCGGGATGGACCTCGAAGGACATCTCGGTCAAGCACGAAAAGGTGACGCCGCTGTTTCCGGGTAACTACTCGGAATACCGGATGTTCTCCGAAGACCTGACGGTAAGCGCGGTCGAACCAGAAGGCACGACGCCGTTGACGGCTGGAGTGACGGAACGGACGCCATACGAGCGGCGTTCGTCTGGTGAATTGGTGCCTTATGCGACGCCTGCCAACGTGCGGCCGGGTATCAAATTCGGTGGCGTCGAAACGCTTCCTGGTCAATTCAACGGCGGCGTGAACTTCGTCACCGCAACCCCTGACATGACCTCGGCCGTGCTGGTGTCGCCCCAAGCGCTCACGACGGAACTGGAAACGGGACCAGAACTGCCAAGCGTCTATGTCTGGCACGACGGGAAGTTCCGACTCGCGAGCATCATGCCTGACGGGAGGGCTGCCGCCGACGAGGGCTTGCCGGCGGTTGCCGGCCGACAGAACAACAACGTTCGTGGCGCGATCTCCGATGACGGCTCGCGAGTGGTGTTCGCGGTCGCGAGCGGTGGTGGCGAACAGCTCTACCTACGCGACATGTCGCGCGACGAAACGGTGCAGCTCGATGCTCCCGAACCAGGGTCAGCAGCGCAGGAAGCGAACTCGAACATGCAGTTTGCAAGCAGCGACGGAAGGCGCGTGTTCTTCCTCGACACTAACCGGCTCACGCGTGACTCCACCGCGCGGGAAGCCAAGCCCGACCTGTACATGTGCGAAGTCGAGGTGACGGCGGAACACCTGAGGTGTCGAATCGAAGATCTCACGGTCGCAAGCGCAAGCGAAGCCGCCAACGTTCAGGGTGCCGTGATCGGAGCGGACCGGTCCGGGGAGGACGTGTACTTCGTCGCGAACGCGAGGATGGCGCCGGGCGCGATCTCAGGGGATTGCAACACGATCAGCTTCACCGTCCTGCCGCCGCCGGAGGTCTCCTGCAACCTTTACGTAAGGGAAGTAGACGCTCACCGCACGCGCCTGGTCAGCGTGGTCGCCGGGCGTGACCAGAACGACTGGGCAGCGATAACGGGGTTCGACTTTGGTGGCACGACCGCGCGCGTGTCGGACAACGGACGCTTTCTGGTGTTCATGTCGCAGCGCAGTCTCACCGGCTTTGACAATCGTGACGCACAAAGCGGCGAACCAGACGAGGAGGTGTTCCTGTTCGACCGGGAAACAGGCGCGCTCACGTGCATCTCGTGTTCACGCTCGAATGCCGCGCCAGACGGCATCTTCGAGGAAGAAGTATTCGCCCCGCTGCTCGTCGATAGGCCGGGCCTGTGGGCTACCCAATGGCTCGCGGCCTCGATCCCCGGATGGACGAAAGTCGACGCCCTGCATTCGCTTTACGCCTCAAGGGTTGTCTCAAACACGGGTCGCGTGTTCTTCAACAGCGCGACTCCGCTCGTGCCGCAAGACACGAACGGCAAGGAGGACGTGTATGAGTACGAGCCCAACGGGGAAGGAAGCTGTCGGGAGCAATCGGGGTGCGTCGGCCTCGTGTCTTCGGGCGTGTCAGGCGAAGAATCAGCTTTCCTGGACGCTAACGAGAACGGCGACGACGTCTTTTTCATAACGGCGGCGCGATTGACTTCGGCGGACCACGACGCTGCATTCGACATCTACGACGCCCACGCGTGCACGGCAGATGTTCCGTGCTTGGCGCCGCCAGTCGAAACGAGCGAACCGTGCTCGTCCTCAGGAGGTTGCAGGGTCATCGCGCCTGTGCCGATGGCGACGCCGTCCTTCGCGACCGAAACCCCGAGCGGAACTCCTCCCAGCAAACCCGCGCCTGCGGTGGTCCGTCCGAAACCGCTGACGCGGGCCGAGAAGCTCGCCCGTGCGCTTCGTGCGTGCAAGAAGGTCAAGGCGAAGAAGAAGCGCGCCGCATGTGTTCGAAGCGCTAGGCGACGGTATGGGGCAAAGCCAAAGAAGAAGGGGAGGGGCCACCGATGATCACTCGGCGCTTGAGCCGGCTCGTGGCGCCGGTAGCTCTTCTTGCGGGCATGTGGGTCGTTGCGATGCTTGCCCCGAGCTCCGCCGCTGCGGCGTCTGCGTGGTGGCACCTCGGAGACAGCGCGCGCCCGTCGGTGCTCACGCCCGAAGGCGAAGGAAGCATCGTCATCCAGGCCGAGAACGTCGGGACGGCGACGACTTCGGGCGGGGCGGAGACGATCACCGACGTGCTACCGCCGGGCTACAGCGTCGTCGAAAGCGAAGGGAAACCCGAGGTTTCGTTCTTCTTGTTCTCCTTCTCGGAAGGCAAAGTCGACTTCGGCCCCACCGGCCCACTCGGCTTTCTCAACGCCTGCGAAGTCAGCGGACGCACCGTCTCCTGCACCACGCCCGTGAGCGAAGAATTTGGGCTCGACTTGAGCCCTGTAAAGCCGTATGAATATCTCGAAGTCTTGATTAAGGTGCGTCTAGGCGCCGGTGCGGAAAGCGGCAGCAAGAACACATTGAAAATCTCTGGTGGATCTGCGCCGAGTGCCTCCACGGCAAGCGCGCTGCCGATCCAGGGCGGCGGGAGCCCGTTCGGTATCGAGAACTTCACGATGCTGCCCGAAGACGAAGGCGGCGTAGTCGATTCTCGCGCAGGCTCGCACCCCCTTCAGCTCACGACGAACCTCACTCTCAACCAAAACGAAGATCCCGCGAATCCGCCAGCGCTCCTGCGGAACGTCCATATCGAGCTTCCGCCTGGCTTCATCGGCAACGTCAACGGCTTGCCACAATGCACTCCGCTTGACTTTCAGCACGTAGTAACCGGGGGCACCCCGAACCTGTGCCCTCCGAGCTCGGTCGTAGGCGTCGCACTTGTCACGATCGACGAACCGCACAACTATGGCGTCATCACCTTCCCGGTGCCGGTCTTCAACCTTGCACCGAAGGAAGGAGAGCCGGCACGGTTCGGCTTCGAGCTCGTGAAAACCCCCGTCATCCTGGACACGTCTGTGCGCACGGGCGGTGACTACGGCGTAAACGTCGATGTCAGCAACACCAGCGAGCTTGCTTCTGTGCTGTCGTCCACGGTCACGTTGTGGGGCGTCCCCAACGATCCGGTGCACGACGCTTCGCGTGGCTGGGGCTGCTTGGTGGGTGGTTACTGGGCAAGCGTTTCAGGTCAGCCGTGCGTCCCCTCGACGGAAAGTCATCCCCGTCCGTTCCTCACGCTTCCGACGGCGTGCAGCGATGCCTTTGCCATCACCGCTCGCGCACAGTCATGGCCGACTGCAGCCGCTCCGAGTGGTATCGAAGCGCCGACCAAAACCTTCTCGCTGGAAGACGAGTTCGGGCGAGCGCTCGGCATCCATGGTTGCAACCAGCTGTCGTTCGAACCCAGTATCGAAGTCGCGCCTGAAAGCCACCGAGCTAGCACTCCCTCCGGTTACACGGTGCGTGTCCACATGCCCCAAGAAGCCAACGAAAACAGCGCCGGACTAGCTAGCGCGGCGATAAAGAGCACGACGGTCACCCTTCCCGACGGGGTAGCGGTCAACCCGTCGGCTGCCGTCGGACTCGAAGCGTGTTCTGAAGGGCAGGTAGGTTTCGAGACGATCGATTCGAGCGGCACGGCTCTCTTCACCCCGTCCTTGCCGACCCCGTTCTGCCCCGAGGCTGCCAAGATCGGCACCGTAAGGCTGAAGATCCCCGTCCTCCCCGGGGTGCTGGAAGGCGGCGTTTACCTCGCCTACCAGAACGCTAACCCCTTTCACTCGCTGGTCGCGATCTATGTAGTCGCCGAAGATCAAACGACGGGGGTGCGCGTCAAGCTCGCCGGTGAGGTCAGTCTAGGCCCCGACGGACAAGCCACGACATCCTTCGTCAATACGCCGCAAGCGCCGATCGAAGAAGCAGAGTTCGCATTCTTCGGCGGTCCGCACGCGTCACTCGGCACGCCTCCCAGCTGCGGCGACTACGCAACGAAGGCAGTCTTCACGCCCTGGTCTGGAACCGCGGCGGCAAATGCGTCATCGAGCTTCTCGATAACGAGCGGCGCCCGCGGCGAAGCATGTGGGCCGAGGGGCTTCGGGCCGCGCTTGCACGCCGGGGCTGCGAGCGTGCAAGCCGGGGCTTTCGCGCCTTTCTCCACGACCGTGGACCGAGAAGATGTCGATCAGGCGATCGCTGGCGTCGACGTCCATCTCCCAGCGGGCCTGTCGGCGATGATCAAGAGTGTTACCCCATGTGACGAAGCTCGGGCAAACGCAGGGACATGTGGCCCGGACAGCTTGATTGGGCACAGCACCGTGCAGGTGGGGCTTGGTAACGAACCATATGAAGTCGGGGGCGGTCAAGTCTTCTTGACGGGCCCCTACCGAGGAGCCCCGTTCGGGCTCTCGATCGTCACACCCGCCAAGGCGGGGCCCTTCGACCTCGGCCTCGTGGTAGTCAGGGCAAGGCTGGAAGTAGACCGGCACACCGCTGCGGTGACCGTGGCTACGGACCAAACCGGTCCCTATTCGATCCCGCAAGTCCTCAAAGGCATTCCGCTGGACATCAAACGGATATCGGTCAACGTCGACCGACCCGGCTTTACGTTCAATCCGACGAACTGCCACCTCCTCGAACTCAAGGGATCGTTCCTCGGAGGGGAAGGTGGTCTTGCCGGTGCGGGCGCGCCATTCCAGGTTGCCAACTGCTCCGACTTGGCATTCGCCCCCAAATTCGCAGTTTCTACATCGGCACATACGTCCAAAGCTGATGGCGCGAGCCTGTCGGTCAAGCTCACGTATCCGAAGTTTGCCCCGGGCCGCTACTCGAACATCGCCAGGGTGAAGGTCGAACTGCCAAAGCGTCTCCCGTCCCGGTTGACGACGCTGCATGAAGCCTGCCTCGCGGCGACGTTTGACGCGAACCCCACGAAATGTCCGCCGAGGTCGATCGTCGGTCATGCCAAGGCGGTGGTCCCGAACTTGCCGGTGCCGTTGCAGGGACCCGCCTACTTCGTCTCGCACGGTGGCGAAGCGTTCCCCGACCTGACGATGGTACTTCAGGGTGACAACGTGACGATCGAACTTGTCGGCAAGACCTTCATAAGCAAAAAGGGAATCACGAGCAGCACGTTCGAAACGGTTCCAGACGCCCCCGTGGAAAGCTTCGAACTAACGCTTCCGAAAGGGCGATTCTCCGCGCTGACCGCGGTGGGCAAGCTCTGTGGGTCGAAGCTGCTCATGCCGACGTCTTTCACGGCGCAGAGCGGACGCGAAGTCCATCAGTCCACGAAGATCAAAGTCACGGGTTGCCAGAAGCCCCATAAGAAGGCGAAGAAGCACAAGAGACGCGTGAAGAAGAAGGCTCGCTGAGGCTCTACCAGCGGCTCATCTCCCCATCCGGGTAAGCGCCAAACCCATCGCCTCGGCCCCCGCTTTGGGGCTTCTCGGATAGGCGCCCCCAGTTTGTGCTGCAGCCCATGAACTCATCGCCTCTTGCCGGCCGGCTTGCTCGAACAGAGGCGTTGTGCTGCTCCATCTGCTCCGGCGCCGAGCGGGCTACGGAATGACGATGCGCGGCTGAACGTCTCCCCAGCGTCGATCGAAGGTCCACACGGCGTCGGCCGCGATCATCTCCGGCAAGCGTCGGCCGGCGCCCCGGCGGGCGACATGTGCGCCGCCGCGCCCACAACGCGGCGTGCGGTCCCTGGCCCAAGTAGGCGGACTCGCGATCAGACATATAGATCTTGAAGATATGTCCTAGTGATGTATTATCGAGATAGATGTCGTCATCTGGTCTGGATCCCCTCCCCGCCGCCCTAAGCGCAACCGCCCGCGTTGTCCTCGGCCTAATCCCCTTCGGCAAGCGCACCGGCTACGAAATGAAGACCTTCGTCGACAGGACCACCCGGTACTTCTGGGCCGCGAGCTACGGACAGATCTATCCCGAGCTGAAGAAGCTCGAGGAAAGAGGCTTCGTGCACGGGCGTCCAGAGCCTTCGGGCGGACGCGCTCGAACTGTCTACGAGCTAACCGAGGAAGGCGAGACAGCGCTGAAGGCATGGCTCGCCTCCGAAGAGGAGCCCTACTACGAGCTGCGCGACGAAGGCATGCTGAAGCTGTTCTTCTCCGACAGCCTGCCCGGCCAGCGAATCGAGATCCTCCGTTCGATTCGTCAGCGAGAAGAACGCGGACTCGCGCATCTGCGCTCGATCGAGCCGCACGCCAGCAAAGGCCCCACTGGCGCACACCTGACCCTGCAGATGGGAATCGGACTCACCGAATGGACCATCGAGTGGTGCACGCAAACCGAGCGCCGACTCGCGAAAGACACCGAGAAGGAGTAGCGATGTTGGCCCGACTCGCCACGTTCATCAACGCACACCGTCGCAGCGTTCTGCTTGCCGCCCTCGTTGGCGCCGTGCTCTCCGGCGTGTTCGGCTTCGGTGTCGAAAAGCACATGAGTCCCTACGGTGCGAGCGACCCCGCGACCCAGTCCGTCCAAGCCGAACACCGCTTCGAGGCAGCCGCCGGTCGAAAGGTCGACCCAGGCGTCGTCGCGATCGTTCGCGCTGGCGACATCACGAGCCCTGCGGCAAAGCTACGAGTACAGCAAGTCGCCACCCAGCTTCGCGCGCAGCCGGGCGTCGCGACCGTGGTCGACTTCTATGAACTGCATGACCCAGCGATGGTCTCGCACGACCGGCGATCCACCTACCTCGTCGCGTACTTCAAGCCGCACACGGGCAAAGGCACGGCGCATCGGATCGAACAGCACTTCGCCCGGCAGCACGACGTACATCTCGGCGGCGAAGAAATCGCGAATGCACAAGCGAACGCTCAGGTCGGCAGCGATCTCGCGCGCGCCGAGATGCTTGCGTTCCCGTTCATCTTCCTGCTCTCCTTGATCTTCTTCCGCTCGCTCGTTGCCTCTCTCATCCCGCCGCTGATCGGCGGGCTCGCGATCGTCATGAGCTTCCTTGCGCTACGGATCATCTGCAGCTTCACCGACCTGTCGGTCTTCGCGCTGAACTTCGTAACTGGGATGGGGCTCGGACTCGCAATCGACTACAGCCTGTTCATGGTCTCGCGTTACCGGGAGGAGGCAGTAGGGAGCGGATACGACCTCGCCGCGTTGCAACGCACTCTCCAGACAGCCGGGCGGACGATCCTGTTCAGCTCCCTGACCGTGGCCGCCGCGATCGCGTCGCTGATGGTCTTCCCGCAGCGGTTCCTGTACTCGATGGGCGTAGCCGGCGCAGTCGTCGCGATTCTCGCGGCGACCCTCGCGCTGCTCGTGCTGCCCGCATTGCTGGCCCTGCTTGGCCCTCGGGTCAATGCGCTTTCGCCGAGCAGGCTCCAACGCGCCGCCGCCCGAGACGCTCGTCCCGCCCAAAGTGGCGCGTGGTATCGCCTAGCCCAGTACGTGAAGAGCCGTCCGCGGCGCATCGCCTCGCTCTCAATCGTCTTGTTGATCGCACTTGGCTTGCCCTTCACCGGCGTCAAGTTCATCACCGTCACCGCGAACGTCTTGCCCGGCAGCTCCAGCGCACGCCAAGTCCAAGACGCGCTCACGCGCGAATTCCCGCCGAACCGGACCTCCCCGGTGCAAGTCGTCGTCGGCGCCCCCGCGGACTCGCCGCAGGTGAAGGCCCTCGCCGCGCGGATCAGCGAGTTGCCGGACGTCTCCGCGGTCGCGCCAGCCCAAGCCGCGGGTCCACGGAACACCCTGCTCGCCGTCGCTCCCGCCGAGCGATCGCTTAGCTCGCCCACTAAGCAACTCGTGCGGAACATCCGCGCGATCCGTGCTCCCGTGTACGTAGGGGTCGCGGGTCAGACCGCCGCCTTCCTGGATCTCGAGCACAGCCTCGGTACGCATTTGCCGCTCGTGCTCGCGCTCATCGTCATCGCCACCGTCGTCATCTTGTTCCTCTTCACCGGCTCTGTCGTGCTGCCGCTGAAGGCGGTCTTGATGAACGCGCTCAGCTTGAGCGCCGTCCTCGGGATCCTCGTGCTGATCTTCCAGGACGGCAATCTTCAGGGGCTGCTCTCCTTCACCAGCGAAGGAGCATTGGATGCCACCCAGCCGATCTTCCTCGCTGCGATCGGGTTTGGCCTCGCGACTGACTACGGCGTGTTCCTGCTTTCGAGGATCAAGGAGGCGCGGGACAACGGCACGCCCGACTCCGAGGCCGTCGCCGTCGGGATCGAGCGGACCGGGCGCATCATCACCGCCGCCGCGATCCTCTTCGCCGTCGCGATCGGCGCGTTCGCCACCTCGAAGCTCGTGTTCATCAAGGAGCTTGGCATCGGAACTGCCTTGGCGGTCCTGATTGACGCCTCGATCATCCGTGCGCTGCTCGTGCCCTCGCTGATGGAGCTGCTCGGCTCCTGGAACTGGTGGGCACCCGGACCGCTGCGACGACTGCACGACCGCATCGGCCTACGAGAGCACGCCGCCGTGGCCCCGCAGACACCAGAGCCGTCCCACGCCTGACCCGCGCCCCGAACCCGCCGCTTACTCAGAAAGGAGCAACTCATGACCACCACCAGCATTGAGGCGCTGCTCGAGCGCAACCATCGCTTCGCCGACGCCGGGCGGCACGAAGGCGCCGTCGTGCTCCCCAATCTCCGCCTATTCGTCATCACCTGCATCGACCCGCGCGTCGACCCCGCGCATTTCTTGGGCCTCGAGCTCAGCGAGGCGATCGTCGCCCGCAACGTCGGCGGACGCGTCACCCCGCAGATGGTCGATGACATCGCTTTCATCGGCCAGATTGTCGAGGCCGCCATCCCCGAGGGACCGCTATTCGAGGTTGCCGTGATCCACCACACGCAATGCGGGGCAGCCGCGCTCGCTGATGAGAGCTTTCGTCGCAACTACGCAGAGCGGATCGGCGCCGAGGAGTCCTCGCTGCGCGAGGTCGCCGTCCTCGATCCTGCCGAGACCGTCAGGAGCGACGTCCGGCGTGTGCGTAACGCCTCCGCCATCCCCGACCGCGTCGCCGTCTCTGGCCACGTCTACGACGTCCTTACCGGCGTCGTGGAGACCGTCGTCTCCGCAGTCCCGGCGCCGGTCCTACCCGCAGGCTGAGTGCCACAACACAACGCCACGTAGGGAGTGGGCGGCACGAACGACTGTCCGGGGATGAGCGGTCGTTGGCGTCGCTAGGCTCGGAGTATGACCCCAGAGGAGCTCGCCAACCTCGCGCATCTGCGCCGCGCACGAGACCTCATGGACCGCGAGTACGCGAGCCCCCTCGACGTCGCCGCGCTCGCCCGCGCCGCGCTGATGTCAACCGCGCACTTCTCGCGGCAGTTCCGCGCGGCATATGGCGAGACCCCCTACGCGTATCTGATGACGCGACGGATCGAGCGGGCCAAGGCGCTGCTGCGCCGTGGGGACTTGTCGGTCACTGAGGTGTGCCTCGAGGTCGGGTGTACCTCACTTGGCTCCTTCAGCGCACGCTTTACCGAGTTGGTGGGGGAAACGCCAACTGCCTACCGAGCTCAAGACCACAGCGAACTCGCAAGCGTGCCCGGCTGCATCGCCAAGGACCTCACTCGCCCGAGTCGCAATCCCGACCGGAGCAAGCCAAGCAGGAGTCCCAAGCCGAGCAGGATCGGAGAAGCGCACGGGGCACGGGCGGCCTAGCCTTACCCGCATGAACCTCACACTCTCCCAATGCTTCGTGCTAATCCATGACCCCGAGGACGCGCTCGCCTTCTACCGCGACACGCTTGGCCTCGAGTTGCGCAACGACGTCGCCCGCGGAGACTTTCGCTGGCTCACCGTCGGTGCCACCTCTCAGCCCGGTGTCGCGATTGTCCTCACGAACTATCTAAACGGCAGCCCTGCCGACAGCGATGCGCTCGCCGGGCTTATTGCGAAGGGCGCTCTGAACGGCGTTCACTTCCACACCGACGACCTCGACGCCGACTTCGACAAGCTGAAGGCCGCGGGTGCCGAGATCGTGCAGGAGCCCACCGACCAGCCCTGGGGCACGCGGGATCTGGCGGTGCGCGATCCCTCCGGCAACCTGGTGCGAATCGACCAGCCACCCGCCCAGTAGTCCAAAGCCGAGACGTCGGATAGCCACGGGCTGGTAGGTTTCGGCCCGTGGCGAGCGCAGACGCACAAGCGCGCAAGCTCAGGCGCCTGGCGGTGATCCTGATCTCCGCACTCGCGCTGCTCTCGGCCCTCTCGCTGGCCGCAAATGCGTCGGGCGAAACCATCGCGGTCGCGAACCACAACGACAGCGGTCCGGGCTCGCTGCGCGAAGCGATCGCGAAAGCCGCCGTAAACGACACGATCACCGTGCCCTCGGGCCTGATCACGCTGACGAGCGGCCCGCTCACGGTCGAAAATACCCTCACGATCGTGGGCGCGGGCTCGAGTGCGACGACGATCAGCGGGAACGACGCCTCGCGCGTGTTCACCATCACCGCCATCACCGGGACCAAGGTGACGCTCCGGGGGCTCACCGTCACTCACGGCAAGGATCCCCAAGGCGCCGGCATCAAGGCCTCGGGCGAAGTCACGCTGCAAGATGTCGTCGTGAAAGGCAACCACGCTGGCGGGGATGGGGTCGCCGGCTCCGGCGGCGGCATCGACCTCGACGCTGGCACCTACCAGCTGATCGAAAGCTTCGTGAGCGAAAACACCGCGGGCGGTGGCGTGAAAGCGGCCGGGTCCGGCGGCGGCATCGATTACACACCCACCCTGAGCACGCCGACGCTCAACTTGACGCTGACGCGCAGTCACGTGGACGGCAACAGTGCGGGTGGTGGTGGCGAAGAAGCCTCAGGTCTAGGCGGGGGTATCGGCGCGAGCACTACTGCCGAAAAAGGTGCGATCACGATCTCGCTGATCGAGAGCTCGCTCACCGATAACGTCGCGGGGGGTGGCGGGACGGAAGCCAAAGGTTTTGGCGGCGGTCTCAATCTGGAAAGCACCGGTAGCGAAAATGTCCTCTCGCTCACCGTCGAACGCTCGGCGATCACTAGTAACACCGCGGGTGGCGCTGGCGAAGACGCCTCGGGCTTCGGCGGCGGTGTCGACTACCGCTCCACCGGAACGGGTGTGACGCAGGCGCTCGACGTCGGCGACAGCACAATCTCCGGGAACAGCGCCGGAGGGGGTGGGGTCAAAGCCAACGGCTTTGGCGGTGGCCTCCTCTACGAATCGGGCGTCGCCGCGCTCTCGCACCTGACGATCTCGGGCAACAAAGCCGGCGGCAGCGGCGGGGAAGCCTTTGGCGGCGGCGTCGATGTCAGCTCAATCACCGGTGGTATCGACAACTCGATCGTCGCGAGCAACAGCGGCGGCGACTGTGATGCGCCGCTCACCTCCAACGGCAACAACATCGACGGCGACGCGACGTGCGGGTTCAAAGGCTCGGGCGACAAATCCGGGATCGACGCGAAGCTCGGGCCGCTCGGCGAACACGGCGGTCTGACCCTCACGCAGATGCCACTCGCGGGCAGCCCAGCGATCGACGCGGGCGACGCGGCCACCTGCCCGTCAAATGACCAGCGAGGCATCTCCCGCCCGCAGGGCGGCGGCTGTGACATCGGCGCCGTCGAGGTCCCGCTGCCCGTCGCCACCACGAGCTCGGTCGCGAGCGTGACCACCAGCTCCGCGAGCGTCGCCGCCAGCATCAATCCGAACTTCAGCGCGACGAGCTATCACTTCGACTACGGCACCACGACCTCCTACGGCAGCTCCACGAGCGCGGTGAGCGCCGGCGAAGAGGGCATCGCCCAGGCCGTCGCCGCCACGCTCACTGGCCTCAAAGCCGGGACCGGGTATCACTTCCGCGTCGTCGCCACGAATGCCGCCGGAACCGTCGTCGGCTCCGATCAGACGCTTACGACCGCCAAAGCCCCGCCGCCGAAAGTCGTCACCAAAAAAACGCGCCCTGTTCCCACGCTGCGCATGACCGCCGTTCGCATGACTAACCGCCGCTTCCGCGTCGGAAGGACCGCTACCGCGATCTCGGCTCGCCGCGCACCCGTCGGGACCAGCTTCCGTTTCAGGCTCTCAGCACCCGCGCGCGTGCAGATCACCTTCACCCGAACCGCCCCCGGCCTGCGACGCGGCCGAAGCTGCGTCGCGCCGTCCCGGAAGCTCAAGCGGGCGCACGCGCGGCGCTGCACGCGCACGCTGATCGTCGGCAACCTCACACGCGTGAACGTCCGCGCCGGGGCCAGCTCGATCGCGTTCAGCGGTCGGATCGGCAGCAAACCGCTGAAGCCACGCTCCTACCAAGCGGTGCTCACTGCCAGCGGTTCAGGCAAACGCTCGCAGCCGGTCGTGCTCAGCTTCACGGTCGTTCGCTGAGCGCGAGCGTTCTAGCCATCATCGCCCAGCGGCGCGCTACCTCAGGGATCGACGGGATTGCGCTTCTCGACGATCAGCAGATCACTTGGCATCGGTGGCAACTGCGGTAGTGCCGCTGGATCCAGCCCGAGCGTCGGCGCGAGGATCCGGCGAGGGATCGCGTCCGCGCTTCCCGTGTAGCCGATATCCCGCACCTCAGACTGGTCGAAGAACACCAGAAAGTGAGTCTCGTAATCCTCGAGATTCTCGATGTGATGAGGGTAGGCGCGCGGGATGAAGTAGACGTCGCCGGGACCTAGCTCGTACGTGTCGGTTGTCCCGTCTGCGCTCCTCACCGTCATCCGGGCCCGCCCCGTGAGTACGTAGCCGAGCTCGCCTGTTTCGGGGTGCCAATGGGGCTCGCGCATTCCATCGCCCTTGATCCACAGCGAGTACATCGCCAGCCGATCGAGCGCGGGCCAAGTGTCCAGCCGGGCCGTCCTCAGCGTGCCGTAGGCGTTCTCGATTCGTGGAGAGAGGCCCTCGAGGTCGAGCTTCAGTGGGTTTGGGTAGCTCGTGGACTCATCGATCTCCGCATCGCCCGCGACTCGGCTCGCGAAGATGTCCGACGCGTCTTTGCGCAGGCCCGCGAGCTCGTCTGCCGCCAGCCCCCAGGTGTTCCCGATCACGTTTGCCGTCAGCATTCCCACCGAGCCTGAGAAGCCGAAGTCCTCTGGCTGCTCGTGCGAGAACGCGATCATCAGATCAGTGGCAGTCTCACCGAGGTTCTCGATCGCGTGCAGCGCGCCCGATGGCACGAAGAACATCTCACCCGCTGAGATCGTGAAGCTCGCATGGACGTTCCCGTCCCCGAACACGGTCACGAGCACTTTGCCCGCCACGCAGTAGCCGAGCTCGTTCGCGTTTGCATGCCAGTGAGGCTCGCGAAATCCGCCCGACTCCAGCGTCAGCCGCGCGAGCGAGATGCGATCCAGGATCGGGAAGTCCTCGCGCCGGACCGACGTCCGTGTGCCGTAGGGGGTCGAGAGCTGAGGCTCGGTCTCGCCGAGGTGAAACACGTGCTTGCTCAAACTCGCTCCCCTCCGTCGATCGATCAGTCGTGCTCGATGCAATCTATAGTCGCGCCGATGCCTGATCGCACGCGCGCGGGCGACCTTTTCAGACAGCGCCCAATCTGGGCGGTGCCCCTCGTGATCGGCACGATCCTGATCGCGATCATGACCGTGCTCTACGTCGGTTCAACCGTCGACCCCATCTCGCACATGCACGACCTGCCAGTTTCGGTCGTCAACCAGGACGCGGGCGCCGACGTCGACGGGCGTCACGTGAACGTGGGGCGAATAGTCGAGACTTCGCTGACCGGGGCGCCCGCGATCACGCGCAAGCTCAGCGTGCGCGCGAGCACGCTCGCGGCCGCGAAGTCGCGAATGGATCGCGGCGCCTCCTATGCCACCGTCGTGATCCCCTCCGGCCTCACGGCTGACCTGCTCGCGATCGGAACCGACAAGCCCACGCCCGCCCTCCGAAGCGGCCTGCCCCAGATCTTGATTCTCTCGAACGTCCGCGCCGGCACCGAGGGCGCGAGTCTCGCCGGCGGCGTGCTTCAGCCAGCGCTCGCGCAAATTTCGCACGCAATCGGGCAACGGGTCGCGGTGCTCGTCTCAAGACGCGGCGCACCGAGCGCTGCAGCGAGCGCCGTGTTCGCAAACCCGCTCGCCGTCGCGACCACTCCCTACCGCCCGCTCGCCAAAAAGGCGGCCCTCGGTCTGAGCGCGTTCTACGCCGCGTTGCTGACCTTGATGTGCGGTTTCATCGGCGCCGCGATCGTGAACGGCGTCCTCGACGGCGCGCTTGGCTACGCCGCCACGGAGATCGGCCCTCGCTGGGAACAGCGCCGTCCCGTGCTGATTAGCCGCTGGCAGACGCTGTTTGCCAAGTGGGGGGTCGCCGTCGGGCTCACCGCCGTGCTCGTCGCGGTGATGCTGCTGATCGCCGCGGCGCTACTCGGCCTCGACGCTCCCGATCCGTTCCTGCTCTGGCTCTACGGCTGGTTCTGCGCTGCGACCGTCGCTATCGGGACGCTCGCGCTGATCGCCGTGCTCGGGACCCAGGGCCAGCTCGTTGCGCTGCTCTTGTTCGCCTACCTAGGTCTCGCCTCCGCGGGCGGGACCGTACCGATCGAGGCGTTGCCCGGGGTGCTGAAAGTTGTAAGCCATGCTGACCCGCTGCGCCAGATCCTCGGCGGCGTACGCTCGATCCTCTACTTCGACGGACGCGCCGATGCCGGGCTTGGGCAGGGGGCGATCGCCACCGGAATCGGGCTCGTCTTCTGGCTGGCGTTCGGAGCCTTCTTTGCCAAGAGCTACGACCGCAAAGGGCTGAATCGGATGGACCCGGCGCTGTTGGAGTACGTGAACCGGGCGGCGGACGCCTATGCGCCCGGTGGATCAAGTGCGCGGGTCCCCTCTGGGACATCCAGCTCTCGCACGCGATGAGTCCCGATGTCTTTATTCGTGACAGCAAAGAAAGCTATATAGAGCGATCCGACTAGGTATCGAGGCGGTCAAGCGGATGATGCTCGCGCACGTACCCGGCGAAGAGGGGCACGGTGAATGCGATGAGCCCGCGGCGGGGGCTGTAGATGAGGTCCTTGCGCATGAGGTTCTCCCGCAGCAACGAGGTGCTGCCGATGTCCTTGTAACCGGCCCGCCGAGCGACCTCCGCGGTACGCGCGGGCTCCTCGCCAAGCTCGGCCATCGCGCACAGGTAGCGCTGCTCGGCGTCGGAGGCGGTCTCGAAGCGATCCCGGAAGAAGCGCCGGCTGAGTGCCTCGGAGACGAGCGCCTCGGCACTTTTGACGTCGCGTGCGTGGATCGGCGAGGCTTCGACCTCGTTCCAGAGCACCCGGCCGTACTCCTGTAGGAAGTGGGGATAGCCGGCGGAGGCCTCGACGATCAGCTCGACAGCGCGCGGCTCGTATTCGACCTGCAGCTGCGCGGCGGGGGCGATCAGCGCGAGGCGAGCCGCGGCGTCTGAGAGGCGGTCGAGCTCGTGGTAGGCGAACATCCGCTCGGCATATGGCTTCGCGGCTCGCAGCAGCCGTGGAAGTGGCGGCAGGCCGGCACCGACGAGCGCCACGGGCAGCGAGCGCTGGCCGGCGCGGTTCATCGCCATGCAGACGGCCTCGAGCGCGACCTTGTCGAGGCCCTGCATCTCATCGAGGAAGAAGACCGCGCCGATGCCTCCGGTCTGTGCCACCTGCCCGACCTCTGCAAGCAGCGCGGCGAGGTCGCGCTCGGGATCGCCGGAGTCGGCGGTGCCCTTGGAGGCGTCGACCTCGATCCTTGCGGTGATCCCGCCGGGCAGGCCGAGCGCGAAAGCCTTCAGCACACCGAGGGCCGCCGTTGCGCGGGCGTGCATCCGCTTGCGTCGGCTCATCGAGAGCAGCATCTGGTAGGCAAGCTCGGCGAAGACCTGACGGAAGTCGCCAGAGCCGACCTCCTCGACCTCGTTGCAGGCCCAGCCCGCCTCGCGAGCGAGCGTCTCGAATTCGAGCAGCAGGACGGTCTTGCCGACGCCGCGAAGGCCCGAGTAGATCAGGCTTCGCTCGGGCTCGCCGTCCGCGAGCCGCTGGAGCAGCAGCCTGAACGCCTCGAGGTCGGCGTCACGGCCAGCGAGCCGCTTAGGCTTGATCCCCGAACCCGGGGTGTAGGGGTTGAGGCGCTGGTCCATTTATTTATGATCTCAAATAAAGACAAATAATTCCGCCTTACGGGCCGGCGTGGAGTCTCCTGGCAGGCGACGCCGATACCGTTTGCTCGAACATGGCAGCAGGCAAGGGAGACAGTCCGAACGGCGAGGCGCTGTTCGAGGCGGCGAACAAGCTGCGTGGCTCGGTGGAGTCGGCGGAGTACAAGCACCTCGTTCTAGGGCTGCTGTTTCTGAAGTACATCTCCGATGCTTTTGAGCAGCGCCGCCAGGCACTCGAGGCTGACCTCGCGGACCCCCAGAGCGAGAGTTATCTAGAGGATGCGGATCAGCGAGCCGAGGTGCTCGAGGACCGCGACGAGTACGTGGCCGAGAACATCTTCTGGGTGCCCGAGAGTGCGCGCTGGAGCAGCTTGCTGGCGGCAGCCTCGCAGCCCAATATTGCCAAGCGGATCGATGCGGCGCTGCAGGCCATCGAGCAGGAGAACCAAGGTCTGCGCAACGTGCTGCCGAGGGTCTATGCGCGGGCGCCGCTCTCGGCCGAGCTGATGGGCTCACTCGTGGAGACGATCGCGAAGATCGGCTTCGGCAGGCAACCGGGCGAAGCGAGGGACATCCTCGGGCGAACTTACGAGTACTTCATCAAGGAGTTCGCGCGCGCCGAGGGCCACCGCGGCGGGGAGTTCTTTACGCCTGCCCCTGTCGCCCGGCTGCTCGTGGAGATGCTCGAGCCTCTGACGGGGCGCGTGTTCGATCCCGCCTGCGGTTCGTGCGGCCTGTTCGTTCAATCGGCGCGGTTCGTCGAAGCACACGGCGGGCGTCCCGGCCAGATCTCGGTTTACGGTCAGGAGCGTAACCAGGCAACCTGGCGGATAGGTCGGATGAACCTCGCTATCCACGGGTTCTCGGGGGAGATCGAGTACACCGAGGGCGGCTCACTGCTTGACGACGCCTTCCCGACGGTGAGAGCCGATTTCGTCATGGCGAATCCACCCTTCAACCAGTCCGAGTGGTCCACGCCGGCGATCCTCGAAGATGTCCGTTGGGCTTATGGCACTCCGCCGGCCAGCAACGCTAACTACGCCTGGATCCAGCACTTCCTTCACCATCTCGCGCCTGATGGACGCGCGGGGTTCGTGATGGCAAACGGGTCGCTGACGACGATGAGCGGCGGCGAAGGCAAGATCCGTGAGAGTCTGGTCCGCGCCGATGTCGTCGATTGCATTGTCGCCCTGCCGGCGCAGCTCTTCTATACGACCGCCATCCCCGTCTGCCTGTGGTTCCTGGACCGCAACAAGGCTTCCTCATCAGAGCGTGATCGAAGAGAAGAGACGCTGTTTATCGATGCACGCCAGATGGGCCGCAAGATCAGTCGCACGCAGATCGAGCTGACCGACGAGGAGATAGGGAGGGTAGCTTCGACCTATCACAATTGGCGGGGCAACACTCCGGATGACTACGACGATGTTCTCGGATTCTGCAAGGGGAGCGACCTCAGGGAGATCGAGACCGCGGGATTCAACCTTTCACCAGGGCGGTACGTCGGTGCGCCTGAGTCAGAGGAGGATGAGGTTGCATTCGAGGAGCAAATGGCTACGCTTGTCGATCGACTTGCGAATGAGATGTCGGTGAACGAGCGACTTGCGAGGAATGTTCGCTCGGCTCTAGCAAATATTGGCTACGATGTCTAATGAGGCGGCTGACTATTGAAGAAGCCGTCGAGTTGATCATCGATCACCGGGGTCGGACTCCGAAGAAGCTCGGAAGCGACTTCACATGTAGCGGCACTCAGGTGATCTCAGCAAAGAACGTGCACGGTGGGCGTTTGCACTCCAATGAGAACCAGCGATTTGTTGCACCGGAGATCGCCGCTCGTTGGATGCCAAACCGGCTGCAAGCTGGCGACGTTCTCCTCACATCAGAGGCTCCCCTCGGGGAGGTCGCTTACCTGGATGATGCTGTCGATTATTGCCTTGGGCAACGCCTATTCGGCCTGAGGGCTCGCTCTGATGTCCTGGACAGTCGTTTCTTGTTCTACGCCCTGCGTTCGCCGAGGGTTCAAGCTCGGCTTCGGTCTCGGGCAAGCGGAACGACAGCACAGGGAATCAAGCAGGCCGAGCTCAGGCGCGTTGAGCTTGAAATTCCCACTATCGCAGAGCAGCGAAAGATTTCTTCTGTGCTCGGAGCGCTTGATGACAAGATCGACAGCAACTTCCGTTTGGCGAGGATTCTTGAGGAAGCGGCAGCTACCCTCTTTCAGGCGCGCTTCGTGAACT
>DATJOE010000193.1:0-17149 GCA_035507305.1 Solirubrobacteraceae bacterium | reverse complement strand
AGACCGGGCAGCGGGCGCGCGATGCCGGCTTCGACCTCGTGGTCCCACGCTCGCGCATGGCGCGTGAGGGACCCGAACTCGTCGCGCGGCTCGCCGGGGAAGGCTGAGCCCCAAGCGGCGAGCCGCTGCCACGGTGGGTTGAGGAATGGACGCACGGACGCGACTGCGCAACCTGCTCGAAAGCCCGTTCTTCGACTTCGCGCCGTGGATCGCGATGTCGGTCCTCGTGGGTCCCCAGCGCTTCGTGCTCGCTGCCTCGCTCGCCACCGGCTGCGCCTGTGTGATCGCGGGCGCGAACTGGCTCACGGGCGTGAAGCCCAAACTGCTCGACCTCGTGGGGATCGCGTTCTTCGCGGCGCTCGTCGCCGTTGGCCTCGTCGTGGACGACGTCACGAGGCACTGGCTCGAGCGCTGGTCGGGCGACCTCTCGAACACGCTGATCATGCTGATCGCGCTTGGCTCGATCGTCGTCGGCAAACCGTTCACGGTCCAGTACGCACACGAGACGATCGCCCCCGAGCACTGGGAGACCGAGCGCTTCAAGCGCCTGAACTACACCGTCACGTGGGTGTGGATCGGGGCGTTCGCGATTACCGCGCTCGTCGGCTTCCTCGGCGACGGGCCGCTGGACGACCCCGACAACATCTGGACGAACTGGATCGTGCAGATCGCCGCACTGATCCTCGCGCTGCGCTTCACCGAGTGGTACCCCGACCACGCGATCGCGACCGAGCTCATGGCGCGGGGCGAGCCAACCGAGCCGCCGCCCACCGTGCGCGAGCTCGTGATCCCGCTCGCGGGCTACCTCGTCCCGGTCGGCATCGTCGTGCTCTGTGTCGACGGCGCACCCTGGTGGGTCGGCGCCGGCCTGATCGTGCTCGGCACGATCGCCGCGCACCAGCTCGGTGTGGAGGAGAGGGAGATCGAGGAGGTCGAGGAGGAGGAGATCGAGCGGGCCGGCGCTGCCTAGCTCGCCGCGGCCGCCTCGCGCTCGCGCCGCTGCACGAGAGGGTGCTCCGGCGAGGCCCCGGGCCCCGGCTGGGCGCTAGACTCGCGGGCGGTCACGCGTGTGCCGCAGCGCTCGCAGATCCGGTGATCGTCCAAGCGCCCGCCGCAGTCTCGGTGCTCAAGCAGCACGGCCGGGCCGCCGGGTGGAGGAGTGTGACGATCGCCCCACTGCATCAGTGAGACGACGATCGGCCACAGGTCTACCCCCTTCTCGGTGAGACGGTACTCATAGCGAGGCGGGCGCTTCTGATAGAGGCTGCGTTCCAGCACGCCCTGCTCGATCAATCGCTCCAGCCGCGCTTGGAGTACGTTCCGCGCGATCCCCAGGTTCGCTTGGATCTGATCAAAGCGCCGCAGTCCGAGGAACACATCGCGCAGGATCAATAGCGACCAGCGCTCGCCCACGACCTCCAGCGCACCCGCGATGCTGCACGTCTGCGTCTTGTAGTCGTTACCCAGCATCTCTGCCCATCCTCCAACTTCGATTTCGATAGGGACGGCCTCGTGGCCGTCCTAATAAAAAAGAGAATAGCGCGACTAAGTTGCATCACGCAACCCTTGTGCTAGGGTGCGTTGCGTCAAGCAACCGAGACGGGCGGTGTTGGTCATGCAACGGAAATGGGCTGTATCGCTGATCGTGTGCGTCGGGGTCTTCATGGCGAGCCTCGACCTGTTCATCGTCAACATCGCCTTCCCTTCGATCAGCAAGCACTTCGGCGGGGCCTCGCTCGACTCGCTCTCCTGGATCCTCTCCGGGTACGCGATCGTCTTCGCTGCGCTGCTTGTTCCCGCAGGACGGTGGGCCGACGCGTTCGGGCGCAAGCGTGCCTTCCTGCTTGGGTTGGCGATCTTTGTGGCGTCGAGCGCCGCGTGTGCGCTCGCGCCCTCGGTCGGCTTCTTGATCGGCGCGCGCGTCGTGCAGGCCGTGGGCGGCGCGCTCATGCTGCCCACCTCCCTCGGCTTGATGCTGCCTGAGTTCGGACCCCACGAGCGCCACGTCGCGATCGGCGCGTGGGCCGCCACCGGGGGGATCGCCGCCGCCGCGGGCCCGCCGCTCGGCGGACTGCTCGTCCAGGCCGACTGGCGCCTCGTGTTCCTCGTCAACGTTCCCGTCGGCCTGCTTGGCCTGGGCTTCGGACTGCGCACGCTCGTCGAGCGCCGCGAGCAGAACGCGCTGCGGCCCGACCTAGTCGGCGCGGGCGCGCTGATCCTCGCCGTGGGCGCGCTCGTCGTCGCGATCGTCAAGGGTCAGGAATGGGGTTGGGACTCCGCCGGGGTGCTCGCGCTGTTCCTCGTTAGTGCCGTGCTGTTCCCCGCGATCTGGTTGCGCTCCGAGCGCCACGAAGCTCCGATCGTCGAGCCCGCCATGCTGCGCGTGCGCACGTTCGGCCTTGCTGTCGGCGCCTCCGTCCTGTTTTTCGCCGGCTTTGGCGCGATGCTGCTCCAGGGCGTCTTGTTCCTCACGGGCCCCTGGCACGAGGGCGTGCTCACCGCCGGGCTCATGCTGTTCCCTGGCCCCGCGATGGCCACCGCTTTCTCGATTCCCTCCGCGCGGCTCGGCGCACGCTACGGCTACCGCGTTCCCGGCGTGATCGGCGCGCTGCTGTTCGCCTCGGGGTCCGTCTGGTTCATCACGCGAACGGGTTCCGTACCCAACTACGCCGCCGACTTCCTTCCCGGCTTCATGATTGGCGGCGCGGGCGTTGGCTTGATGATCCCCACGCTCACCGGCGCCGGGGCGTCCTCGCTCGCGCCCGAGCGCTTTGCCACCGGCGCCGCCGTGCTCACGATGGGCCGCCAGATCGGCGCAGCGCTCGGCGTTGCCCTGCTCGTCGCGGTGCTCGGCGACGGCGCGTCCGTCGCCGACTTCCACACCACGGCCTTGATAACCGTCGCCGGTGGCCTAGCCGCCGGCCTCGCACTGGCCGCGATCGGGCCGCCCGCGCTGAATGCGGCGGGCGCGGACGGCCCGTCGCGGCCCGTGATCGCTGAGCCCGTCATGGACCCGCTGATCGCCGAGCCGCTCGTAGAGGAGGCCGCATGAGCACGGACCCCAGCATCCAAGCTGCACAGCAGTTCGAGGCCGCGATGCGCTCGCGGACCTTCACCTGGCAGGATCCCGCCGCCACCGCCGCCGAGGGTCTGAAGCTCGCGGGGATCGACTACATCCGGGCGATCGCCTCCGGTGAGCTGCCCGCGCCGCCGATCGCCAGGCTGCTCGAGATGGAGATAGTCGAGGCCGAGGAGGGGAGGGCAGTGTTTGCGCTCACCCCCGCCGAGTGGATGTACAACCCGATCGGGATGGTCCACGGCGGGATCGCCGCCACGATCCTCGACTCCTGCATGGGCTGCGCCGTTCACACCACGCTTCCCGCGGGCGTCGGCTACACGACAACCGACGTCCAGGTCCGCTATATCCGCGCGATGGGTGGGGCCACCGGGCGCGTGCTCGCCGAGGGGCGTGTCGTACATGGTGGGCGACGCACCGCCACCGCTGAGGGACGCGTCTTCACCGAGGCCGAGGGAACGCTGATCGCCCACGGGAGCACCGGCTGCGCGATCTTGCGCTGAGGCTCGACCGCCTCGGATGCGCGAGGTCGAGGTTCCCGATTAGAGGTTGTGATAGCGAACGTATATACGCGTCAGCCCGAGATGAAATGGGTGATTGCCGCAGCGAGCGCGGCAGGCTGGTCCTCGGGCGTGAAGCTGTAGGCGTCCTCGATCGACTCGACCCGCCCGTCCTTCAGCGCCTCGGCGTACCGCGTCGCGTGTTCGATCGGGAAGACCCGATCCTCGGTGCCCCACGCGAACAGGACCGGCCGCTCGAACTCCGCGATCAGCTGCTCGCCCGCGGCGTGAACCGGCGCCGAGTTGGCCGAGGACATCACCTTCGCGGTGTCGTGCAGAACGCCGGGGTTCTCCAGGCACGGGAGGGCGTAGCTGTCCGAGATCTCCTCCTCGACTGGGTGCTTGATCAGCAGGCCGTACGCGGCCGGCGTCGCGCGCACCGCGCGGTCGCGCAGCGCGCCGAGCAGCGTGCCTAGCGTCTCGGTGTCCCGCGCCGCCGCCGGCAACCCGTCGAACGGGGAAGGCGGGAACTCGTCGTAGGGGGTCTCGCACGAGTTGAGCACCAGCCGCGCCACGCGCTCGGGCCGGCCCGCGGTAGCGATCTGCGAGTAGGCGCCCCCGGAGTCGTTGCCCACGAGCGTCACCTCGCGCAGGTCCAGCGCGTCGAGCACATCTGCGATCAGTGCCCCGCAGCCCTCGGGCGTGAGGTCCGCGCCCTCGTCCATCGCCACGCGATGCGACCCGAGGGGCAGGTCGAGCGCAACACATTCGTATCGATCCGCGAGCACATCGACCACCCTTCGCCACAGGTTCGCGTTCGCGAGCCAGCCGTGGCAGAACACGATCGGTGACCCTTCGCCGCGCGTGAAGTACTCCAAGCGCCCCTGGGGCAGTTGCAGCTCGCGCACCTCGCCCAGCAACTCCGAGCGCCAGAGGTGTGGCTCGCTCATGCGGCCTGCTCCGTGTCGGGGCGCGCGTTACCCGCGAAGGCTTCCTCCACAAAGACTTCCTCCACGAAGCGCGTCAACTGCGCCGCGAAGCCCTGCGGGTCGCTCGTGTGAGGCACGTGGCCCGTATCGAGCAAGACCAGCCGGGCCCCGGGAATCGTGCGCGCGAGGCGTTTGCCGATCCGCGCCGGGATCACAGGGTCGCGCTTGCCCCAGATCAACAGCGTCGGCGCCGCGATCGAGGGCGCCTCGCGGCGCAAGTCGTGCTCGGGCGAGGCGAAGCTGCGCCACAGCTCGGCGATCGCCCGAAGGCCGGGGTCGCGGCGGGTCGTCACGATGCTCTGTTCGCGGGCCCGGGCATCGGCTGGGGTGCGAGCGCGCATGTAGCGCTTGCTGAATGTGGGATAGATCCTGCGCAGGAAGCCGGGGCGGGCCATCAGCGCGCAGAACGCGTGCACGATCGGAGTGCGGGGCGCGAAACCCCCGCCGTCCACGACCACGAGCCCTTTGACAAGCTCTGGCCGGCGGATCGCCATGCGCGCCGCGGCAAAGCCGCCAACCGAGTTGCCGAGCACGATCGCGCCACCGGGCGCGAGCTGCTCCACCAGCTCCTGCGCCACGTCCGCGAAGCGCATCGCAGTCGCGGGGGCGCTCCCGGCCGGGGACTCACCGTGCGCGGGCCAGTCCAGCGAGATCGTGCGCAAGCGGGGCGGAAGCAGTGCGCGCAGCTCGTCGAAGTCGTGCCGGTCGTGCGCGCCGCTCGGGAGCAGCACGATCACCGGCCCGCCGCCGCTCGCTGCATCCTGCAGCCCGTCTCCGGCGCGGCTCGCGTTCCCGCCGCGCACGTCGTAGGCGATCGGTCCCGTCGAGGTCTGGAGCATCGGCATGGCTCGACCCTACCACATGACTGACCGGTCGGTCAGTTAAGCTGACCAAGTGGTCATCTAGACTCGAAGGCAATGGCCAAGAAGATGCCCACACGCGACCCGGCCCGCACGCGCGAGGCGCTACTCGACGCGGGCGTTGTAGTTGCCGAGCGCGAGGGTCTCGCGGGCCTGAGCGTGAACCGCGTCGTCACGCAGGCGGGCGTAGCGAAGGGAACGTTCTACGTCCACTTCTCGGACCGGGAGGCATTCGTGGACGCGCTCCACGCGCGCTTTCACCAGCGCGTCGAGGACGCGGTCGCGCGAGCGACAGCGGGCATCGAGCCGGGCGCGGAGGGGATCTGGCGTGGGGCCGAGGCCTACCTCGACGTGTGTCTATCCGAACGCGGGGTCAAGGCGCTCGCGCTGGAGGCGCGCACCGACGGCGCGCTCACGGAGTCGATGTCCGCGCGGATCGACCACTTTACCGCGAGCGCGGTTCCGAGCTTCCGCGCGCTGGGCTGGCCCGATGCAAAGGCCGCGGCCCAGCTGTTCGCGGCGATGACCTCGGAGCTCGCGGTTCATGAGCTCGACGCGGGCCGACGGCTGCCTGCGTCGCGGCGGGCACTACGCAGGTTTCTCGGGCCGGCGGACTGAGCCCGGACGCTAGCTCGCCTCGGGCGCGGGCGCACGACCGATCGCCGCGAGTTCTTCCTCGCTTGGTTCGAGGGGCACGATCGCGCCGTTTGGGACGCGCTGGCCGTAGGGTAGCCAGCGCCCGATCCGCACCGAGAGCGCCGCGCGGATCACCATCCCATGGCAAACGACGAGCGTCGGCAGTTCGTCCGCAGCTTCGACGTCATCCAGCGCCGCACCGACACGCTCCTCCTGCGCCAGGAACGACTCGCCGCCCGGAAAAGCGAAGTCGGGGTCGGCGTTCGCGAAGGCGTCGAAGCGCTCGGGCGCTTCGCCGCGCACGTCCACGAACGTTCGGTCGGTCCAATCGCCGGCGTCGGTCTCCATGAAGCGCGCGTCCTCGCGAGGGATCAGGCCCGTAGCTTCAGCAACCGCGTCCGCGGTTTCACGCGCGCGCTGCAGTGGGCTGCACCACAGCGCCGCGAAGTCATAGGCGACGGCTCGCTCGGCCAACTCACGCGCCTGGGTGCGCCCGGTCTCATCCAGCGGGACCTGCTGCTGCCCCTGGAAGCGACCCTCCTTGTTGTAGGCCGTCTGGCCGTGGCGGGCGAGGTAAATGCCGCTCAAGACAGCTCGAAGCGGTCGAGATTCATGACCTTCGCCCACGCCGCCGCGAAGTCCTCGACGAGCTTTCCGGCTGCGTCGTCGCTCGCGTACACCTCCGCGAGCGCCCGCAGCTGCGAGTTCGCGCCGAACACGAGGTCCGCCGAGGTCGCGGTCCACCGGACCTCGCCGCTCGCGCGATCGCGTCCCTCGTAGACGTCCGCGCCGCCACCGTTTCCGTTTGAGCCCGCCGACTTCCACTCCGTGCCCATGTCGAGCAGGTTCACGAAGAAGTCGTTCGACAACGTGCCCGGCCGGTCAGTGAAGACGCCGTGGCTGGACTGACCGTGGTTCGCGCCCAGCGCGCGCAGGCCGCCGATCAGCGCCGTCATCTCGGGCGCCGTCAGCTCGAGCATGAACGCACGCTCCAGCAGCCCATGCTCCAGCGGCAACGGCTCGCTGGGACGGGCGTAGTTGCGGAACGCGTCGACCGTCGGCTCGAGCACTGCGAACGACTCCACGTCGGTCTGCTCCTGAGAAGCGTCTGTGCGCCCTGGGGCGAACGCGACCGTGACTGCATGCCCCGCGTTCTTTGCGGCCTGCTCGACGGCGGCACACCCGCCGAGCACGATCAGGTCGGCGAGCGAGACCTTCTTCCCGCCGGACTGCGCGCCGTTGAACTCCTGCTGGATCTGCTCGAGTGTCTGCAGCGCGCCCGCAAGCTCGGCCGGCTCGTTGACCTCCCAGTCCTTCTGGGGGGCGAGGCGGAGCCGTGCCCCGTTTGCGCCACCGCGCATGTCGGTGCCCCGAAAAGAGGAGGCCGCTGCCCAGGCGGTCGCGACCAGGCGCGATATCGACAGCCCCGAGGCGAGGATCTTCTCCTTCAGCGCCGCGATGTCGGCCTGATCGATCAGCTCGTGATCGACCGCGGGCACCGGGTCCTGCCAGAGCTGCGCCTCGGGGATCCACGGGCCGAGGTAGCGCGAGGTCGGACCCATGTCGCGGTGCAGCAGCTTGTACCAGGCCTTCGCGAATGCCTCCGCGAGCTGGTCGGGGTTTTCGTAGAAGCGCCTTGAGATCGGCTCGTAGACGGGGTCCATCCGCAGCGCGAGGTCGGTCGTCAGCATCATCGGCGCGTGGCGCTTGGAGGCATCGTGGGCGTCGGGCACGGTGTCCTGCGCCTCGGGATTCTTCGGCGTCCACTGCTTGGCCCCAGCCGGGCTCTCGGTCAGCTCCCACTCGTACTCGAAGAGGTTCTCCAAGAAGCCGTTGTCCCACTTAGCGGGGTCCTTCGTCCACGCCCCCTCCAGCCCGCTGGTGAGCGTCTGCGCGCCGTTTCCGTTGCCGACGCTGTTCTTCCAGCCAAGGCCCTGCTGCTCGATCGGCGCCGCCTCGGGCTCAGGCCCGATCTGGCTGGGGTCCACCGCGCCGTGGGTCTTGCCGAACGTGTGCCCGCCCACGATCAGCGCGACCGTCTCTTCGTCGTTCATCGCCATCCGGCCGAACGTCTCGCGGATGTCGGTCGCCGCGGCCAGCGGGTCCGGATTGCCGTTCGGGCCCTCGGGGTTGACGTAGATCAGACCCATCTGCACCGCGCCGAGCGGTTTGGCTAGCTTGCGCTCGCCGCTGTAGCGCTCATCGCCAAGCCACGTGTCCTCGGGCCCCCAGAAGATCTCGTCTGGCTCCCAAATGTCCTCGCGGCCGAAGCCGAAGCCGAACGTTTGAAAGCCCATCGACTCCATCGCGACGTTGCCGGTGTAGACGAGCAGGTCGGCCCAGGAGATCCTGCGGCCGTACTTGCGCTTGATCGGCCACAGCAGCCGGCGCGCCTTGTCGAGGCTCGCGTTGTCGGGCCAGCTGTTCAGCGGCGCAAAGCGCTGGGCACCCTCGCCGCCGCCGCCCCGGCCGTCGGAGATCCGGTAGGTGCCCGCGGCGTGCCAGCTCATTCGGATGAACAGCGGGCCATAGTGGCCGTAGTCGGCGGGCCACCAGTCCTGCGAAGAGGTCATTAGCTCGATCAGGTCTTGGCGCAGCGCCTGCACGTCGAGCGTCGCGAACTCCTTTGCGTAGTCGAAGTCCGCGCCCATCGGGTCCGACAGCGGCGAGTGCCTGTGGAGAACGCTCAGGTCCAGCTGGTCTGGCCACCAGTCCTGGTTTGACCGGGGACGGTGTCCCTTAGGCGTGGGGCTCGGGATCGCAGGGTTCTCGCTCTCGCTGACGCTCTGAGTCATCTGGTTCTTGTCCTTTTCTCTATTTCGCTGCTCGATCCGGTGGGCGAGCACGAGGGTATCGATGCGGGGCGGCCGAGTTGTGCTCAGCCGTGAAAAACGGCCTCGACGTTGTGCCCGTCGGGGTCGAGCACGAACGCGCCGTAATAGCCCTCGCCGTAGTGCGGCCGCGGCCCCGGCGGGCCGTGTTCGGTGCCACCCGCCGCGAGCGCGGCCTCATGGAAGGCGTGCACCTGCTCGATCGAGTCGGCCGCGAAGGCGACGTGGATCGGTGCGCCGACCTCGTAGTCGGTCGAGATCGCGAAGTCCATCTTCTCGGCGCTGCCGAACTCGATCTCGCTCGGCAGCACCTCGCTCGTGTTTGTCTGGTCAAAGCCAAGCGGCGCGAGCGCCCGCAGATAGAACTCCTTGCTGCGCTGCAAGTCGCTGACGCCGACTGTGATGTGGTCGAGCATGACGCGGCGCGTGGGCATGGGGGCGGACTCTAACGCGGTCTCCAGGCGAGGCGAGGCGGCCTCGGGGCGAGCGCGCAAGCGTCATAGACTGCCCCCATGCGCCGCCGGGTCACCTTCTCGCGCAACCTGACGCTGTCGCTGTCGCGGACCTGCCGCTGCTACTGCAAGTACTGCGCGTTTGCCACGCACCAGGCGCATCTCTACTCGCCCGATGAGGTGATCGAGATCCTCGACGGTGCAGCGCGGCGCAACGTCAAGGAGCTACTCGTGCTGACGGGCGAGAAGCCGGAGGTCAACCCCGAGGTACGCGCACGTCTGGCGGAGTACGGCCACGAGGACTTCACGGGCTACGTGGTGTGGGCGTGCGAGCGCGCGCTCGAGCGTGGTCTCTTGCCGCACACGAACCTTGGCGTGCTCGTCCGCGAGGACCTGGCGCGGCTGCGCGAGGTGGCCGCTTCGCAGGGGCTGATGCTCGAGTCGATCTCCGAGCGGCTGATGCAGACGGTGCACGCGGGCTCACCGACTAAGCACCCCGCGCGTCGTCTGGAGACGATCCGCGCGGCGGGCGAGCTGAAGATCCCTTTCACGAGCGGGATCCTCGTGGGGATCGGCGAGACCGAGGAGGAGCGGGTCGCCTCGCTGGAAGCGCTCGCGCAGCTGCACGCCGAGCATGGTCACATCCAGGAGGTAATCCTCCAGAACTTCGTGCCCCACCAGCGCTACTACGGCCAGGAGCCCGCCGAGATCGCCGACGCCGCGGCGCGCGACTACTGGCGCACGGGCCTCGCCGATGGCCGCCCGCACGTGCCGCTGCCCGACTGGGCCTCGCCAGTGAGCATCGAGGACATGAAGCGGCTGATTGCTGAGACCAGGCGGTTGATGCCTGATATCGGCATCCAGATCCCGCCGAACCTCGCGGACTGGTGGGACGAGCTCGTCGCGGCGGGCGCGACCGACCTGGGGGGCCTGTCCGCGAACGGTGATCACATCTCGCCCGAGCATCCGTTTCCCTCGCCGCACCAAGTGCGCAAGCGCTTGCAGGCTGAGGGCTACGCGCTGACCGAGCGCCTGTGCGTCTACCCGGAGTACATCGACCCCGAGTGGGTCGCGCCGGGCGTGCTCGACACGATCAAGGTCAAGTACTGGAGCTTTATCCCGCGGCGCGGCTCGGGTCGCACCGACCCCCCGGCGCCGATTCGCCTGGATCTCGTGCCGCGCGCGATCGAGCGCGGCCGCGCGGGGGCAGCGCTCAGCGCCGAGGAGCTGACCGCATTGTTCGCCGAGACCCGGCCCGAGGCGATCGAGCAGCTTCGCGCCGCGGCCGACGAGCTGCGCGCAGAGCTGGCGGGGGAGACCGTGACGTTCGTCGTGAACCGCAACATCAACGTCTCGAACGTCTGCACGGTGGGCTGTGCGTTCTGCGGTTTTGGTCAGGGCAAGCGCTCACCTGACGCATACGAGCACGACCGCGAGGAGTTCGCCCGGCGCGTGCACGAGGCCGTCGCCTACGGCGCCACGGAGCTCTGCATCCAGTCCGGCATCCACCCCGACTGGGTGCTCGAGGACTACCTCGGCTGGCTGCGCTTCGCGAAGGAGCTGGCCCCGCAGCTTCACCTACACGCCTACAGCCCGATGGAGATCGCGCACATGTGCGACATCTCGGGTCTGCCGCCGAGCGAGGTGTTCGCGCGGCTGCGCGAGGCAGGGCTCGGCTCGACGCCGGGCACCGCGGCCGAGGTGCTGCACGACGGGGTACGCGAGCGGATCTCGCCGAACAAGCTGCCGGTCGCGCGTTGGGTGGAGATCGTCACGGCCTCACACGAAGCTGGGCTGCGCTCGACCTCGACGGTGATGTTCGGGCACATCGAGGAGCCGTGGGAGTTGGCCGAGCACATGCGCGTCGTGCGCGAGCTGCAGGAGCGAACCAGCGGGATCACGGAGTTCGTGCCGCTCTCGTTCATCCCGTTTCAGACGTTGCTGGGTCGCACGCACGGCGTCGAGGAGATCTCGCGAGAGGAGAACCTCAAGCACACCGCCGTGTTCCGTCTGGCGCTCGGGCGGACGATCCCGAGCGTGCAGGCGAGCTGGGTGAAGATGGGGCTGGAGGCCGCGACCGAGGCGTTGCGCTGGGGCGTGAACGACTTGGGCGGCACGCTGATGGAGGAGTCGATCAGTCGCCTGGCGGGCAGCTACCACGGCACGAAGCTCGACCCCGAGCAGCTCGTCGCCGCCGCGCACCGCGCGGGCCGCCCCGCCGCCGAGCGCACGACGCTGTATGAGATCCGCCGGCGCTACCCGCTGCGCGAGTCCGACGGCGTCGCCGTGGCCGCCTGAGCCGCGACCGCGCGGACTGCAGCCGCGACCGTGTAGGGGTGCGTGTAAGGCGCCATGTGCCCGCCGGGGATCATCTCCAGCTGCGCGTTCGGCAGCTCCCGGGCGAGCTTCTGCCCGTGCTCGGGCCCCACTAGTTGGTCCTTGCGTCCCTGGATCACGATCGCCGGCAGCTCGATCGAGCCGAGCCGTGAGTCGGTTTTCGTGAACACGTCGTTCGCCTCAAGCTCCTCACCGGCGTAGGCCTTCAAGTTGCCGCTGGTCATGTTGATCGCGAGCGCGCGATGCTTGTGCACGCTGTTCACGGGTTGAGGCTCGAAGGCGGCATCGTCGATCGCATTCACGGCTGCCGTGAGCATCAGCTGGCCGAACGTCGCGTTTGCCACCTGATGCACGACGGGGAGCTGCAAGAACTTGACGAGGTGGGCCTCCGCTTGTGTGAACGAATCGGAGTGTGTGCCGGCGGCGGCCGCGTCGACCAGCACGAGCCCGCCTGCTTGGCGCGGGTATCGCTCGGCGAACCCGAGCGCGATCGTCCCGCCGTAGGAATGGCCGACGAGGATCGGTCGTTTGATATCGAGTCGCACGAGCAGCGCATCAAGTACTTCGAGCTGACGAGCGAACTTCGTGTAGCCGCCTGTGGACCAGCCGAAGCCGGGACGATCGATCGCGATCGTACGGTGACCCGCGAGTAGCGGGGTGACCTCGTTCCAGTCTTCGGCAGTGCCGGGCAGGCCGTGCAGCAGCACGACCGGAGTGCCGGTGCCCGCGCGTTCGAAGTAGTGGATGCGCAGGCCGTCCACCGTGACGAAAAAGCCACCCGGCTTGGGCTCCGCGGGTAGGCGACCGACGGTCCAGTTCAGCACGACCACGACCAGCGCGAGGGCCGCGAGCACGTAGAGCAGGATGCGAAGCGCTTTGCGCATCTAGCCCCGTAGCTCCGCCAGATATTTCTCGGTCATCTCCAGCAGCAGGCGGTTGTAGGTGATACCGGCGATCAGGCTCGAGCGCACGCCGCGCCAGGGATCTTCGTCGGGGCATTCCTGCAAATAGCCCTCGAGCTCGCCTAGCTTCTCGCTGTAGAAACTCTGCCGCGCTCGAAGGTAGACGAGCGGATCGCCGCCCGCGAACAGCTTCAGCACGCCTTCATCGCGCAGCTGCGGGGGTGCCACGGTAGGGGAGTCCCGCCACTCGTGCAGTGTGCGCCGACCGCTCTCGGTGAGCGAGTAGAGCCGGCGACGCCTTCCTTGCTGCTCGCGCCGTTCGGAGAGTAGCCCCTCGGCGGCCAGGCGCTCGGGCTCGGCATAGAACGTCGTGTGCGGGACCGGCCAGAAGTTCTCGATCGAGCGCTCGAGCGCCTGCTTGAGGTCGTACGGCGTGCTCTCGCCATACACGTCAAGCAGCGTGAGCACCGCGTAGGAGGTGCCCGTCAGGCGGATCAGTGGTTCGTTCATGACCGGAGAAATCTAGCTTGACTCGCATGGTTCGATCTGTATAGTTCAAACCGAACTATAACCGCGACGCCCGGAGGTGGCCAGATGAGCAATTCCAGGGACTTCGATGCGGTGATCGTCGGCGCGAGCCTCGCGGGCTCCGCGGCCGCGATCATGCTGGGGCGCGCGGGCGCGCGGGTGGCGCTGCTTGAGCAGCGCCCCGACGAGAAGGCCTACAAGCGGATCTGCTCGCACTACATCCAGTCCTCGGCGATGTCGACGCTCGAGCGTCTGGGACTGGTCGAGCCGATGATGCAGGCGGGTGCGCTGCGCTCCCGGCCCCGCATTCACGTGCCGTGGGGCTGGATCGAGCCGGCGCGCAAGAGCACCGTGCCCGCCGGGATCAACCTGCGCCGCGAGCTGCTGGACCCGCTGATCCGCTCGGCGGCCGCGGAGACCCCGGGGGTGGAGCTGATGCTGGGCCAGACGGTCCACGAGCTGGTTCACGAGGACGGCTCGGTCTGTGGCGTGCGGGCGCGCGATACGAGCGGCACCGAGCTGACGCTGCGATCGCGACTAGTGGTCGGCGCCGACGGGCGCGGATCGCGCGTGGCGAAGCTCGCGGGCGTGCGCGAGCGCCGGCATCGCCACGAGCGGTTCGCTTATGGCACCTACTACGAAGGCCCGCCGCCCGATGGCTCGCCGGATGCCTCGCTGTGGCTGCTGGACCCCGACATGGCGGCGGCGTTTCCCACCGACAACGGGCTCACGTTCTACGCGGTGATGCCCGTGAAGTCCCGGCTGGAGCGGTTTCGCAAGGCTCCCGCCGAGGCGCTGGCCGAGTACGTCGCGGGCATCCCGGACGCGCCGCCGATCCGCGAGTCCGAGCCGGTGGGGCCGCCGGAGGGCAAGATCGACATGACGAACGTCGCGCACGATCCCACGGCGCCGGGCCTGGCGTTGGTGGGCGACGCGGCGCTGGCGATCGACCCGCTGTGGGGCGTGGGCTGCGGCTGGGCGCTGCAGTCGGCGCAGTGGCTCGCTGACGGCGTCTCAGACGCGCTCGCAGAGCCGGACTCACAACGGGGCGATAGTGCTCTGGAGTCCGGGCTCAAGCGCTACAGGCGTAAGCACGCGCGGGCGCTGAGTGGTCACGCGCGAATGATCTACGACTACGCGGGAGGGCGTAACCTGCAGCCCCCGGAGCGCCTGCTGTTCTCGGCTGCGACATACGATCCGGGCGTGGCTCGCGTGATGGAGGCATACGGATCGCGCAACATCGGCCCGGCGCGCATGATGGCAAGCGCGATGCCACGCGCGCTGGCCGCGCACCTACGGCACGGGCTCGGCGGCCGAGCCCACGGCGCCTCATCGAGCGCGGTCCCGCTCGCGGGACAGTGAGGGCCGGGGCTAGTCGGCCCTAGCCCTCGACGGGCCTGTACCCCGAGCAGACGATCCGCATCCAACCGATCCGGCCGTCGTCTGTCGCGGACAGGAAAGCCTGCTGTTCGACGAGGAAACGTCCTTCGGGGTTCTCGATGCTTAGCCGGTAGCCGACCCGCTCGCGATCGGCGACCTCGTCGGTTTCGACGCGCTCGAGCGCGCGGATCTCATCGCTGTCTTCAAACCAGTGTCCGAAGGCGATCTCGAACACGCTGTCCGGATTGCTCGCCTCCCAGAAGCGGTTGGGCGTCAGCGCGCGGAAGTCGATCTCGGGCGCGAGCAGCTCGCGGAGCCTGGTGATGTCCTTGCCCTGGAGCGCCTGGGCGAACTCGCTGCCGAGCGACGCTGAGGCGGTCTCGGGTGAGCTGGCTTCGGCCATGACGCGATTTTCACGAAGTGCGGCGGCCGCGTCAATGCGACTCGTCACAGAAACAAGTCCTCCTGCTCAGGCCGCAGCAACGCCCGAGCCCCCGGGCCGTCCTCGTCGGAGAGAAAGCGCTGCAGGCCATCGACGAAGACGACCGGCTCGCGCGAGTCCTTCTCTCGCACCAACTCCCCGAGCGCGGCAGCGGCATCGGCGACGGCGAGCCAGGTCGCGCGCAGCTCGACCCCGCGCGCGTCGCTACGCCCGCGCCAGTCCTCAAGCGGCTGCATCCCCGCGAGCCCGAGCGCGACGTCGAGCTGGCCATGTCTCCATGCCCGGCCGAAGCTGTCGCTGATCAGTACGGCGACGCGAGCGCCGGTCAGCTCGCGCAGGCGCGCGCGCAGTTGCCGCGCCGAGGCGTCGGGGTCGGAGGGGAGCACGATCAACGTGTCATTGTCGGGCGCATTAGAGGCGTCGACGCCGGCGTTCGCGCACACGAAGCCGTGGCGCGTGCGGCAGATCAGGACGCCGCGCTCTGCCCGCACGACTTCGGCGGACTGATCGAGCACAACTTGCACTACGCGGGGATCGCGCGGCAGAGCAACGCCTTCGCCGTCGAGCTGTGCCGTCAGCTCGCGCGCCCGCTCGCCGGGCTCGACTCCGGCGAGCGAGACGACGGCGCCCTCGGCCTTGGAGACGACCTTGTGCGCGATCAGCACGAGCCGGCCGTCGCGTAGTGGCTCGCCGGTGTCGTCGGCGCTCGCGGTGATCAGCGCGGCGAGGTCGTCGCCGGCTTTCACCTCGGGCAGGCCCGTGAGAGCCTTGGCACTCAGCCTCCCCATCGGTCCGCCGTCTTCAGCCGGCGTTCTCTAGCTCGATCGCGTCCGGAGCGAGGCTCTGCCCGAGTACGGCACGCGTGCGCTGGGCGGCGGCGCCCGTCGTCTCAGCCAAGCGCGCGCGCAGCGCGGCAAGATCGGCGCCCGTGTCGATGTCGAGCAGCAGGGAAGACGGATAGGCGAGGTCGCAGTCAAGACCGGCGTCCTGCGCGAGCGCACGGTGACGTTCGCAGCTACCGGGCCCAAACGCAGGGTGGATCGCATCAGGCGGGGTAAGCAGTAGGCCGTTGGTGCCGGTGCCGTGACGGTCGGGCACGATCACGACGGGCTCGGCCGACTCGCCGAGCAGTTGGTCGAGCTCAGCGGGATCGAGCGCGGGGCAGTCGCCGGGGATGCACAGCACGCGCTCGAACCCTTCGCCGAGCGCGTGCTGGACGCCGAGCGCGACCGCGGCGGACTGCCCGTCCTCGACGGTGTCCTCGACGAGCGTCACGCCGTCCGCGTCGCTCGTCACCTGCTGCAGCGTTGGCTCGCGGGTGACGACGACCGTGCGCTCGATCGCGCGGCTCTGCGAAAGCGCGTTGAGCACGTCGGCGACCATCGCCTGCGCGAGCCTGGCACGGAGCGCGTCCTCGACACTCGCCCCGAGCCGTGACTTCGCCGCGGAGAAGCGCTTCACGGGCAGGATCGCGGCGGTGCGCATCTGCGCCCACCTTAGTAACGCAGCGCGTCAGGCCGACGCGCGGGGCGAGATGCCGCTACCCGTGAAGCGGCTACCACCCGAGCAGCATCAGCCCGACGGTAACGCCAGGGCCGATCGTGACGATCAGCCCGCGTTCGCCGGGTTCGGGCTCGCGCTGCTCGATCGTCTCGCTGAGCACGTAGAAGATCGAGGGCGTGCCGACGTTGCCGTGGTCGGCGAGCGCCTGCCAGCTGAGCGCGATCTCGGCGTCGGAGAGCGACAGCGCGGTTTGCACGTTCTCGACGATCCGGCGACCGCCGGGGTGGACGATCCAGTGGTCGATCTGCTCACGGCCGACGCGGTTGCGGCGTAGGAAGCCCGCGACGATCTGCTCCAGCTCGGCGCCCGCGAGGTAGGGCAGCTCGCGGGCGAGGTGCAGGTGGCTATCGTCGGCGTCGCATTCGAGCTGCACGGCGTCGAGCGTGCCGGGGATCTGATGTACCTGCGAGTCGAGCACGAGCGGTCCCTCGGCGCGCGGGTCGGCGGACAGAAGCGCCGCGGCGCAGCCATCGCCGAATAGCGCGGAGCCAACGGTCTTGGCGCGCGGGTCGTCCTCTTGTGCAGGCATCAGGATGCCGCTCATGCTCTCGGCGGCGACGACGAGCGTGTGGCGCTCGGAGTGGCCTGCGAGCGTCTGGGTCGCGAGCTTGAACAGCGGCACGGCGCTCGCGCAGCCGACGCCGGTGACGTGG
>DATJOE010000192.1:0-2277 GCA_035507305.1 Solirubrobacteraceae bacterium | reverse complement strand
TTGAGGAGGCGGGCGTAGCCTCCGCTTTGTCCAAGCGGAGAGCCGCGCCCACACCATTTCACCCGGGAGACGGGACGCGACCCGCACTCGACAGGGAGCCTCGTTCGAGTGCTCGGTCCAGCTCGGCCACTCGGCTCCGGGCTCGGTGTCACGAACACATGTTCGCACACGCAGCCGAGAGCCGTCTCATAGGTCCGCGCGCACGACACAAAAGCTTGGTAGGTACCGTTTAGTTGTCGTTGCCCGCCTTGGCGGGCATTTGCGGGCGGATGAAATCGGGGATCCTTGTGGGGTCGCCTGCTGACGTCGGTTTGCCTTGGTGTCTCTGAGCCCGTGTTTAGTTAGGTGCGGGGGTCCTGCCGGCACCTCGGACTGTTGCCAAGAGCACGCCTATCAGACTCGTTAGTTCTCAGGGCCCCCCGGGCGATGATCATGTCGTCGAATCGAAGGGAGCTGTGATGGAGATGGTGATTGAGCGCCCTGGGCCGGCCTGTGCCCCGGCAACGACAAGTCAGCCGGCAAGCGCCGCTCGGGCACAACACGCCACGGATCGAAGTGGCTCCAGATCGCGCTCACCGAGGCAGCCCACGCCAACATCCGCTCACGCGGCACCTACCTCTCGGCGCAATACCGACGCTTGAAGCCCCGAGGCGGGCACCGCAAGGCGATCGGCGCCATCAGACACTTCGATCATCGTCTCCGCGTGGCACATGCTCTCAACCGGCGAGGTCTACCGCGAGACCGGCAGCGACTACTTCACCCGCCTGGATACCCCGACAAGCACACCCGACGCCTCGCGCAACTCGAACGCCTCGGGCGCACCGTCACGCTCCAGAAGGCAGCCGCCTGACGAGCGTTGATTTCCTATCAGCGCCAGCAGTTCTGGCGGGCAAGACCGCACGGCCGGCGGTCGAAGCTAGCGTTCCCAGCCGAACTCTTTATTGACGGCAGCGGCGTTCGCGCTTTCATCGGCTGGCGGAGCCGGTGTAGACGCTGCCGGACCAGAGGAGACGTTTTCGCCTCCAGCGTTGGGGATGGTTTGCGCCGGCTCGCTCGGGGTGCTGTGTGGGCTTTGCGCGACGTGCGTGTTGGCGGCTAGCACATAGCTTCGACGCGCGGAAAGGGCACGGTGCGCGTGTGTGTGGTCCGTCTTCTCGCCGCGAGGCGTAGTGGCTGGTGAGCGCTGCGGGGCTGTTGGCTGTGTCGCGTGGCCTACTGAGCTGGGCGGGATTTGTGCTTGGGTCGTGGTGGGCGGTCGTCGGCGCGCGCCCGCGTGATGAGTCTTGTGGTCCTGAGTGGCCAGTGCAAGCGCGGCGGCGCCCACGGCTACCGCGACGACTCCCTTGGCGATCGGGCCTGCGCCCAGCGAGCCCGCGAGACCGCCTGCGCCCGCGCCACCGCCCCCCGCACCGGCACTCTTTAGAGCGTCTCCGGCGCCCGATATGCGTCCTCCGCCGTGGCCGGCCCGGAAAAGGCGCTCAAGGTAGGCAAGGATGCCAGCGCCATGCCCGACGTTGGCGACTGGTCCGAATGGCAGGGCGGGCGGGAGGGTTGCGGCGAGGCCGCGCAGACCGTTTACGTAGCGCCTGCAGACCGCGCACTGCGCTACGTGCTCAGCGGCGCGAGGATAGTCGCGGTCGTCCTCTGCGATGAGGCCGAGCGCGTACCCTTGCATCAGACGTGCCCATTCGTCGCCGCCGCAGCCGCGTGTGGCGATGCTCGCGACGATCCCGCCGATCTTCTTCGTTGCGCCGTCCATGAGCTTCTCGATCTGCCGGCGCTGAAGCCCCATCAGCTTCGCCGCCTCTGCGCGCGGATAGCCGTGGATCATGCAGAGGCTGACGGCTTCGCACTCGCGGGGATTCAGCCGGCTGCGGAGCTGCGCGATGAAGCGTTTGAGCTTGATCTGGTCGTCCAGCTGAGCATCCAGTTCAAGATCGACGGCGGTTTGCTCAAGATCGAGCTCGACTCGCTGGCTCGGGCGTAGTTCGCGATAGATATCGACCGTGCGCCGCCACGTTATCTCGATCAGGATCCCTGTGAGGTTGGAGACCTGCGTGCCTCGCTTGATCGTCTCGAAGACTCCGTGCCAGGCCTGGCAGTAGGCCTCGTCTAGATCGGAGTCGTCAACGAGCATCTTGCGTGACGCGAGCCTCCGGCGGACTGTCCCGATGACCTCGGCTTGCAGCTCGTGGTATTGGTCGTTGACCGTCTTCTCGGCCTGCTGTTCGGGCGAGTTGACGTCAAAGCGGTTCATCACGGCGGCGCTCCTGCTCC
>DATJOE010000191.1:0-9491 GCA_035507305.1 Solirubrobacteraceae bacterium | reverse complement strand
ATTCGGCCCACCCGCCGGACGGGTGGGGCGTGCGTTGTGGGAAACGGTCGAGCGCCGGCAGGCGGGGCTGTTCAGCCAGCTGATCACGGTGCCGCTATTCCACGAGCACCGGATCCTCTGTCAGGTCGCGGGCCACCGGATGAACACGATCAAGGCGCTGCCGGCCCTGGTCGTGGAGGAGGATGAGATCCGCCGTTTTGCGGGGGCCCTGGAGCAGACGGTCGCGGCCGCGGAGCGCTATCCGGCGGCGCTCGCTCGGTTCGGTGCGCGCACGGGCCTTCGGGCCGCGCGCGTGCGTCGCTAGCCTGTCCCGGCCGTGAGCGCAATCAGAGAGGACATCCGCAACGTGGCGATCGTCGCGCACGTGGACCATGGCAAGACGACGCTGGTCGACGCGATGCTGTGGCAGTCGGGCGTGTTCCGCGAAGGGCAGGACGTCGCGACGCGCGTGCTCGACTCGATGGACCTCGAGCGCGAGAAGGGGATCACGATCCTCGCGAAGAACACCTCGCTGCACTACAGCGGCGTGAAGTTGAACATCATCGACACTCCGGGCCACGCGGACTTCGGGGGCGAGGTCGAGCGCGGGCTGACGATGGTCGACGGCGTGCTGCTGCTCGTCGACGCCTCAGAGGGCCCATTGCCGCAGACGCGCTTCGTGCTGCGCAAGGCGCTCGACGCGCGGCTACCGGTGATCCTGGTGATCAACAAGATCGACCGCCCCGACGCGCGCGTGGCCGAGGTGATCGACGAGGTCTACGAGCTGTTCCTCGACCTCGACGCGGACGAGCAGCAGATCGATTTCCCGATCGTCTACTCCAACGCGAAGGCCGGCCAGGCTTCGCTTTCCTACGAGCCGGGTCAGCCGCCGGACTCACCCGATCTGTCTCCGCTGCTGGACTTGCTGATCGAGCAGATCCCGGCGCCCGAGTACGAGCCAGACCACCCGCTACAGGCGCTGGTCACGAACCTCGACGCCTCTCCGTATGTAGGCCGCCTGGCGATCTGTCGCGTACGAAACGGCACGATCAACAAGGGGCAGCAGATCGCGTGGTGCCGAGCGGACGGATCGATCCAACGCGCGCAGGTCGCGGAGCTCTACGTGACCGAGGCGCTGGAGCGCGTTACCGCCGCCGAGGCGGGGCCGGGAGAAATCATCGCGGTCGCGGGGATCGCGGAGGTGACGATCGGCGAGACCCTGGCCGACGCGAACGATCCGCGCCCGCTGCCGGTGATCACGGTGGACGAGCCGGCGATGTCGATCACGATCGGCGTGAACACCTCGCCGCTGGCGGGCAAAGACGGCGACAAGATGACTGCGCGGCAGATCGAGGCACGCCTGCAGCAAGAGTTGATCGGCAACGTCTCGCTACGGGTGAAGCCTACGGAGCGCCCGGACACGTTCGAGGTCCAAGGCCGCGGCGAGCTACAGCTCGCGGTGCTCGTGGAGATGATGCGCCGCGAGGGCTTCGAGCTGACGGTCGGCCAACCCCGGGTGCTGGAACGAGAGATCGACGGCAAGCGCCACGAGCCGGTGGAGCGCCTATCGATCGACGTGCCCGAGGAGCACGTGGGCACGGTGACCCAGCTGCTGGCCGCGCGCAAGGGGCGCATGGAACACATGGCCAACCACGGCACGGGCTGGGTGCGAATGGACTACCTGGTGCCGGCGCGTGGCTTGATCGGCTTCCGCACGGAGTTCCTGACCGAGACGCGCGGCACGGGGATCATGCATCACGTGTTCGAGCGCTGGGAGCCGTGGGCGGGCGAGCTGCTCACGCGCCACTCGGGCGCGCTCGTGGCCGACCGCGGCGGCGCGACGGTGACCTTCTCGTTGTTCACGCTGCAGGAGCGTGGATCGCTGTTCGTGGGCCCGGGCGAGGAGGTGTACGAAGGCATGATCATCGGCGAGAACGCGCGCTCAGAGGATCTCGACGTCAACCCCGTCAAGGAGAAGCACCTGACGAACATGCGCTCTTCGACCTCCGACGTGCTGGTGCGCCTGGACACGCATCGCAAACTGACGCTCGACGAAGCGCTGGAGTTCGTGCGCGAGGACGAGGCGGTCGAGGTGACGCCGGACTCCGTGCGCATGCGCAAGGTCGAGCTGTCGAAGGTGCAGCGGCTGAAGACCGCGAGGCAAGCGCGCAAATGAGCGAGATCAGCCTGCGGGGGCTGGTCAAGACGTTCAAGGGCCCGGAAGGGCCGATCGAGGCGGTCCGCGGCGTCGACGTGGAGATCAATGCGGGAGAGACGCTCGCGCTGCTGGGCCCGAACGGCGCGGGCAAGTCGACGACGATCGACATGCTGCTCGGGCTGCTGCGCCCCGATGCGGGCAGCGTCTCGGTGTTCGGTCGCTCGCCCTCGGACGCGGTGGCGGCGGGGGCGGTAGGAGCGATGCTGCAGACGGGCGAGCTGATCCGCGACCTGACGGTGCGCGAGCTGATCTCGATGATGGCGGCGCTGTACCCGCAGCCACTGCCTCTCTCGGAGGTGCTCGAGCTGACGGGCACGGGCGAGTTCTCCGAGCAGCGCACGCAAAAGCTCTCGGGCGGGCAGACCCAGCGCGTGCGCGCGGCGGTGGCGCTGGTGAGCAACCCCGAGCTGCTGGTGCTGGACGAGCCGACGGTGGCGCTCGACGTCGAGGGCCGCCAGGCGTTCTGGCGCACGATGCGCGAGTTCGCGGCGCGCGGGAAGACGATCCTGTTGGCGACGCATTATCTGGAGGAGGCGGACGCGTACGCGGACCGCGCGGTGCTGATGGCGCACGGCCGGGTCGTGGCGGACGGGCCGACGAACGAGCTGAAGGCGATGGTGGGCTCGCGCACGATCCGCGCGACGCTCCCCGACGTTGATCTCGCCGCGCTTCAAGCGCTTTCGGGCGTGAGCGCGGCGGATCGCCGCGGCGAGGCGATCGTGCTGACGTGCGCGGACTCCGACGCGACGATCCGCGCGCTGCTCGCGGCATACCCGCAGGCGCGCGACATCGAGATCAACGCGGCGGGCCTGGAGCAGGCGTTCATCGCGCTGACGGGCGAGCAGGATGCGCCGGCAACCGTCACGGCCGCTGCGGACGCCGAGAGGACGGAGGCGGCGCGATGATCGGCGGGCTCTCGCTTACCTACCTGCGCTACGAGCTGCTGCGCACGTTTCGCAACCGTCGCTTCTTCATCCTCTCGTTGGTCTTTCCGCTTGTGCTGTACCTGCTGATCGCGGGCTCGACTCGCCACGAGAACAACCTGGGCGGTACGGGGATCTCGGCGCCGCTGTACTTCATGGTGGGCATGGCGTCGTGGGGCACGATGACCGCGATGCTGTCCTGCGGCGCGCGGATCGCGGCGGAGCGCTCGGTGGGCTGGAACCGCCAGCTACGGATCACGCCGCTCTCGCCGCGCGCGTACTTCCGCGCGAAGGTGCTGACGGGGTACGCGATGGCGCTGATCAGCCTGGTGGTTCTCTACGCGGCGGGGCTGAGCCTCGGCGTGAGCTTGCCGGCGAACGAGTGGCTGAAGATGACGTTCTTGATCCTCGTGGGGCTGGTGCCGTTCGCGGCGCTGGGCATCGCGCTGGGGCACGTGCTGACGCCGGACTCGATTGGCCCGGCGCTCGGCGGTGGGGTCGCGCTGCTGGCGTTCCTGGGCGGGACGTGGTTCCCGATCACAGGCGGCTTCTTCTTCCATTTCGGTCAGTACATCCCCTCGTGGTGGCTCGTGCAGGCGAGCCACGTAGCGCTGAGCGGGCATTCCTGGCCCGCGAAGGCGTGGCTGGTGATGGGTGGATGGACCGTGCTGCTGAGCGCGCTGGCGCTGCGGGCTTACCGCCGCGACACGGGCCGCGTGTAGCGCTCGTCCACGCTGCGCCGTGCCGAGCCGCGGCGCCGTGCCGAGCCGCGATCCGTCGGTCCGCTTGACACGAAGTGAACAAGTTGAACCACGGTGCGACACGGCGGACCGCGAGGCATTAGGGTTCCCGCGGTGATCGGACCGACCAGAGCCTTTGCGCGAGCCTCGCTCGCCCTGTTGCTCACCTGCGGCGTAGCGCTCTGCGGCCTGTTCGCGGCGAGCGCGTTCGCGGCGGAAGAAGCGACGATCGACTACGTGCACGAGAGCGAAGCCGCGTTCGCGAAGCAGCTCGCGAAGAAAGAAGTGGCGTCGGTGACGATCAATAAGCGCCTGCGCACGATGCGGGTGACGCTGAAGGACGGCAGCCACTACCTGGCGCAGTACCCGAAGAAAGCGGAGCCGCAGACGGTCTCTCGCCTGGAAGGCAAGGGCGTGAGCGTGAGCGTGCTCTCGAAGTCAGAAGCCGAAAAAGAGACCACGCACAAAGGCAAGAAGCACAAACTCCGCTACATCGTGGGCGGCGTGCTGATCGTGGTGATCCTGCTCGTCGGCGGCTTCCTGCTCTACCGTCGCCGCGGCCTGCGCGACTGAGCGCGCACCGGTCGGGGTCCGGTGCCGAACCTGCGAACGCCGTATATACGGCTGCTATCGCAACCCTCTTTCCAGAACCCCCAACTCCCGCTCCCTAAGCCGGCTCGCGACCGAGTCCCGGGCTCAGCAGTGCACACGGCGCCGGCGGCGCTGCGAGCGGGCCGAGCGGCCCTGCTCGGCGACGTGCTTCGCGGCGTGGATGTCGCGCACGAGCAGGTCGACCATCTCGCGGGAGAAGTTCTCCTTGACGACCATGCGCAGGACCTCGATGTGCTCGGCATCGGGAGGCAGCGTGTAGGCGGGGACGATCCAGCCGCGCTCGCGCAGCAGCTGGGAGAGCAGAGTGAGGTCGAGTCGCTTGGGGTCCTCGGCGCGGACGGCGACGATCGGGAAGCGCAGATGCTGCTCGCCGAGCAGTTGCAGTCCGTCGGTTGTGGCGAGCTTGTGCGCGAGCGTGCGCGCGTTCTCGAGCATCGTTGAGACGATCCGCTCATAGCCCTCGCGCCCGAGGCGCAGGAAGGCGAAGTACTGCAGGATCACCGAGTCCGAAGGCCGCGAGAAGTTCAGCGAGTAGTTGGGCATGTCGCCGCCGAGGTAGTTGATGTGAAAGACGAGCTCCTCGGGCAGGTCGGAGGCTTCGCGGAAGACGACGGTGCCCATGCCGGGGTAGACGAGCCCAAACTTGTGGTTTGAGACATTGATCGAGCGCACGCGCTCCAGGCGGAAGTCCCACGCCAGGTCGGGCTCGGAGAAGGGCAGCAAAAAGCCACCGCTGGCGGCGTCTATGTGAAGCGGGATGCGCAAGCCGCGCTCGGCCTCGACGCGCCCGAGCAGCTCATCGATCGAGGCGAGGTCGTCCATCTGCCCGGTGAAGGTCGTGCCGAGCACGCCGGCGACGCCGATCGTGCGCTCATCGAGTAGGGGCTCGACCTCGGCGGCGCCGATCGTGTAGCGGTCCTCTCCCAGCGGCACGAGGCGGGGCTCGACCTCGAAGTAGCGGGTGAACTTCTCCCAGCAGGTGTGCACGTCGCCGCCGAGCACCATGTTCGGCCGGTCGGTGGGCTGTCCTTCGGCCTCCCGCCGTCGCTGCCAGGAGCGCTTGTGGGCGAGCATCGCGAGCATGATCGCCTCGGAGGAGCCGATCGTCGCGGTGCCGGTGGCTCCCGAGCCCGTGGGAGCGTGAAACAGGCGGGCGATCATCGAGACGACGCGGCGGTGCACGATCTCGGTCTGCGGGTACTCGTCCTCGTCGATGAGGTTCTTCCCGAGCGTCTGGGCGGCGAGCACGTTGGCCTGCGGCTCCATCCAGCTCGTCACGAACGAGGCGAGGTTCAGCGCGGGGTTGCCGTCGAGCTGCAGCTCGTCGTGCACGAGCTGGTAGGCGGCATCGGCGCTCATGCCCTCGGGCGGAAGCCGGTACTTGGGGATCGGACGCGAGAACGAGCGCGCGGCGTAGGTCGGGGAGAGCGTCTCCTCAGAGTCCAGCTCGAGCCGATGCATCGAGCGGTTATTCGCGATCAGCGCGGAGGGTCTTCTTTATTTTTAATAGAAATCAATAACGAGACTCAGTCTTGATATTGTCGCGAGGGTGAGCGGAGCACCAATCCTCGAGCTCGAGCACGCGGCGGTGCGCATCGGTGGGCGCACGATCTGGAGCGATCTTTCGATGTCGATGCGCGAAGGCGAGTTCGTCGCGCTGCTTGGCGCGAACGGCGCGGGGAAGTCGACGCTGCTGCGCGCGGTGCTCGGGGCGACGACGCTCGCGGCGGGCGAGATCGCCGTGCTCGGAGGGCCGCCGGGCAGGGCGGGGGCGGGGATCGGCTACCTGCCCCAACGTCGCTCGTTCTCGGCGGGCACGCGCCTGCGCGGCGTGGACATCGTGCGTTTGGGCCTCGATGGCGATCGCTGGGGCCTGCCGCTGCCGTTCGGCTTCGGTCGTGCGGCCGAGCGCGGCCGAGCGGACCGCGCGCGGGTCGCGGAGGTGATCGAGCTGGTCGGCGCGTCGGTCTACGCCGAGCGCGCGATCGGCGAGCTGTCGGGTGGCGAGCAGCAGCGCCTGCTGATCGCCCAGGCGCTCGTGCGCCGCCCGCGCCTGCTGCTGCTGGACGAGCCGCTGGACAGCCTGGATTTGCCGAACCAGGCCGCGGTCGCGGCGCTCGTCGCGCGCGTGTGTCACAGCGAGGGGGTCGCGGCGCTGCTCGTGGCGCACGACGTCAATCCGCTGCTGCCCTATCTGGACCGGGTCGTCTATCTCGCGGCGGGCCATGCGGTCGAGGGACCGGTCGCGGAGGTGGTCACGAGCGAGACGCTCACGAATCTCTACGGCGTCCCGATCGAGGTATTGCGGGCCTCGGACGGTCGGCTCGTGGTCGTGGGTCAGCCCGACCCGCCGGCCCATCACCACGATCGCCACGAGCACGCATCGGGCGAGCACGCCCACGAGCATGCTCATGCCGGCTGAAGCGGGCCCTCAGCTCACGTGGGACGTCGCCCACGACGTAAGCGAGCTGTTCGAATACCACTTCATGATCAACGCGCTGCTCGCGGGCGGCGTGGTGGCGCTGCTCGCGGGCGCCGTGGGCTGGCTGATGGTGTTGCGAGGCGAGGCGTTTGCGGGGCATACGCTCTCGATGATGGCGTTTCCCGGCGCGGCGGCCGCGGCGCTGGCGGGCGTGCCGGGGGCGTGGGGCTACTTCGTGTTCTGCGGCGCGGGAGCCGGGGCGATCGCGGGGGTCTCCGGCGCGGGCCGGCGCTCGTGGGGCGAGCAGTCGGCGGCGATCGGCTCGGTGCAGGCGCTCGCGCTCGCGGTTGGCTTCCTGTTCGTGAACCTTTACGGCGGCGTGCTCGGGGACCTGGAGAGCCTGCTGTTCGGGGACCTGCTGGGGGTGAGCGACGGACAGGTACTCGTGCTCGCACTCGTCACGGCGGTCACGCTGCTGGCGCTGATGGCGCTCGCGCGCCCGCTGCTATTCGCCTCGGTTGACCCGGACGTCGCGGCCGCGCGCGGCGTGCCGGTGCGCCGGCTCGGCTTTGCGTTCCTGTTGCTGCTCGCGCTCGCGGTCGGGGCGACGAGTCAGATCACGGGCGTGCTGCTCGTGTTCGCGCTGCTGGTCGCGCCCGCGGCGAGCGCGCAGGCGCTGACGGCGCGCCCGCTTGCGAGCCTCGCATTGACGGTGCTTCTGGCGCTGCTGATCGTCTGGCTGGGCCTGGGAATCGCGTACTTCTCGGTCTATCCCGCGGGCTTCTTCATCGCGACGATCGCCTTCGCGATCTATGTGCTCGCGCGCTCGATTGCCTGGCTGCGCGGCTGATGTTCACTCAGGAATTCATGCGTAACGCGCTACTCGCGGGCACGTTCGTGGCGCTGGCGTGCGGCGTGAGCGGCTGGTTCGTCGTGCTGCGTGGGCAGGTGTTCGCGGGCGACGCGCTCAGCCACGTGGCGTTCCCGGGGGCGCTCGCTGCGGCGGCGGCCGGGGTCGATCAGCGAATCGGTCTGTTCACGGCGACGATCGCGGCGGGCGCTGCGATCGGCTTGCTCGGACGCGGCTTGCTCGGCGGCCGGGCAGGTGGGGGTGGAGCGAGCGGCGGCGCGGTGGCCGCGGCGCAGCAGGACACGGCGGTCGGCACGGCGTTCACGTTCATCCTCGGGCTCGGTGTGTTCTTCTTGACGCTCGCGGGCAAAAGCGCGGCGGGCGGCTCAGGGATCGTGGGGGCGCACACGCTGTTCGGCTCGATTTTCGGTCTGAGCGCGGGCGAAGCGCGCCTGGCGGGCGCAATCGGCCTGGCGGTCGCACTGCTCGTGGGCGCGATCGCGCGGCCGCTGCTGTTCAGCTCGCTGGCGCCGGACGTGGCGGCGGCGCGCGGCGTGCCGGTGCGCCTGCTGGGCGTGGCGTTCGCGGCGCTGCTCGGCGTCGTGGCGGCGGAGGCGACGCAGGCGGTGGGCGCGCTGCTGCTGCTCGGCCTGCTCGCGGCACCCGCGGCGGCAGCGCATCGCCTGGCGCGATCTCCCTTCGCGGGTATTGCACTCGCGGGGCTGCTCGCGGTCGCGGCGATGTGGGGCGGCCTGGCGCTCGCCTACGCGATCCCCTCGTTGCCGCCCTCGACCGCGGTGATCGCGCTTGCGGTTGCAACGTATGGCGGGGCTGCACTTCTCGGCGGGCGAGCCCACAGGTAACTGCACAGGCAGCCAAGCGCGAACGTCGCGACGACGAGCAGCACGGGCCCGGAGTCCTCGACGAGCGTGCCGACGATCCCCGCGGCCAGCCCGCCGCCGAGCGCGGCAAGCCAGGCGGGGTCGCCGCTGACCGGCGCGAGCAGCCGCTCGCGCAGGCGCACTCCCGCGATGGCGCACGCGAGCGCGAGGGCGGTCGCGAAGGGCATAGCGTGGTTGTGCAGCTCGCGCCAGGCGGCCGAGTAGCGGCGTTCGATTACGTCGCGCAGCTCGCCCGCGGAGCTCGCGTGCAGGATGCTGCCGGTGTAGTGGCCCGAGCCGTGTGCGGTCGCGAGGTCGATCAGCGCGAGCAGCACAAGCGCGAGCACGGGGGCACCGAGCACGAGGAGCGCGCGCCCGCGCGAGAATCCGCCCGGCCAGAGCAGCAGTGCCGCGACGGCGAAGCCCGCGGCGACGAGGATCGCCCCACCGACGCCCGCACCGATCCGCGCGGCGCCCTCGATCGCGGCGAGCACGAATCCGATCAGGGCAGTCGCAATGGCGGCGCGACGAGAGCGCACGGCGGGGTAGAGGGCGGCGGCGATCACCGCGAGCACGAGCACGGCGAGGCCAGACTTCAGCTCATTGCCGAAGCCGTAGAAGCGCGCGCCGAGGATCGGGTTCGGGCCGAGCAGCGAGCGCACGAGCAGCTGGGTGTGGGCGAGCGCGTCGATCGTGACCGCGAGCAGCGAGACGAGCGCGGGAGCGAGCGGCGCGCGCGGCCAGGGCAGCAGCGCGTCGGCAAGCGCTCCGAGGCCGAGGCAGAGTAGGGCGATTGCGGCGTACTCGGCCGCGGCGCCGGGTTCGAGTGCGGCGGTGACGAGCACGGCCGTGGGCGCCCACAGCAC
>DATJOE010000190.1:0-4933 GCA_035507305.1 Solirubrobacteraceae bacterium | reverse complement strand
CCGTTCTATTTCCTCTACGGCGTCGAGCGCGCACTAGCCTCATGAGTCGCCGAGGTGCTCGTGCTCGCCGTCTCGGCCGAAGAGCACCCTGAGCACATCGTCCGCGGGTACCGAGTCCTTGTCGCCCAAAGCCGTCCGCGCGCAACGTACAAGGTCAGCAACGGCCGCGCGGCCGTCGGGCGACAAGGTGCTGTCGCCGGCTCGCTGGAATGCCAGGAGCGCATCAACGACCTCGCGTGAACCGTACGCGGCGAGTCGCGCCTTCGCTTGGGAGAAGAGTTCCGATCCTTGCTGGCGGTTCCCGTGTGCGCTTTGCGCCAGGGCAACGAAGACATCTGTGATGGCGGCGGCGACTAGCTCGTCTCGCTGTCGGTGGGCTTCAAGCCATCGCTGAGCAATCCCGTTGAGCACGACGACCGCTAGGGCCGCCGTGGCCCCAATCAGTGCGGCAGCTACATCAGTGGACATCCCGGCGCCATTCTTCCACGGCAGGAGGCAGGATCATCGTGGTGCTGGAACTGATCGGATTCGCGCACCCATCAGGAGCGGCCGCGAGCGGTGCGTCGATGCGATGCTTGTAGGCCATAGACGTTGACACCGGACAGACGGGAGGCCATACGGTGGAGCCTGAGTTTGAAGAGGATGTTGAGCACTGGCCAACGGACACTCTGGTGTTGGGAAAGTCGTCGTGGCACGGGGGAGCCGACAAATCTCTGAAGTACGCGTGGCCCGATAAGAACGGCAAGCGGGCTCGGGGCGGCGAGGTGCCCATCGTCGCGCTGCCGCAGGCGGTTATCTTCGCGGCCAAGCGTGGCTATCTCTCCAGAGAGCAGATGCAAGAGATCGCAAAGGGGCTGATCGACGTTCTGGCGTCTCCCGGCGGGCAGGGCCTCGGCTAGATGCAGGACCGCTATGCCGGCGATGTCGGCGACTTCATCAAGCTGGGGCTCATTCGCCACCTGGCGGCTGCCGATTTGGCGTTCGGCGTCAACTGGTATCTCAGGCCCGATGAGGCCCACAACGCCGACGGTAAGCATGTTGCGTACGTCGAGCCGGAGAACCGCCAGCACGCGAGCCTGAAGGTGTGCGACCCCAATCTCATGCGATGTCTCACCGGGGTGGTCGCGGGCTCGCGCAGCGTGCAGGCACTTCAGGATTCCGGTGCGCTGCCTGTCGGCACGTTGACCTTCGGCGAAGTTCTAGATCGCTCTGTGGATCGACAGGCGTGGCATGAGCGTGCTCTGGCTGCGCTCGTGAGCGCAGATGCCGTGTTTGTTGATCCCGATAACGGGCTGGCCTCGGCACCCGGTAGATCGACGATCAAGCATGTGCTCACGGGAGAGCTTGCCGACTACGCGGCGCGTGGGCAGAGCCTCGTCGTCTATCACCACGCCGATCGGTCGGCGAAGGCCGAGGTTCAAGCAAAGGCCCAGCTTGATCGGATCGCTCGCGCTGTCGGACAGGTGCCGGTCGGCACGATCATCGCGCATAGGGGGTCGTGCCGTCTGTTTCTGGTCACGGCGAGCGACAAGCGCCTGAATGCCTTGACGGATCGCCTTCAGTCCTTCGCCGAGCGCTGGCGAGGACACGTCGAGCTGGTTCAGGTCTGAGGTTTGTCGGCCGTGCTGCGGTCTAGAGTCTGGTCACCGGCCGCGTGCTGCGCTGCGGTCGGGCACGTCGCGGGTGGGCTGTCGTGTGAGCCAATGGGCGCCCCGCAGTACGTGCGGCAGTCGTAGCGGGTTTCGGCTGGGTTGCCAGCCGACGTCGGCGGCCTCTCGGTAGTCGAGTGATGGTATCTGCCTGCGGCTGTGGCTCATGCTTTGGGAGAGTCGTTTGATTCGGTCGGCGTCCTGTCCGTCGTCGCCGAGCTGGTCGCGGGCGATGTACCAGTCGGTCCCGTGTCGGGCGCGCGTGGCCTCGACGTAGGCCGTCTCTTTGCTGGATTGCCAGCCGCCGGTGAGGACGATGGAGCGCTCGACGGTCGCGCCCTGCTGGCGGTAGACGTGTTGGGCGTAGGCCAGCCGTAGCGAGTCGAGCTGTTCGCTGGCGAGCTGAACTCGTCGCCCTGATCCGTCGAGCGTGATCGTCACGCCGTGTTCGTGGACGTGGCTGACTTGGCCGCGTGTGCCGTTCTCGATTCGGGGCTGTCCGTGTGGCCGGTGCTGGGCGTTGAACGTGATCAGGTCGCCGTCGCGCAGGCCGTAGTGGACGTTGGGAAGGGCGATCTCGTGGTCGCCGAGTTCGCCGCGTTCGGCTCGTAGGTGCTGCGCGCGGGCGTTGAGGCGGTCGATCTCTTGGTTTGAGGCGTCCGAGATCAGCGCCACCGAACGGATGTCGTCGTGTTCGCTGGTGAGCCGCCCCCATGCTTGGACGGCGTTCTCGGCTGCTTGGTCGCGGGTGTCCGCGAGGTGCAGCCGTCCAAGGGAGTGGTAGTGGGCCATCGCGCGCTCGGGTTCGCCGGCGCGTAGCGCTCTCCAGGCTTGCTGCTCGCCGGCGTCGCTGGTGCGGTGGATGTCCGCGAGTTCGGCGGTCGGTGCGTGGCCGGTGAGCCTGTCGAACATGCCTCCGGGGCCGATCGAGGGGAGCTGCTTGCCGTCACCGACCGCGATCAGCTTCGCCCCTGAGCGCTCGACAAGCTCAGTGAGGGCGTGGAGGCGCGCGTGATCGACCATCCCGGCCTCGTCCAAGAAGATCGTCGTGTCCCGGCCGAACTCGACTATCCCCGTGTTTGCGCGGGCGACGAGCGCGTCGAGAGTGAGTGTCTGTCCGGTGAGGGCTGGGCTGTCGGCTCCCAGGCGCTCGGCTGTAGACCCAGACACGGCTATGCCGATTGTGTGGTGGCCGGCGTGTTGCTCGGCACGAGCGGCGGCGTCGATCACGACGCCCTTCCCGGTGCCGGCGGGGCCGACGAGGACGGCAAGGCGCTCCGATCCGGTCAGCACCTCCAGGGCGGTGCTCTGCTCGGCGCTCAATGGTGCGCCGATGCGCTCGGCGACCTCGCGTCTTGCGGCGGCGCGTGTTCGCTCGCCGATGTCTCGGTTGGCTGGCTGGGCGAGCAGCTCGGCGCGGCGTTCGATCGCTTGCTCCTGAGCGCGCACTGCGAGCGTGGTCATTCGCCCGCCCTCCAGGGTGAGCACTCGCCGGTCGCGGATCATCTCCCTCGCCACGGTGAGGGCCTGATCGGGCGCCATCTCTCCCGCAGTCTGCTCCAGCGCGACGGCGTGCAGGTCGCGTGCGTGGAACACGGCGTGCTGCTCTGTGAGCCGCGTCTCGATCCGGTCCTCAATCGACCGCTCGACCTTCGGCCGCTCGGGCGCACCGATGAGGCGCACGGCCTCGTCGGGGCCGAAGTCGTGGCGGTGGCCCGTCTCGCTCCACACACGTTGCAGGTCGGCGCGTGTGGTCAGCTCCTTTGCTCGGCGGTTCTCGAGCGCGAGGTTGCGCAGCTCCCCGCGTTCCGGCGCACGGCCGTAGCGTGCGCGAAACCGCTCGGCCGCCGTGGCGACCTCACGCGAGCGGCCAGAGAACTCCTCGATCAGCGTTCGTGGCACGCCGGCGATCTCGAAGTAGCGGCCGTCCTTGCCGGTACCCCGCTCGATCTCATAGCCCTCGCCGGCCAGCTCCTCAGCGAGCGCGGAGCGGTAGAACGCGCCCAGCTCGCGGGCTGACCGGAAGATCGGCCGCGAAGCGACCGCGACGATCCGCTCGTCCTCCCTTACCGCGCCGCTGATGACGACGTGACTGTGCAGCTGGGGGTCGGGCGCCCGCGCCCCGCTGACCCCTCGCGCGGTGGTGTGCCGGTACTCGGCGGTGATCACGTCCTTGGCGTGCTCCTCCACGACCTGGCCGTCATAACGGCGACGCACGACCGGCACCTGCTCGCGCAGATACCGCACGGTGCTCTCCACGGCTCTGGCGTGCGCGGCCTCGATCTGCTCGCGCTGCCACGGATCACCGAGTGCCCAAACCGTCGAGACGGACTTCGGGGCGCTGAACGTCACATCGATCCCGCCGCCCCTACCGCCGCCCGCGCCCTCCGGACGCAGCCACCTGCCCGTGCCCGGATGGCGTCCATCCATCAGCGCGGTGAAGTCGGCACCCTCGACCGGCTCGCCGGCCCGCACCCCCAGCCGAGCCAGCGTCTCCGGGTCCGCGAGCCAACGGCCAGGGGCCTGCATCATCTCGCCGTCCGGGGTCAGGTAGTAGTCGCCGCGCTCAGGCGCGACCGTCTTGCTCTCCAGGTAGCGGGCGTAGCCGCCACCTCCAGCCGCGGGGATGCTCGATGCCGTCATCACATGAGTGATGACCCTGAGCGGCCCGAAACGGCCAACGAGTTGCACAGCGCTCGCACAGCCACGGCTGGGCCGTGCATCTCGTCTGTACTGGCAGTTGGAGCGAAGCGACGCGGCCGGCGTCCTGGCCGCGTGTCGGGGAGCCGTGGCGGTGCGTGCGGCTCGGTATGGCCGCGCGAACGCGACCGATCAGACTGTCGTGATCGGCGGCGCCGGGCGTCGGTGAGGTGCAGCCTGTGAGCCTGTAGGAATCTCGGACGGCTCGCGTCATGAAGGCGAACTCGTTGAGGCGGTGGATCACCCCGCGCTGACGTGATCCTCGCTGCCTCAAAGGGCTCCAAGAAGCACTGAGCGGCGGTCCATCGAATTGGTTGGCCGCTTTTAAGCGAGTTGGGGTCATTACCAATGATGGCCGCCACGAAGCCACCACAGGACGCGCCCGCGCCAGCAGCCGCGCCTCTCTCGCCGCTTCTCGATGCGACGGAGGCTGGGCGGTTGCTGTCGGTACCCGCGTCGTGGGTACTCGCTGAGGCACGAGCGAACCGGATTCCGCATGTGCGGCTCGGGCGCTATGTGCGGTTCAGCGCGGACGACCTGGAGGAATGGTGGCGAGCGCGGATGCGGGGGCCGTGGCGTGCACG
>DATJOE010000189.1:0-2106 GCA_035507305.1 Solirubrobacteraceae bacterium | reverse complement strand
GGCCGCCGCTCTGGCGCTCGCGCAGAGCGAAGCCGGGGAGCGTGTGGCGCTCGTCGAGGCGGACTTCCGCAGGCCCGTGCAGCGCAGGCTCCTGCGGGCAGATGGCCAGCAGGGGCTCGCCGACGTGCTGGCAGGCAGGCTCACGATCGAGGAAGCGATGCAGGAGGTCGCCGTCCTGCATCCCGGTGCCGCCGTCGGCGCGCCCCAGTCCTCCGCTCCGACCGCGACCGCCGTGCTCGAGCCGGGCGGCTCGGTGTCGCTGCTGGCGGGGACCGCTGGGGTCGCCAATCCCCCCGCGCTGCTGGCCCGCCCGACGATGGCGGAGGTGCCGCGCACGCTCGCCGAGGACCACGACGTCGTGCTGCTCGACGCTCCCGGCCCGCTTCAGGTCAGCGACGCGATGCCGCTGCTGGCGCTGGCGGACGGGATCATCATCGTCGCGCGCGTCGGGCACACACGTGAGACATCGGCTGCCCGTCTGATCCAGCTGTTGAAGCGAACGCCCAGCGCACCTGTGCTGGGCGTCGTCGCCAACGCCGTCTCGCTAGCCGACATCAGGAAGTACGGCGTCTCCGAGCAGTACAGGCGCGGCCTGCGTCAAAAACTCCTCGGGCGATGAGCACGCCGTATCCGAGTTTGGGCGACCGCGCGTTGCGCAGCCACCCGGCCGTCCGCGGTGACCGCACCAGCGAACGCGTGCGAATGCTGATAGCCGCGCTCGTCGCCGCGGCGCTGGCGCTGGTTATCAGCGTGGCGATGCCAACTCCGAGCGCCGCGACCTTCGTGGAGGTGATCGGAGCGGTGATCGGGATCGTGGTCGTGATGACGCTCGCGTTCAGCACGCGCTACACGGTGACCCTCACGCTGCTCGCGATGTACCTGGGCCTGTTGGACGGACCGGTCAAGCTGCTGACCGCGAGCAAATACGCGTCCGGGTTCCGGGACGTGTTCATGATCGCGATCGGGCTCGGCATGCTGATGCGCCTGTCCCGCAACCGCGGGCGCGTGACGATACCTGCGACGTCTGGCTGGCTATTCGCGTTCGTGGCCGTGGTTCTGGTGGAGGCGTTCAACCCGAACACCGGCGGCTTCCTCAAGAGCGTCGCCGGCTACCGCCAGCAGCTGGAGTTCGTGCCGCTGTTCTTCTTCGGCTATGTGATCGTGCGCAGCAGGCAGCGCTTTCGTCAGCTGTTCCTGATCCTCGGCGTGATCGCGCTCGCCAACGGCATGGTCAGCGCCGTGCAGTGGCGTCTGAGCCCCGCCGCGCTGGCGAGCTGGGGCCCCGGCTATAACGAACGGATCAACGGGCGAGGCGGGCGCACATATGTCAGCGAAGGCGTCGCCCACCCGCGCCCGCCGGGGCTCGGCGCGGATGCAGGCTTCGGTGGGGGCATCGGCGTGATCGCGTTGCCGGGCCTGATCGCGCTGCTGATAGCGGGGCGTTTGCGGCGTAAATGGCCGCTGGTGCTGTGTTCCCTGGGTGCGCTTCTAGCGATCGCCACATGTGCCTCGCGATCGTCGGTCGTCAACCTGGTCGTCGAGCTCGCCGCCTTCGTGGCGCTGTCGATGCTGGTACGGATTCGCTTCACCCGTGCCCTGTCGGGTCTGCTCGTGATCTTCGCGCTGACCGCTCTCGTCGCGGGAGCGCTGATCGCATATGACGGGGCTGGCATCTTCAAGCGTCAGGCAAGCCTCACGCACGTCGTCAGCGCGGTCAGCGCCGAAACCACAGGTGCAGAAAGGGAAGAAGGAGAACAGGGAGGGGGAGATGCCAAGATCCAGCACCTGAATCAGATCCCCGGCGATATCGAGCACGAGCCGTTCGGCCTCGGCCTCGGCACCGCCGGTGCGGTCGCAGGGCTCGGAGGGAAGGTCTCGAAAACGATCGAACAGCAGAAGGTGAGCGGGGGATCCGCGTACAACCTGTTGGTCGTGGAACTCGGGCTGCCCGGCCTGGCCTTGTGGATAGGCCTGACCACAAGCGTGATCGTGCTCGCGCTCACGCGCTTGAAGCAGATCGCCGATCCCGAGCTGCGCATCTATCTCGTCGCGATCGTCTCCGTGTTCATTGCGCTCACCGTTCAAGGCTTCGCCGGCCCGACGCTC
>DATJOE010000188.1:0-21841 GCA_035507305.1 Solirubrobacteraceae bacterium | reverse complement strand
TGCCCATCGCCACTTCAGCCAGGGCTCCTTGTTTCGCTCCAGAGAGGACAGTGCTCTCGTCGTTACGGTCTGAATGGCGCGCAAAGCCTGCTCGGGGATCAACTCTCCAGACTTAGAGATGTAGACTCCGAGGTGGTCAACAAAGACGACGCCGTCCTCGTCGCTCGTCAGGCATCGGCTTTGGGTACTCTGTAGCGCCTGGCTGTAATAAGCGCTGTGCTCTCGCTCGGCTTTGACGGCGTCTGCGCCGAGTACCACGCGAGGCCATCGCGTTTTCTTCTCGAGGTTGACCGCCTCGACCAGCGCTGGACCGAATACGAACCGGTCGCTTATGTGATGATCGCCGTAGGTGATGGCGCCCCGGCCAAGGAACCCGCGAATCCAGCAATGCACCAAGAGATCAGCCGCAACGATCTCCAATCCGCCGATCAAGCTCTCGCTGTGCTCGGAGGTTTGCTGCGGCTGGGCAACAACCGCATTGTCGGTGAACCAGCTGGATACCTGCAAACTCCATGGGTGATCGATCTGTGACTGCTTGATGGCCTCGCGTAGTGCCACCCGGAGCTCTCCGAGTTTCTGCTCGGCGTCAGGGGCTCTCGCCATGCTCTGAACGCCAAGCAGGTCGAAGAACAGGACCGATGAGAGCACCAACAGCGGGTTGCCGCTCTCGTCCTCGTAGGCGGCGTAGCTCTCGGTATGTCCGTCGAAGTCGCTCACAGGGCTGGTAGACGGTGGTCACACGATCGTACTCGGGAGGCTCCCGACTAATAGACGTCGTGGCATACGGCGTCGTAGCCTTCGGTGCCCGCCGAAGCCGGTGGTACGGGTGCTCGCGCAGTTCATGCAAGCGCGCTACCGTGTCCTGATCAACGGCCTCCAATGCGTCCAGGAAGCGCCGCCTCGTCCTCACCAAGCACAATCTGCTGCTGGTCGTCTCGGCTTTTGGCCTCGCGATCGCAGAAAACGCAGCTACTCACGAGAGAACCGTAGTCGGGCTCGCGATCGCAAGGAGACGCATCGGCCGTAATATGCGGCGAAGTGCTGGCGTGCCTGAGAAGGACGGCCGTTGGTGCCAGCCTGCCTAGGTGTGGTCAACGCTCTGAACGCCGGGCACGCAGAATCAGGTGCGAGATGGGCTAGCGACTCGACCGGAGTCGCGTCGCTTCTTCGCGACAGCCAGACCGCTCCGAGCTGCGCGAGTGGGTTTCTAGACTGGGATGGTCATGCCCAAGCGTTCTTCAACTGTCGAGCACGCCCACCGCGAAGGAGTCGAAGACATACCGAAGGCGGTCGCTGAGCATCCGACGTACATGCGGCGGCTGAACTGGAAGTTCGGCGACCGGGTGCCGATGAACACCGTTGAGGTCGCCCGCTCGATCGCGGAGAGCCCGGACGAGGCGGTCTGGTTCATCGACAACAACGTGCTCGCCGACGACGTGGATGACAGGATCATCGAGGCGCTGCTTGAGAAGCCAGGCCGTATGGTCCTGACGCCGCTCGTGATGGCGGAGTCGCGCGACTGGCTCACGCGCCATCCGGAGCACGTGTTTGTGAAGGCGATCAAGAACGGCACCGCCAAGCCCGCGGAATGGAAGCCGCCGGCCGTTGGTGAGCCCGGGCGCGACGTCTACGAGTACTACCTCGCGCTGCTGCGCCTGCGTCGCTACAACATCCAGGCGGCAGAGGACCGCTTTCGGCGAGAGCACGGGCGCGAGCCTGACGCGGCCGACCGCAGCGCGCTGCACGCCGGGATCCAGAAGGACTTGGGCGTGCGCGGCCTTCTGTTGGCCAAGAAGGGACCCGGAGCGCTCCCCACGGACGAGGCGCTGGTCTATCTCGCGGTTCATCACGCGCTAACCACCGGTCGTCCAACACAGATCCTGACCGCCGACGGCGACGTGGAGGAGCAATTCGTGAAGCTGCTCTGGCTGATCAACACCCACTACAGGGGAATGCTGATCGCGAAGCGGTACGCCGCTGACTTCGCAGCCTTCCGCCCGAGGACCTTTCCTGGGCGCTTCTGGTCGACGGGGGGCGACGCGCTCTTTGAGCGAAACGGCGCCGTCCTCATTGAGCGAGGCAACCCGGACCTCCAGCAGTACCTCCCCGACGAGGCGCACTGCGTCGCCCTGAGCTGCTGGCGGATCGGGAAGTACTTCTCAGCGCAGACCTTCATGGCAGAGCAGGAGATGACCGAGCTCTTGGAGGTCAAGGACAGGACGGGCGGCCTGTCGACCGATCTGCTCGGGGGCCGCAACTTGCACCCTTGGATCGGGCTGCTGCCCTTGTCACACGAGGATGCGATGGCTGCGGCCGTCGTGTGCGACCACCGGATGTCCCTCTCCGACACGAACGTTCAGATGCCCAAGCTCGATGTTGCGCTCGCGCAGGGGCAGTTCGAAAGCCGGATCAAGGTCGAAGGCACTCTGGGTGAGCGGGTGGAGATCGACAACCCGGGCGGTACGCCCGTCGTGTACGGCGACCTCGTGCTCCCGAGGCCGGGCGTGCGGCCCGCGCTTCGGTACCGCTCGCGCTGAGTGGCCTCGGGGACCGCCAGCCTGAGTGGGTAGCTAGCGCAGTTCGCGCAGGCGGGCAACCGTGTTCTGATCTGCGACGTAGAGCGCATCCAGGAAACGCACAGCCTCATCCTCGCTGAGCACGATCTGCTGTTGATCGGCAGGGATCTCCTGGGCCGGGGCACCTGCCGTGCGGCGAAATCGGTCAGCGTCTCGCCCTCGCGGCCATAGTGGCGTCGAGATGCTGCTCGTCATCTGTCAACGAAGCTCCAGTCGCCGGGTACGCACAGAGCGACTGTACGGACGCCGTCCCGCTGATTCAAGTTTGGCCTCCGTGCTCGCCGATGCGCCAGTCCATCACCAGATTCGTTCGTAAGCCCAGCGTTTACCGGCCAAATCCCAAATCCCCCAAGCCCGAATCGCGGTCGCAGGTTTAGCGATCAATCCCGCCCCCGCTATAGCCCTATCGGTAACGTTGGCCGCAAGATCGTTGAGATCGATGGCACCTGTGAAGGCGCTCGATACGAGCGCCTGCGTACCTCGGTGTATTTCGGTCGCGTTCGACCTGAAGACGGTGCACTGGCGCTGCTCAAGGTCGAACGTAGCGAGGATCGTCTCTGCCTGTGGCGTTCGGCCTTGAGAGCGCGGATACGCTCCCCGACGCTGTTCTTCGACGGTGGCGGCGAGGGTGGCGTGTTGTGCGCGGAAGTGTCAAGACGGTGGGGCGGCGAAGGCTGGGCTGGATTGTCCCGAGATTCGGTCCCGGCACTGCGCAAGCGGCAGCTCGCCAGCTGCTCATGGCGCTGCGCCAGCCTCCGGGACGATCTCCTCGATCACCTCGTAGGCCCCGTCGAGCAGCACCTCCTCGACCAGCGGCTGAACGCGCGAGACCTGGTCGCTGCGGGCCATCCTCGCCTGCATCTGGCGCAACTCCTGCTCGTCGCCGTCGAACAGGCCGAAGGAGATGACGACGTTCTCGTCGGCGAGGTCGCGCACGTGGTAGATGCGCTTCCAGCGCCCGATCACGTCGGCCGGAGCGGCGCTGGGGTCCCAGGCGGCGCGGAAGTCCTCGTAGGCGCCTGGCTTCAGGCGTCGCGCTGTGAGCGTGCAGATCATGATGTGGGTCTCCTTCGTGTTGACGTTGGTCGTTGCTCGCGCCAGCCGGTTCGGCTGCGAGTTCACGCCCGCGGCGGCTCGTGCAGGCCGATGTAGTTGCCGTCGGGGTCCTTCAGCCACGCCGCCCTGTAGGCGCCCATGTCGGCGATGCCGTCCTCGGTGCGCAGGCCCGCGGTGTCGTACTCCTCGAATAGCACGCCCCGGGCGCGCAGGCCTTCTATCGTCGCACGCAGGTCTTCCACCTGAAAGGCGGCGATCGTGTGCGAAGGCGGCGTGAAGTCCGCCCTGTGCAGCAGCGGGAATATGGTGCCCGCGCCCGCCGACATGAAGATGCCGGTGGAGGCCTGCGCGGACACCGTCAGCCCGAGCCTTTCGTAGAACTCGCGCGCCCGCTGCAGATCGCGGACGAACACAGTGGGGTGGGCGAGCGCTTTCTCCAGCATCAGGGTCGAGCCTCCAGGACGATGTTGAACGGGGTCTCCGTGGCGCGCCGCACGCGGCTGAAGCCGCCGTCGCCCAGCACCTCGGTGAGGCGCCGCTCGCCGGCCTGGGCGCCGAGTGCGAGGCCCACCTCCTGGCTCAGCGACGCGGGCGTGCACAGCATCGTCGAGCCTCCGTAGAAGATGCGCCCGACGGGGTTGAGGTTCTCCTCCACGGAGTCGCCCGCGAAGGGCTCGACCACCATCCATGTGCCATCCGGCCTAAGCTGCTCGCGCACGTGGCACGCGGCGCCCACCGGGTCGCCCATGTCGTGCAACGCATCGAACACGCACACGAGGTCGAACGGGCCGCCGGTGAAGTCCTTGGCGGAGGCCACCTCGAAGCTCACGCGGTCGGCGACTCCACGGCGCCGTGCCGCAACGCGCGCCGCCGACACGGAGCCCTCGTGGTAGTCCGAGCCGACGAACTCGCTCGCCGGGAACGCTTCGGCCATCAGGATCGTCGATGCGCCGTGCCCGCAGCCGATGTCCGCTACGCGCGCGCCGGCGGTGAGCCTGTCGACCACGCCGTCCAGCGCCGGCAGCCACGACTCGACCAGGTTCGCCAGGTAGCCCGGGCGGAAGAAGCGCTCGGTCCCGGCGAACAGGTCGTGGTGGTGCTCGTGCCAGCCGAAGCCCTCACCGGAGCGAAAGCGCTCCGTGATGTGCTGCTCGTCCTTGAGCGCGGCGGCCGCCAGCTGGAACGCGCCTGGGATGAAGGCGGGGCTGTCTTCGTCGGCCAGGGCCATCGCCTGCTCCGGCGGCAGCCTGAAGGTGCCCTCGACGGCGTCGTACTCCACGTAGCCGCTGGCCGCCTGCTGGCACAGCCACTCGCGGATGTATCGCTCGCGGCAGCCGCTGCGCTCGGCCAGCTCGGCGGGCGTGAGCGGCTCGCTGTCGGCCATCGCCTTGTACAGCCCCAGCTTGTCGCCAATCAGCACGAGCGGCGCCGTCAAAGTGGCCCCGAGGTCCCCCACGAATTGGTTCATGAACTGTTCGAGCTTCGCTTCGTCGATTCCCGTGGCGCTCATCACACGCTCCCTTCTCGAGGTGGTTGCAGGTTGCGTCACGATGCTCGCTCCTCGCGCGTCACCGAGCCGTCAATCGAGCGTCAAAGCCGACAGCTCCGCGAGCCTCGCCAGCGAGGCGTGGATCGTCTCGCGCTGGGCATCCAGCCGCACGGCCTCCGCCTCGGGGATCTCCACGTCCACACCTATGCGCGTGCCGCCGCCCTCCAGCGGCTCCAGGACCCACTCGAAGCGTAGGTCGGAGACTAGGCAGGAAACCGTCACGCGGCCCTCCTCGCGCTCGGTGTCAAGCAGCTGAGCCATTGGGAAGTCGGGATAGCCCTCCGGATACATCGTGTAGGAGCCGTCGTCGGAGCCCTTCTCGACCGTCCCGATGCCCGCCCACCATTCCGGGAAGCAGGCCGGGTCGTACAGCAGCTTCCACACCTCCTGCACATCGGCGCCCGTAACGGCGCTGTCATGAAACGACGGCATGCTCGACCCCCTCTTTCGTGGTTTTCTGAATCGCCTGCAGCTCCGCCAGCACCCGCTCGTGCTCGCGCTCGGGCTCGATCAGTCCCACAACCGGGCGCCCCAGGTCGGCCAGCGCCACCGTGAGGCTGTCGCTGCGGCTGAACGTCGACACGAGCCTGCCCCAGCCGTCGGCGGACTCGCGCAGGCGCCTTTCCGCCAGCGGGCGGTCGCCCGTGAGCAGCGCGATCAGCCCCTGCACGCGGGCCATGCGCGCGACGAGCGTCGCGGGGAAGTCGCTCGGGCGCACCGGCTCGAGCGCCGTGGCGCGCACCTCCGCTTCGGCCTCCGCCAAGCAACCCGCGTGGGCCAGCGCCTCCGCTCGCAACAGGCGCGTGAGCGGGCGGCTGATGGGCGCCTCGCCGTCGAGGGCCTGCTGGAAGAGCTCGCCGGCGAGCGCGGGCTCGCGCTCGGCGAGGGCCACCAGCGCGCGGTCGTGGTCGGCCATCCCTTCGAGCTCCGCGGCACCGAGGCGGCCGGCGAGCCAGCGCTCCTGATCCGCCGTCTCGCGCGCCTCGGCGGTGTGGCCGATGCGCAGAAGCAGGAACGATCGCATCGCCAGTAGCTGCAACTCGAGCACGAGCAGGCCCTTGCCCGCCAGCGCCTGCGCGCAGCGGTCGATGAACGCCAGCGCGCGCTCGTAGTCGCCCGCGGCGGCGGCCGCCCCCGCAGCGTTGGCCCAGCAGCCGTAAGCCAGGTCGGGTCGCCCCGCTCGTGTGATGGCCTCGCCGGCGGCGATCGAGGGGGCGTAGACCGCCACGAAATCGCCCTTGCGCATCATCGCCAGGGCGCGCGCGTGGGCGATGTCGTAGATGGAGAGGTCGTCGGGCTTGACCTGGGAGGAGAGTCCGTGCACCTGCACCAGCAGCCGCTCCGCCTCCTCCACGCTGCCCGCCACCGCCTCCGCCCACGCGAGCGCGGCCAGCGCCTCGCGACGCTCGAGTGCCGCCGGCGCGTCGGCGCGGTCGAGCAAGGCGAGCGCCTCGCGGCAGCACTGGCGCACCATCGCGGGCGCACAGATGGGGCCGTGGTAGGAGCGCGCGCTGCGCAGCCACGCCCGCGCAAGCTCCAGGGGGCGGCTCTCCAGCAGCTCCTGCGCTCGGGCGAAGGCCTTCTCGGCCTCCGTCCTCAGCCCGCGCCATGCGCGCACCTCGCCCAGCTCCAGCCACAGATCGGGATCAACGCCCGCCCCGTCCTGGCCCGCGATCGACAAGCACTCTTCCAGGTAGTCCGCCGCCTCTGTCAGCGCGCCAATAGCTCGTGCTCCGGCTGCGGCCAGCGCGAGCTGCTCGACGGCCTCGGCGTCCCTGCCCGCGAGGCGCAGGTGGCGGGCTATCTCCGCGGCGCGTCCCGGGCCGCCGGGCGAGGGGCGGCCTAGCAGCGTGCGCGCCCACTGCTCGTGCAGGCTCGCGCGCCGCGGCAGGGCGATCTCCGCGTAGGCGGCATCTCGCAGCAGCGAGTGGCGAAAGCCGATCCTCCGCTCGCGCTCTACCAGCATGCCGCTGTCGAGCGCCTGCGCCGCCGCCTCCGCCGGGTCGGCCACGCGCAGTGCGGCGATCTCGTCGGGCTCGACCTCTCGCGCTGCCACCGCCGCCAGCTCCACGAAGCGCCTGCCGTCCTGCGCGAGCGTGCCGAATGCCCCCTGCACCGCGCTGCGCACGCCCTGCGCAAGCTCCCGCTCGCCGCGAGCGAGCGCCCGCGCGGTCTCGACCGCCAGCAGCGCGTTGCCCTCCGCCGCGTCCACCACTCGCTGCACGTCGGCGCGCGCTAGTGCCGCCACCGCCAGCGCCAGCTCCGCCACGGCCTCGCGCTCCAGCGGGGCGAGCGTCAGCTCCGCGCGCAGCAGGCTCCGCTGGCGCAGCGCGTGCTCGAGGCGCTCGGACTCCGCGCTGCGGGGCAGCAGCCTGCGCGTGAGCACGAACAGCACCGGCAGCGTGTCGATGCGCCGCGCCACGTAGCCCGTCAGCTCCAGGCTGGAGGCGTCGGCGAGGTGTGTGTCCTCGAAAAGCAGCGCCAGTGGGCGGCAGCCGGCAGCCCACTCGACGGCAGCCACGGTCGCCTCCAGCAGCCGTGTGCGCTCCAGGTCCGGCGAGACGAATGGTCGCTCCCGCCCAGCGCGCCTGAGCATCGCTGGCAACTCTGGCACCAGGCGCGCGAGATCCTCGGGCCACGCCGCCTCGGCAGGTGGGCTGGGGATGGCCGGCAAGAGCTTGCGCAGCAGTTCTGCCCACAGGCCGAACGGAGCGGCGCCGCCGAGGTCGAGCGGCGCGCACGCCGCCACCGCTGCACCCTGCTCGGCGGCGAGCGCTAGCAGCTCACTGGACAAACGCGTCTTGCCGATGCCCGCCTCCCCCCGCACGCACGCCACCGCTCCACTTCCCGCGCGCGCACGCTCCCACACCTCCAGCAGCCTCTGCAGCTCGCGTTCGCGCCCGACGAGCGGACCTCTGTCGTGCACGCCACCGGAGCGCGGCCGTCGCTCGCGTGTGGCTGTGCCGTCCTCGGACGGTTGTGTGGCCTGTGGGCTCGCGCGGGCTGCCGACGTGACCGCGGCGAGCTCCTCGCCCGCCGGCTCGGCGCCCTCCAGGCGCAGCTTGTGCACGAGCTCACGCGTAGCGGGCGACGGCGCCACCGAGAGTTCCCGCCGCAGGCGTTCGGCCAACGCGCGGTATACCACGAGCGCCCGCGCGAGATCCCCGGCTGCAGCCAGGCGCGCGATCAGCGCCCGGTGCGCGTCCTCGCTGAGGGGGTCGACTACAACGGCGCGGCGGCTGTACTCCAGCGCGCCTTCAATGTCTCCTTCCGCCTCAGCGCGCGCCGCCACGTGCTCGAGCGCGCCGAGCAGCTGCTCGCGGTGCTCGTCGCGAGCGACCAGCGCCCACTCCTCCTCGAAGCCCGCCAGCAACTCTCCGGAGCACAGCTCGACGGCCTCGCGCGCGCGACCGTTGTCGAGTAGCTCGCGGAAGGCCACCGCGTCCACCCACAGCTCCGCGCGGTCGAGGCCGACGCTGTTGCGGTCCACCTGCAGCCGGTCGGCATGGGCTCCGAGGATGCGCCGCAGCGACCACACCGCGCTGCGCAGGCTTGCACGCGCGCTTGAGTCGAGCACGTCCGGCCAGAACCGGGCGGCGATCTCGCTGCGCGGGTGGGCGCCGGGGAAGAGCGCCAGGAAGGCCAGCAGCGACCAGGCGCGCCGCGCGCCCGGGGCGGCGAGCTGCTCGCCGTCGCAGTCCACCGTCATCCCCCCGAACAGCCCTATGCGCAACACCAGGCTCACAGCGTAGCCAGCTGGGGCTTTGACGTTTGCTTGACGGCCTGACAACGGCGGCCTCGGCATTCTCGCCGTGTACCTGCACCACTGTCACCGAGGATCAAAGGAGTCGCCATGCCCACCATGCAGAAGTTCCAGATCGAGACGTTCACCCGCGCTGTGGAGGAGCGCGACGCGGCCACGCAACTGGCGATGTACGCGCCGGACGCCGAGGTCACGCTGATCGACCGCGTCTCCCAGCCGAGTGCCCCGCGCGTGCTGCTCGGCGTGCAGGAGGTCCGTGCCTGGCTCGAGGACGTGTGCGGGCGCGACATGAGCCACCGCGTGCGGCACACCGTCTGCGACCGCACCGGCGCGGCCTTCACCGAGTCCTGCCGCTACCCCGACGGCACCGCCGTCGAGTGTGCCACCGTGCTGGAGCTGGCGGACGGGCTCGTCAAGCGCCAGACAGTGGTACAGGCCTGGGATGAGTAGGCGCGCGGGAAATCGCGCGCTCGCCAGGCGCAGGTGCGGCCGGCGCTCAGAGGGGTGAGCGCCCGGAGCCGTGACCGGCCTGCTGCCCGATGCTCACGATCCAGGCCAGCCAAGGAGCGCTCGCTCCACGGCAACCGCGCGGTTGCCGTTAGGAGCGAATCGCTCCCCCGCTATGCCAAATATCAGCGACCGCCCCTCCGGGCGGTCGTCGTCGTTTTCGGGTGTAGGCATGAGGCCGGGGCCGATGGTTGCTGTGAGCGTGAGGCGCCGGTTTGGCTTGTCGTAGCCGATCGTCACGTCGAACGCTGCGAGCAGGTCGGCGAGTTCCTGCTCGGTTGCGTTGTGTAGCGAGGGGCGCAGATCGGGAACGGCGTCGAGCATGGCAAGGATTTCGTCGGGGTGATGCCCGGCCGGGCGCTCGACCTTGAGGGCGTCGATTGCTTCGGCGACGGCGCGCTTGCGGGTGCTCAGTTCCTCGATACGTCGTGTGGCGAGCGCGACGACTGGATGGTCTGAGTCCTCGTGTTCCTCAAGGCGTAGCGTCTGACGGTGCAGCGAGCGGTCTATGTCGCGCAGCTCGCTTGTCAGGCGCTCAAGCTCGGCGTCCTGCTCGCGCCAGGTTTCCGTGGTGGAGTCGGCGAGTTCCGCGCGCAGGAGGCGCAGGCGGTCGGGGCCGAAAATCCGACGCGCTAAGGTTTGCCGACGGCGCTGCCGCAGGCACGCCGCGAGTACCAAGGACTGCTGCTGGCGGACGTGCTCGCTCGCGCGGAGGCAAAACTTGGCCGCTCTCTACCTTCCGACTGGATGGCGCGCTATGAGGCTGAGCGCGCAGACGCTTTCCGCCGCGAACTGCGGCCGGTCGCCGGGGCGGCGGAGGCGGTCGAATCGGTGCTCGCCGAGGGGGTGGCCGTGTGCGTAGCTTCTCAAGGCAAGCTGGAAAAGACCCGACTCTCGCTCGCGCTCACGGGCCTCGATCATCTCTTCCCCGAGCACGTGCGCTTCTCTGCGCACGCCGTTCCCAACGGCAAGCCCGCCCCCGACCTGTTCCTGCGCGCGGCGGCAAGGATGGGAACGCAGCCCGCCAGCTGCGCGGTCGTGGAGGACACGCCTTCCGGCGTCCGGGCCTCCGTCGCCGCTGAGATGCGCGCGATTGGCTACACCGCCGACAGCGACGCAGAAGCGCTCAGGCAAGCCGGAGCCGAGCCGCTGCGCTCGCTCGACGAACTACCCCTCTTGCTCGGACTACCGGCCAACTGATCCGACCAGACATCGACAGGCGTGCAGCGACCGCGGAGAAATATCGAGTTGAAGGCTCACGACCCGGACCCTGGCGCGTCGCTGGAGGTCTGTCGAGCGCTTGGCGCGGACGATCACGGCGAGATTGTCCAACGCGATACCTACTTCGCGGTCACGCATGGTGGGCTCAAGCTCCGCGACGAGCAGCCCGGTCGCCCGCACCTGATCCAGTTCGAGCGCGCCAGCGAGTCGCAGCAGCGCGAGAGTCGCGATCGCATCATCGAGGTCAGCGACGCTACGGTGCTATGCGCGGCGTTGGCCGCCGCAATCGGCATACGCGGCATCGTCGTCAAGCGTCGTCACCTGCTGCTCTGGCAGACCGTCCGTATCCATCTCGATCAGGTCGAGCAGCTAGGGACGTTCATCGAGCTTGAGGCCGTCGCGCCGCCCGACTCTGACCTCGCCCACGAGCACCAACTCGTCGCTGAGCTGCGCGCCGCGCTCGGAATCACCGACGAACGTCTCATCGCAATCGGCTACGCGGAGCAACTTCACCGCGCCGGGCGATGGTGACATGAGGGTTTCACGCCCGAGATGAGCGTTGAGCTTCAGTCAGCCTCCGTTGGCGCGGATGAATTGACGCTTGGCCTCGGTGTATGCCTCGCGGTCGTCGGCGAAGCGAGCGGCGAGGTTGCGCTTGAGCGCCGCGTATTCCCGCGCGAGCTCGGGGTCTGCGCGCAGCCGATCACGGAAGCGCAGGCGACGGTCCAACTTGCGCTGCTGATCGACAAGGTGCAGGTGGTGGGTCCGATGCGACGCCGCCGGGTAGCAGAGGAACCGCCGTGCGAGAGCGTCGCGTTATATGCGTGGGGGGAACTGGTAGCCGGCGCGCTCGATCAACGCTGCGATCGGCGCGTCGATGTCGGGCAGGAGAGCGATCATGTCGATGACGGGCTTCGCGGCCAAGCCGGGCACGGCGGTCGAGCCGAAGTGGTGGACATCGGCACCGTCAAGCGGGGGCGTGAGGCGGGCGCGCTCGGCCTGGAAGGACTGCGGCCACGCGGGGTCAGGGTCATAATCAACGACCTGCACGGCGGCGTCGGCTTCGCCGGCTTGCGCCAGGTCCACGGCGGCGGCTGCGCGGCGGTCAGCGAGCGTCATCGTCGTGAATGGTGGCGAGCCGCGCACGGACCTCGCTCGCGTAGGAGACGAGCGTGGGGTCATGGACCTCGTTGCGGTCGTGGTAGGCGAAGTAACGCGGCGCGAGGCGCGAGTTGCCATGCCGCGCTGTCTTTTGCTCGAACTCCGCCCGCGAGCGCACGGCGTAATGGTTGAGCCGCATCCGGGCGACAGATACATGCTTGACCGACGAGTCGCGCACCGCATACGGGTCCGTCTCCATCAGTGGCAGCCGCAGAAGGCCACGCCGCATCCGCCTCGCCCACGCGCGGCGCTCGATCACGCGCGCCGGCCGGTGGTCCTCTGTGACAGCGAGCGCTCCGTCCTCATACGCGAAGAAGTGCGGGCCAATCGGCCGCACCGCACGCCGCGGGTCCACGATGCTCTTGACGCGACGGTTGCGCACCCATTCGGTCCTCGCGCGGCTGACGAAACGCTCGATCACGAGGCCGTCGTTTGCGGCTACTCGACCGGACGAGCCGTAGACCTGCCAGTTCACGACGACGCCGGGGTGCTGCTCGTAGTCTCTGAGCACGTCCGGTAGCGGTACGCCTGTGGGCGCGTAAAGGAACTCGTCCAAGTCGATGAACGCTAGCCAGCGGGTGCGTCCTCGTGCTCGCCTCAGTGCGTCCGCGTAGGCCCAGCTTTGGCCGCCCTCGCCCAACGGGATCGAGCAGTCTGCGACCGATACGACGCCTTGGGCAATCCACGGCTCAAGGGCCTCCCGGCTGCCGTCGCTGCTGGCGTTGTCGTAGAGGAAGAACCGCTCGACACCCATGAGCCGGTGAAACTCGATCCACTCAGGCAGGTAGGGCGCCTCGTCCTTGAAGATCGCGCAAATCGAAAGGTAAGCCGACATCACGCATCAACACGATACTTTTCCGCTGCCGAGGTCGTACTCCATGAGGTCTGCGTAAGCTAGTTGCGGATGATGGACCCCGCCGGCACGAGCGTCAGCCGACCGCCGCATGGAGAATCCCAACGGCGTGTGCTGCGCGGCGCTGGCTCGCAGGACATCGGTGCGGTTCTGAGCTTGTGGGCGCTCGGCGGTGGCCCGTCGAGCGTGAGCGACACGCCCGAGGCGCTTGCTCACCTGTTGACGCGCGACCCTGGCGCGCTGCTCGTCGCGGAATCGGGCGGCGCTGTGGTCGGCTCGCTGATCGCGGCATGGGATGGGTGGCGCGGCAGCTTCTACAAGCTCGTGGTGCATCCCGAGCATCGGCGGCAAGGCATAGCCACCGAGCTACTGCGCGAGGGCGAGCGCCGCCTGCGGGCACGGGGCGCGGTCAGGCTGACCGCGATCGTCGTGCAGGACGACCTGGCCGCGATGAGGTTTTGGGAGGCTGCGGGATACCAGCGCCGACCCGAGCAAGCGCGATTCATCCAGAACGTGCAGGAGCCGTCGGTTGCCCGTCGCTGACGCATCGCTTGTCGAGCTTGTCGAAGCTGTGCGAGCCCTGCCGTATGGTCGCCCCGCTGACCGGACGGTCGCGGGGATGCTGCGCGAGGGTCGTGGCACCTGCTCGACCAAGCATCTGTTCCTCGCCGAAGCGCTCGCCGAGCGGTTTCCCGAGACTGCCCCGCGTATCGTGCATCGCGTCTACGCGCTCGATCACGCTCGCGCCCTTGACCTGTTCGGCGCCAGCGTCGCCGAGGCCGTCCCTGCGCGCGGGCTGGTTGACGTGCACCGCTACCTCACGATCGCGCTGGACGGCCGGCGGATCGAGATAGACGCGACCTTCCCCGGACCCGCGTGGGACGGACTATCCCCGCTCCCGCTCGTCTGCGGGCCTGGGCGGGACTACCCGGCGGGCGGCGACCCGGACGCCGAGAAGCGAGCGCTTGAGGAGCAGCATTGCGACCCCGCTGTCCGTGAGCCGTTCATTGCTGCCCTCGCCCAAGAGGGCACGGACCAACCCCGGCAAGACGGGACTCAGGCGCCGACAAGCGCCGTCGCCCAGTTGGTCGCGCTCTCGGCCGCAGCCAACGCGGCCGGGCGATCGAGCGGTGTCGGCTCGTCGTAGCGCAGCGCGGCGGCCCAAGGCGTCAGCCACTCAACGCGCGCAAGCTCGTCGGGAACCTCAGTCCCTGACGCCTTGACGTGCTCCACAAGCTGCTCCAGGTCGTGCGTGCGCGGCAGTTCCACTTCGGCCACTACCAGCGCGATCTTTAGGGCCTTCTCGACGGCTTGCTGCGCATGGAAGCCAACGGCACTGTCGTCAATCTCAGCGTCGTCGGCGAGCACGCGGCAGGCGTGAGCGTCGCCCTTGGCGCGGCGCAGCAGCATCTCGGCGTACTCGACGTGCTCAGGACTCGGCGACAACGCGCCCCTCACGCAGTGCGCGATCGACCATCGTGCCCTTGACCTTTGCGCGCCGCTGGACAAGCGCCTCGTCCATCACGATCACGTCCACGGGAGCGCCGAAGCCGCGCAGCGCGTCCCGCAGCCTGACCGCCTCAGCGAGACGGTCCTCGACCTCGCGCTCGATCACGAGAAAGTCAAAATCGCTGCCCTCATCGGCGTCTCCGCGAGCATGAGAGCCGAACAGGATCACCTTCGCAGGCGCGGACGCAGCGCCGATCAAGGCACGACTGGCGCGCTCGATCATCTCCTCAACGGCAATGCTACTCATGGCCCTTGAGCGTACCGGGTCCGTCCGTCCCGTCTCGCGGGCGGCAAAGGCTCCCCAAATGGCCTGGCGTCTACAGGCTTTGCCGTTCGGAGACGACGTAGAGAGCCCCGCAAATCAGCGTGAAGGCCGATGTCGCCGCACCCGCCCATCCTGGGGCCTTCGTAGCCGAGAACACGATCAGCAGCGGGATATCCACGACCAATGCCAAGGCGACGAACCAGCGTCCTCGCCGTCCTGCGCTTGGCCGCTCATCGGTGTGATGGGTCGTCATATCGCAGAAGTCATCGGTTCTGAGCCTCGATGAGTTTAGGGCCGGCGGGGGGCGCGACCACCGCCGGCACGGCGGTAGGGGCTCGGACCCGCGGCACGCGGGACTTCGGCGCCCACTTCGGTATGCTCAGAAGCTCCAAACTTCCTCGATGCGGTGGGCGGTTCCGGTCGCTCATAGGTGTTCATGTCCCGCCTAGCGGATGCACCCGCGACAGTCGCCGGCCTCATGGTGTGGGGCGTGAGCTGATTCGGATGACGGCCTCTGGGTCGCGGTGATCGAAGAACTGGCTCTCGCCTGTGTCGAGGGTCGCGATCTGGCTCATCTCCTCGTCGGAGAGGTCGAAGCCGAAGATGTCGAAGTTCTCGGCCATCCTGTCCGCGCGGACTGACTTTGGGATTGCGACGATGCCGCGCTGGGTCAGCCAGCGGAGCGCGACCTGCGCGACGGTCTTTTCGTGGCTCTCCGCGATCCCGGCGAGGATCGGGTTGGAGAAGAAGCCGTTTTTGCCCTCGGCGAACGGCCCCCACGCCTCGATCTGGACGTTGTGCTCGCTCGCTAGGGTCTGGTCGGCGGTGCGCTGGTTGAACACATGCGTCTCGATCTGGTTCACGGCGGGCGTGACTTTGTTGTTGAGGATCAGGTCGATGAGCCGGTCGGGGTAGAAGTTGCTGACGCCGATCGCGCGAATCAGGCCCTCGGCGTATAGCTCCTCCATCGCTCGCCAGGCGCCGTAATAGTCGCCGTAGGGCTGGTGGATCAGGTACAGGTCGAGGTAGTCGAGCCCGAGCTTGTCCAGCGACCGCGCAAACGCCAGCTTCGCGCGGTCGTAGCCGGCGTCTGCGACCCAGAGCTTGGTCGTGACGAACAGCTCCTCGCGCGGGATACCGCTGGCAGCGAGGGCGCGTCCGACCGCCTCCTCGTTGGCGTAGGAGGCCGCTGTGTCGATCAGCCGGTAGCCGGTCTGGAGTGCTTGAGCGACGGCCTGTTCGCATTCGGCAGGGTCGGGCACCTGAAAGACGCCGAAGCCGAGAGCCGGCATCTGGAGGTCGTTGTTGAGGGTCACGTATTGCATGGCGTCCTTTCGGTCGTAGCTAGTTTGGTGTTCGCTTGCTCGCTCGGGCGAAGCGTGAGGGCTGCGCCTGCGGCTCCGATCAGGAGTAGGGCTGTGATGCCGAAGTCGAGCCGCAGGCCGCTGATGAAGCTGGCCTGTGTGGCGATGACGGCGCCGAACACGGCGACACCGAGCGAGCCGCCCATCTGGCGGGCGGTGTTGAGTACGCCGCTCGCTGTTCCTGCGCGCTCGGCAGGGATTTGGCCCATGACGAGCGCCGTCAGCGGCGGCACCGTGAACGAGCCTCCGACGCCGACCGGCACCATCGACAGCGACGCCAACCACACGGGGGCGCCAGCCGGCAGGAGGCATAGCGCGCCGAGGCCGGCGGCCATGACGACGATGCCGGCGATCGTGGTTGGCAGCAGCCCCCGGCTCGCCATCACGCGGGCGACGAGTGGGTTGAGCGCTGCGACCATGCCCGTCATCGGGAGGAACAACAAGCCCGTAATCAATGCGCTCTGCCCACGCTGCTGCTGGAAGTACAAGCTCTGCACGAACACGACGCCGTAGAACGCGGCCATCGTGATCGCAGCGATGCTCAGGCCGGTGCTCATCGCACGGGAGCTAAAGAGGCCGAGCGGCACCATCGGCTGCCGGCCCTTCGCCTGGGCGACCACGAATGCGACCGCTGAGGCGGCTGCGATGACGAACGCCGCGAGCACGGGGGTTGCTCCGTAGCCGAGCCGGCCGCCCTCGATGATCCCGAACGTCAGACCGCCGAGGGCGAGCACCGCCGCGATCTGGCCTGTCCAGTCAAACCGTCGCTCACGGCGCGGTGACTCAGCGACGCGCGTGAGCACGAGGAGAGCTGCGGCGCCGACCGGAATGTTCACGTCGAAGATCAGCCGCCAGTCGATCTGCGTCAGCAGACCGCCGAGTACCGGCCCGGCGGCAGCGGCTACCGACCCGCCGAGCGCCCAATAGGCGATCGCTCGACCCCGCGCTGCGTCGTCGTCGTATGCCTCGCGGATCAGCGCCAGCGATGTCGGTGTAATCATCGCCGCGCCGAACCCCTGCACGATCCGCCCGGCGATCAAGGTGCCAAGCGTCGGCGCGATACCGCAGACGAACGAGGCGGCGACGAACAGCATCATGCCTACCCCGTAGGCGCGTCTCGCGCCGACACGATCCGAGAGCGTGCCGCCGAATAGCAGCAGCGCGGAGAACATCAGCGTGTACCCCGTCACGACCCATTGCAAGCCCGCCAAGCCACCGCCGAGGTGCTGGCGGATAGTGGGCAGCGCGACGTTCACGATCTGAGCGTCGAGCGCGACGACGAAGAACCCGAGCATCGCCACGCCGAGCGCTGCGCGCTGTGCTGTCCGGTTTGGTGTGGGGGTGATCGTGGAGTTCACGGGAGAAGCCTTTCGAGCTGGTATGTGGACCCAATCTCAGCGCGGAACGTGGCGGCGCGAAAGGACCTGTCAGAACGTGTACTGGCAGTACGTGGTTCAGACAGCCGATACGGCGTAACGTGGTGCCCGTGGCAGACACAGGCGATATCCGCGAGTTCCTGATGAGCCGGCGGGCGCGGCTCACGCCCGCCCAAGCCGGGATCACCGAGTACGGCCGTGGGCGTCGCGTCCAGGGCCTCAAGCGTGAGGAGGTAGCGATCCTCGCCGGGATCAGCAACGAGTATTACGCCCGCCTGGAGCGCGGCAACCTCCGAGGCGTATCCGAGTCGGTCCTGAACGCGCTCGCCCGCGCCCTGCAACTCGATGAGGCCGAGCGCATCCACCTGTTCGACCTCGCCCGCGCTGCCGCGCCGCCGTCGGATGGCGCCCCGACAGGCCGCCCCACCGGGCGAAGCCGCACCGACGTTCGCCCGAGCATCCGCCGCCTGCTGGACTCGATGACTGAGACACCCGCGTATATCCGCAACGCCCGCATGGACATTCTCGCCGCCAACAAGCTGTGCTTCGCGCTCTACGCAGAGGTACTCACGCCCGAGACGTTGCCAATGAACATCGCCCGGTTCGTTTTTCTCGACCCACGCGCGCCCGACTTCTTCGTCCAGTGGGACAGCATCGCCGACGACTTCACATCGGCTCTGCGCATCCAAGCGGGAAAGAACCCGCAGGATGCAGCGCTCAACCAGCTCGTCGGCGAGCTGGCGACCAATAGCACCGCGTTCTCTACCCGCTGGGCACGCCACGACGTTCGCCTCCACCAAACGAGCATGAAGTGCCTGCACAACGCGCTCGTCGGCGAGATCGAGCTGACCGGAGACGCCCTTGAGCTAACAGGCGACGGACTGACCCTCATCGCCTACACAGCCGAACCGGCAAGCCGAGCACAACAGCAACTCGACCTCCTCGCCAGTTGGCACGCCGAGACTGAGCACCAGGCTGACTCCGCATACTCCACGACGCCACGCCGGCCGACGACACCTATCTAGGCTGGCAGCGCTTCGCCCGAGCGACCACGGGCACCGAAGCGCCTCCATCAACGCCACGCCCGGCGTGCTCGACGCCTCTTATGATCGCTCGCACGCACCGGAGCGCGAGGTCCGGCCGAGGGCGGCCTGGTCTGGATTCCGAGTCGCCGAAGCGCTAGGCTAGGGTCCAGATTTCTGAGATGCGGTGGGCGGTTCCGGTCGCTGATAGGTGTTCAGTCCCCGCCCCCGCTACTCACGAAAGCCCTGGAAATCCAGGGCTTTCGTCTTACGAGCGGCGGAAGCCGGACCGGATTTGTCCCGAGATTTTGTCCCGAAGCCGAGCAAGCGGCGGCCGGCCAGCCCTGCGGCGTCGACGGATACACCGGTCGACCTTGTCAGGCTGCGTGCCCGGCGAGAAGACATCATCAGGCACGCAGCGCACCACGGTGCGCACAACGTGCGCGTGTTCGGCTCCGCGGCGAGGGATGAGGCTGCTTCGACGAGCGACGTCGACCTGCTCGTCGAAATGGAGGAGGGGCGCAGCCTCTTGGATCTCGTGGCGCTCTGGCAGGAGCTCGAGGAGCTGCTCCAAGTCCGTGTCGATGTGATCAGCGACGGCGGTGTGAGCCCGCACCTACGGGGTCGGATTTACTCCGAGGCCGTCCCTCTGTGAAAGACCAGCGCGTCTACCTGCTGCACGCTGTGGACGCGATCGACGCGATCCTCGAGTACACCGCCGAGGGTCGCGAGGGGTTCTTCTCGGATCGCAAGACCCAGGATGCGGTGATCCGCAACGTCGAGATCCTCGGCCAGGCAGTCAAGGGTTTGTCGGAGGAGACGCGGGGCGCTCGAGCCCGAGGTCCCGTGGCGCCAGATCGCCGGGATGCGGGACAAGCTCATCCACGAGTACTTCGGCGTGGACCTCGGGCTGGTTTGGGATGTCGTCGAGCGCGAGTTGCCTGGGTTGCGGGTGACGATGGAGAGACTCATCCCACGCTTCGCTGAGGAGACGACCGGCCGGCGCGAGGGTTCGCAGGGTAGTGGCAATTGACAAGGGTGAAGAGGAGCTGGCCGGTCTGCGCTGTTTGCGTCGAGCGTGTCTGGGGCAGGGGCAGGTCGGCCTTGATCAGGCCCACGGCGCAGCGACCGCGTAGTTCCGTGCGCACGTGGTCGCAACGTCATGACGCTGGCGATCGAGAGGCCGATCCCGAGCCAGCTGGTGCGCGGCCCTGACGGTCCCGGCCAACAGCGGCCCTGGCGCCGCGACGGCCGCTTGGCGCATGGGGTATCCACTTAGATGGCCGCACGTCCTCATATCTGCGGGATGTAGGTGGTGGCGACCATCGAGAGGATCACGGCGGGGATGAAGATCATGAGGATGTCCCGCATGGCCTTGGTGGTGGGTTCCGGTCGCAGGCGGGAGATGACCCACACGCCGATGAGCGAGTGCGGGACTCCCCACCAGACCGAGAGGCCCGCGAACAGCGGGAGCAGCGGCCACAGACAGCCGACGCAGGAGGCGATGCCCATCGTCGCGAAGCGATGGACACGATTGTTGCCGGTCTCTGAGATGTACTCGGCGCCGCTCATGGAGACGGTTTCGCCTACGGTCACGGCGATGCCTCCAGCGATCGCGGCTTCGGCGTGGCCGGAGACGACCAGCGAGAGCACCAGGCCCATCGCGGCGATCATGCCTCCGCTGGAGCCGAACGAGGCTTGCTTCATGCTCTTGTTGATCGGGGATAGAAGGTGGCGGTTGCAGATGCACTGGATGCCTCCGCAGCAGCCGTCGGTGGGGCAGCAGTCGCAGCCTCTGGTGCGCGGTGGGCGATTCCTGCGTAGGCGGGACGTCTTGTGAGGCGCTCGCGGGGTTGTGATCATGAGACTCCGAACCAGTATATAAGAATAGGGCTTGTTATTATATAGGAGGGCTGGGGTGAGCGCTCAGGTGCGGGGACTGGCGGCCAAGCAGGCTGCACACCGGCCGTCATGTCCGCGAGACGGAGTTTGAGCTTGGTCAGCCGATCTTCGAAGTCCTGCGAAACCGGCGCCCGCACGCCGCAGACGCACTGACCCGCGGACCGAGCCCTTGGGTCTCCGGGGGAGCCGGTCCTACGCTCGGCCCGAAGCGGTCGGGCAGAGTCCCGCGAACCTCCCGAACTTGCCGAGAACAAGAGCTAGTCTTATTTGATGTATAGTCGTCGCGGGCTCCCGGATGGGGCCTGGACGCTGGGCGTTCGATCCGACGACTTAGAAGGAGTGCCGATGAGCCGTGTTTTGCGTGTGCGTGTGCTGGGCTTGATGGTGGTGGGGCTGGCTGGTCTGCTGGTCGCGGTTTGCGTGGCGGGCTGCGGCGGGTCCTCGAAAGCGAGCAGCGCCGCGCAGGGCGGCCAGGACTCCGCGCCGATCGACGCGGTGGGCGCGGAGAACGAGTACGCGAACGTGATCGAACAGATCGGCGGCAAGTATGTGAAGGTCACGGCGATCGAGAGCAACCCGAACACCGACCCGCACACCTTCGAAGCGAGCCCCAGCGTCGCGCAGACGGTCAGCGCGGCGAGCTTGCTGATCGAAAACGGTGTTGGCTACGACACGTGGATGGAAAAGATCGAGTCGGCCTCGCCGAGCTCTTCGCGGAAGGTCATCAACGTCCAGAAGCTGCTCGGCCTCCCGGACTCCACTCGGAACCCCCACCTTTGGTACAAACCGGAAACGATGCCGGCGGTAGCGAAGGCGCTGGTCAGCGACCTGTCGGCGCTGGCGCCCGCCCACGCAGCGTACTTCCAGGAAAACGCGAAGAAGTTCGAAGAATCGCTGACGCCCTGGCATGAAGCGATCGAAAAGTTCAAGGCGGCCTACCCGAACACGCCAGTCGCGACGACCGAGCCGGTCGGCGACTACATGCTCGAAGCCGCCGGGACGAAGAACATGACTCCCTTCACGCTGCAGGCGTCGATCATGAACGGGACCGATCCGGCGCCGCAGGACGTGACGCTCCAGAACAGCCTGTTCGCGCAGCACAAGGTCAAGGTGTTCGTCTACAACCAGCAGGTCACCGACACGCTCACGGAATCGTTCCTGAAACTGGCCGCGAAGTACGGCGTGCCGGTCGTCGGTGTGTACGAGACGATGCCAACGCCGGGATACGACTATCAGCAGTGGATGCTCGCCGAGGTCAAGGCGCTGGAAAAGGCCGTGAAGGACAAAGTCTCCACGCAGAAGCTCGTGCCATGAACGAGGCGCCGCACAAGGCGCCGCCGGCCACCCCGGCCCAGGAGGTCCTCCAGGTCGACGGCGTCTGCGTGCGGCTGTCCGGGCGCACGATCCTCGATCAGGTGAGCTTCCAGATCGCGCCGGGCCAGTTCACCGGCCTGATCGGGTCGAACGGGGCGGGGAAGACGACGCTGTTCCGGGTGATCCTCGGGCTGCAGGCGGCGAGTGCGGGACGCGTGCTCTTTGGCGGGCCTGCCCACCCCCGCGAGCACGCGCGGCGGCATCGGCTGATCGGCTACGTGCCGCAGAAGTTCCTGTTCGACCCGGATGTTCCGTTGCGCGCCCGCGATCTCGTGGGGCTTGGGATCGACGCACAGCGCCTCGGCGTGCCGCGGCCCTCCCGGAGCAGGCGGGCGCTCGTCGA
>DATJOE010000187.1:0-12690 GCA_035507305.1 Solirubrobacteraceae bacterium | reverse complement strand
CACCTACACCTACCCGACGGGTCCCGGCTATGACGAGAACGCCGCGAACCTGATCGAACTGCGCGTCCGCCCAAAGGGCAAAGCGACGGCATTTCGGATCACGTTGAACACGCTGGAGGACCCGAACCTGGTCGCGGCCGCGATCGCGATCGGCGGCAACGAAGGGGAAGCACACCCGTTCCCGTTCGGCGCGAACGTGAGCGCCCCGGCGCAGTACTTCCTGACGGTGCACGGCGAAAGCGCGACGTTGACCGACGCGGCGAGCGGCGCCGAAGTGACGGGCCCGGCACCGACGGTGAGCATCGATCTCGCTCGGCGCCAGATCACGGTCGAAGTGCCGCACAAGACGTGGGACCCCGGCAGCTCGACGGTCCGCCTCGCCGCGGGCGTCGGCCTGTGGAATGCCGCGACGAACAGCTACCTGCTGCCGGGAGCTACCGCCAGCGCGACGCAGCCCGGCGGTGCCGGCGTGAACGCCGCGCCACCCGCCTTCTTCGACGTGGCGTTCCGTTTCAACGCGCAGGAGCCGATGCCCGGCACCCCCGGACCGCAGACCGAGACAAACCCCGCCTACTGGCGCGAATCCGCGCAGGCGCAAGCGCTCGCGGGCGGCGACATCAGCCAGTTCCACGCTGAGGTGGACTTCGCGAAGCTGAAGGCGAAGGCGGACGACGACATGCTGGGGCAGCCGACGGGCGTGCCGCAGAGCGGCGCGTTCGACCGGATCCTCGCCTCGCACTTCTCCGAAGGCCAGGGCGCGGACTACGCAACGGGCGGCTGCGGTTCCTCAAGTGCCTGTATCGGCGAGATGCGTGGGCAGTTGCTGCCCTACGCGATCTACGTCCCCTCGGGCGCGCAACCGAGCGCGGGCTGGGGGACGACGCTTCTGCTGCACTCGCTGTCGGCGAACTACAACCAGTTTTCGGGCACGAGGAACCAGTCCGAGTTCGCTGCGCGCGGCACGGACTCGATCGTCTTCACGCCCTCCGGCCGCGGACCGGACGGCTGGTACTACGACCACGCGGGGGCAGACACGTTCGAGGTGTGGGCGGACGTCGCGGCGCACTACCACCTGAACCCCTCGTTCACTGACATCGCGGGCTATTCGATGGGCGGCTATGGCACGTACAAGTTCACGAGCCAGTTCCCCGACCTGTTCGCGCGCGCCCAGCCGACGGTGGGGCCGCCGGGGCTCGGCGTTTGGGTGCCTCCGGCGGAACCGCAGCCCGGCGGGGCGCAGTCGCTGACCCAGCGGATGCTCGCCTCGGTGCGCAACGTGCCGTTCTTGATCTGGGATGAGACGATCGATGAGCTAGTGCCGATCGCGGGCGTGCTCGAACAGGTAAAGACGTTCGACGACCTCGGTTACCGCTACGAGTTCGACCAGTTCCAGGCCGGCGAGCACCTGACCCTGGCGCTCAACGACGAATACGCGCCGGCGGCCTCGTTCCTGGGGACGGAAACGATCGACCCCGATCCCGCCCACGTGACCTACGCCTACAACCCGACGATGGACTTCGCGCAGGACGGCACCGCGGCGGGCCACGCCTACTGGGTCTATGACGTCGGGCTGCGCGAACCGGCGGGCGCCGCGCCCCTGGGCACGATCGACGTGCGCTCGTTGGGCTTTGGCCACGGCGACCCGCCGGCGGGCGAAACTCAGCAGGGCGCGGGCGCGCTGACGGGCGGCCAGATCCCGGCGATCCCTTATACGAGCCAGAGCAAGTCCTGGGGCGCCGCGCCGAGCGAACCGGCGAGCGACGCGCTGCAGATTACGGCGAGCAACGTGGCGCACGTGACGATCGACGCGGCCCGCGCACGGGTCGATTGCAAGGCCCAGCTGCACGTCGACACCGACGGTCCGCTGACCGTGACACTGGCCGATTGCCACGGCAAGGGAAGGTCGGTCACGCAGAGCTTCGACTGAGCCCGGCGACCGGGTAGACGCTCGGCGTGGGGAGGCTATGCTTGGCCCCATGCCCTCCCTGCTCGATCGCGCGCTGAACGTCGGCGAGGCGAAGAAGTTCAAGGAATACCAGAAGCGCGTCGCGCTGATCAACGCGTTTGAGCCCGAGCTCGAACACGATTCCGACGCCGAGTTGCGCGAACGGATGGACTTGCTGCGCGATCGAGCGGCCGACGGTGAGTCACTCGACGCGCTGCTGCCCGAGTGCTTCGCGATCGTTCGTGAGACCGGCAAGCGCAAGATGGAGATGCGCCACTTCGACGTGCAGTTGATCGGCGCGATGGCGCTACACGACGGCCAGATCGCCGAGATGAAGACGGGTGAGGGCAAGACGCTGACCGCGACGCTCGCCGTCGTGCTGAACGCCCTCGCGGTGCGCGAGGGCATCGAGACGCCCGAGGGGGCCCAGCCCGAGCGCAAGGGCGTGCATGTGGTCACCGTCAACGACTACTTGGCTCGTCGCGATGCCGAATGGATGAGCCCGATCTACGACGCGCTTGGCGTGAGCGTGGGCGTGCTGGAAAACATGCAGCCGCCCGAGCAAAAGCACGCGGCCTACGCCTGCGACGTGGTCTACGGGACGAACTCGGAGTTCGGTTTCGACTATCTGCGCGACAACATGGCGACCGACCTCGCGGAAAAGACCCAGCGCGGCCATCCGTTCGCGATCGTGGATGAGGTCGACAACATCCTGATCGACGAGGCGCGCACGCCGCTGATCATCTCGGGCGCGCCCGAACAGGCCGCGGACCTCTATGTGAAGTTCGCGCGCCTGGCGCCGCGCATGCAGGTGGGCAAGACGCCCGAAGGGATGGACCCGCGGATGAAGAAGTCGTTCGTCGCGGACTTCGACTTCGAGGTCGACGAGAAGCAGAAAACCGTCGCGATCACCGAGCAAGGGGTCGCGAAGGCGGAGAAGTTCCTCAGCATCGACCACCTCTACCGCGCCGAGAATGGACACCTGGTCAACCATCTAATCCAGGCGCTGCGCGCTGAGGCGCTCTACAAGAAAGACGTCGACTACGCGGTGATCGACGGCGAGGTGAAGATCATCGACGAGTTCACCGGGCGCATCCTCGACGGCCGGCGCTGGTCGGAGGGGCTGCACCAAGCGGTCGAGGCCAAGGAGGGCGTGCGCATTCAGGAGGAGAACCAGACGCTCGCCACGATCACCTACCAGAACTTCTTCCGCCTTTACGACAAGCTCGCGGGCATGACGGGCACCGCGCTGACCGAGGCGACAGAGTTCATGAAGATTTATGAGCTGCCCGTCGTGCAGGTGCCGACGAACAAGGAGATGGTCCGCGACGACCGCAATGACCAGATCTACAAGACCAAGGAGGGCAAGTGGCACGCGGTGATCAGGGAGATCGCCGCGCGGCACGAGAATGGCCAGCCGGTGCTCGTCGGCACGATCTCAGTAGAGGTCTCCGAGTTGCTGGGCGATCGCCTGACCAGAGCGGGCATCAAGCACACGGTGCTGAACGCCAAGCCCGAGCACGCGGCGCGTGAGGCGGAGATCGTCGCCGAGGCGGGTCAGCCGGGCGCGGTCACGATCGCGACGAACATGGCGGGCCGCGGCGTGGACATCAAGCTGGGCGGCAACGCCGAGCACCTCGCTCATCTTGAGCTAGCCCGGCAAGGCGTCGAGCTGGACGCCGAGGACTACGAGGCGCGCCTGGCCGGGGTGCTCCCGGAGCTGGAGCGCAAGGTAGACGAGCAGCGGGAGCACGTGATGGCGGCGGGCGGGCTGTTCATCTGTGGCACCGAGCGCCACGAGTCGCGGCGCATCGACAATCAGCTGCGCGGCCGCGCGGGGCGTCAGGGCGACCCGGGCGAGAGCCGCTTCTTCCTGTCGGCCGAGGACGATCTCGTGCGCCTCTTCGCGGGTGACCGCATCTACCGGATCCTCGACAAACTCGGCGGGGTCGACGAGGAGGGCAACGAGGAACCGATCGAGGCGAACATGCTCTCCAAGCAGATCGAGAAAGCGCAGAAGAAGGTCGAGGAGCAGAACTTCCTGATCCGCAAGCGCGTGCTCGAGTACGACGACGTGATGAACGAGCAGCGTCGGGTGATCTACGCCTACCGCGACGAGGTGCTCGAAGGCAAGAGCATCGGCGAGGAGGCTAGGCGCGAGGTCGGCAACGTGATCGAGCGGACGATCGACCAGTACACGCCGGGCGACTTCATGGAGGACTGGGACCTCGACGGCATGTTCACCGCGCTCGGTCAGTTCTTCCCGCTGGAGCTCGACGAGGACGACTTGAACGCCGAACGCGTCGATCGGACAATGTTGACGGAGCGCATCACCGAAGAGGCGATGGAGCGTTACGAGGCTCGCGAGCAGGCGCTCGGCGAGGAGCTGATGGGGGCGCTGGAGCGCTTCTTGCTGTTGCAGATCATCGACGAACGCTGGCGCGAGCACCTGTTTGACATGGACTATCTGCGCGAGGGCATTCACCTGCGCGGATTCGCCCAGGTGGATCCGCTCGTGGCCTACAAGAACGAGGCGTTCACGCTGTTCGGCGATCTGATGAACAGCGTCTGGACCGACTACGCACGAATGATCTTCAACGTCCAGGTGAACGTCGAGGGCGAGAACGGCGGGGGCGGCGCGCCGCCGAGCTTCGCGGCCGCGGGCAGCTCGACGCGGGCAGGCCGCGTCTCGTACTCGGGTGGTGAAAGCGCCGTGGGCGCGGGCGCGATGGCCGCGGCCGCCGCGGCGGCCGGGGTCGTGCCCGGTGGCGGCGCGGGCGGGTTCGGCGAAATTGACCCCGAAGAAGAAGCCCCGGTCATCGAGCAACGTGTCGTAGACGACGAGCACCAGGTCGGGCGCAACGACCCTTGCTGGTGCGGCTCGGGTAAGAAGTTCAAGAAGTGCCACGGGGCGTAGCTAGCCCCCACGGCGCGTCCAGGGCGATGCGCCAGCCTTCGGCGTCGCGCTTGTAGATCACGATCGAGCTGCTGCGCGTCGTAAAACGGCCCTCGGCGCCATCGCCGTTCGCGCCACTGAGCGTGAGCGTGCCGGTGACGAGTGCGACGTCGCCGGCCTCCACGATGCCCGAGACCTCGGTGTCGATCTCGATGCGGTTGTCGATCATCGCCTGCAGGGCGCCCGCGATGGCGTCGTGTCCGCGCAGGACCTCGCCGTCGAGCTGGACGATCGCGGCGTCCTCGCGCCACAGCTCGACCGCGGCGGCGATGTCCCGTGCATTGACCGCGGCCAGGAAGGCGGCGAGTAGCTCGGCTGGGCTTTGTGCGGCCATCGGCGCAAGATACGAGGTTGATAGCGTGAGGGCGTGGCCAGCACCGCTCCCAGCGAGTCGACTCCTGAGCGCTTGGCCTCGATCCGTGAGCAGATGAAGCTGCTCGCGGACTATCTTTGACCCGGCTGCGCTGGGCGAGCGCGTGGCGGCGCTCGAGGCCGAGATGGGGGCTGCGGGGTTTTGGGACGACTCCGAGCGCGCGGCGGCGGTGTCGGGCGAGCACGCTCGCGCGAGCAGGCGCCTGGGGCAGTACAACGAGCTGAACGGCGACGTCGAGGATCTCGACGCGCTGGTCGAGATGGCGGGGGAGGAACAGTCGCTGCAAGCCGAGGTGGACGAGCAGATCGCCTCGGTGGAGGAGCGCCTGGCCGCGCTTGAGGAGCAACGGCTGTTCTCGGGCGAGTATGACGCGGGCGACGCGCTCGTGAGCGTGAACGCGGGTGCGGGCGGCACAGACGCGCAGGACTGGGCCGAGATGGTGCTGCGTATGGAGATGCGCTGGGCCGAAGCGCGTGACTTCCAGGTCGAGCTGCTCGAGGTGAGCCCGGGCGAGGAAGCCGGGATCAAGTCCGCGACGTTCAAAGTCTCGGGCGAGAATGCCTACGGCCTATTCGGGGCGGAGCGGGGCGTGCATCGGCTCGTGCGGCTATCGCCGTTTGACTCGGCTCATCGGCGCCAGACGAGCTTCGCGGGTGTGGAGGTAGCACCGGTCGTCCAGGACACGGGAGAGATCGAGATCAACGAAGACGACCTACAAGTGGACACCTACCGGGCCTCCGGCGCGGGTGGCCAGCACGTGAACAAGACCGACTCCGCGGTGCGGATCACCCACCGGCCCAGCGGCATCGTGGTGCAGTGCCAGAACGAGCGCTCGCAGTCCTCGAACCGGGCGACCGCGATGGCGATGCTGCTCGCGAAGCTGCTCGAGCAACGCGAGCGCGAGCGCCAGGAAGAGATCGCGCGCGAGAAGGGGGAGGCCCAGGACGTGAACTTCGGCTCGCAGATCCGCTCCTACGTGCTGCACCCCTACTCGATGGTCAAGGATCACCGTACGGGCCATGAGATGGGCGATGTGCAACGCGTGCTCGACGGCGACCTCGACGGCTTCGTGCGTGCGTACCTGCTCGCGGCGGCCGTGACGAAGGCTTAGGACGTGGCGGTCGGCAAGCGACTGGCTGCGTGGTGAGCGCTGGCATGGCGTCGATTGACGAGGGCCTGACCGAGCTGGTCCGCCGCGCGCTCGCCGAGGACGTGGGCGAAGGCGACGTCACGACCGAGGCGACGGTCGCGGCGGATGCCCGCGCGAGCGCGGTGATCACGCAGAAGGCGCCGGGGGCGATCTACGGCCTCCAGGCGGCGGAGCTGGCCTTCACACTGCTCGAGGAGCAGGTCGAGGTGGAGCGCCTGGTGCAGGAGGGCGTGTGGCGCGAGGAGGGCGGCCCGGTCTTGCGGGTGCAGGGCGGCGCGCGCGCTCTGCTGACGGGCGAGCGCACGGCGCTGAACTTCCTCACGCACCTGTCGGGAGTGGCGAGTATGGCGGCCCGTGCGGCGTGCGCGGTGCAGGGCACGGGGGCGACGGTGATCGACACGCGCAAGACGACGCCGGGGCTGCGGATGCTGGAGAAGGCGGCGGTCGCGGCGGGCGGGGCGAGCAACTACCGGATCGGGCTGTTCGACGCGATCCTGATCAAGGAGAATCACATCGCGGCGGCGGGGGGGATCGCGGCGGCGGTGCAGCGCGCGCGGGCACAGGCGCCCGAGCTGGCCGCGACGCTGGAGGTGGAGGTGCGCGACCCGCAGGAGATCGAGCAGGCGCTCGCGGTGGGGGCGCCGCGGCTGCTGCTCGACAACATGGACGAGGGCCAACTGCGCGAGGCGGTAGCCCAGGTCGCGGGCCGGGCCGAGCTGCAGGCGAGCGGCGGCGTAACGCTCGCGAACCTGCGGGCGATCGCGCAGACGGGCGTGGATTTCGTCTCGATGGGCGCGCTGACCCACTCGGCGCCGGCCTTGGACCTCTCGCTAATCCTCGAGCTTGCCTGAAAGAGCCTTTCCGAGCGGCGGTATCATGCCTCGCTCGTGACGGGGGCGGGCTCACTCAAGGATCGGGTCGGGCGCGGCGCCGCGCGGATCGGCGGAGCCGTCGCGACCCGTGCCTGGCGCGAGATGGGGCGCCTGCAGCACTCCAGCGAGGCAGGCAGGCGGATCGTCGAGACCGCGACGCGTCCCCTGCGCCACCGCGACATGCGCGTGATGCGCGGTCGCATAGCGGGAGCGCGCATCAACCTCGGCGGCTCGTTCTTGCGCTACTTGACCGGCGACGCCGAGCCCGAGGTGCAGGAAGCGCTCGCGGCATTGATCGAGCCGGGGCAGACGGTGTACGACGTGGGGGCGAATATCGGCTTCTTTACGATGCTTTGTTCACGGCTGGTGGGGCCACAGGGGAGGGTGTACGCGTTTGAGCCAATACCCCAGAATCTGGCGACGCTGCGCCACAACGTGGCGCTGAACGATCTCGCGAACGTGACGATCGTCGAGCAGGCACTGTCGTCCTCGACGGGCACTGCCGAGATGTTCATCTCGCCGTGGTCGGCGTTCCACTCGTTGAACGTGGAGGGGGCGAGCAAACAGGACAACCACGGCCCGGAGGCGGGGCAGATCACGGTTCAGACGGTGACGCTTGACGAGTTCCTGAAGGGAGAGGGCGTACGGGCTCCGGATCTGCTGAAGATCGACGTCGAGGGGGCGGAGCTGATCGTGCTCGAAGGCGCGGGCGAGACGCTGCGCTCGCGCAAGCCACTGCTGCTGTGTGAGCTGCACGACACGCACGCGGCCTACGGTGAGTTCATCGACTCGATCGGCTACGACCTGCGTGTGATCGAGGGCGAGAGCACGGAGCTGGCGGACGCGCCGCGCAACGTGCACACGATCGCCTGGCCGCGCGAGCGCGAGCCCCGTGGCCTGGCGGGCCTCGCACCCCGTTCCTAGCGAAAGCGTTCATAGAATGAGCACCATGGACCTGTCGATGGCGCCGACGCTCGAGGCGGCAGAGGGTGTGCAGGATCACCTTTCGCCCGCGGATATCGCCTCGCTGAAGGAAGAGGTCCGTGAGCTGGCGCGGCAGCGCAACGCGGTGATCCTCGCCCACAACTACCAGGTGCCCGAGGTGCAGGACGTCGCCGACTACGTCGGGGACTCGCTCGGTCTCTCGCGACAGGCGGCGGCGACCGACGCGGAGGTGATCGCCTTCTGCGGCGTGCACTTCATGGCGGAGACCGCCTCGATCCTCTGCCCGGAGAAGACCGTGCTGATCCCCGACCTCGACGCGGGCTGCTCGCTCGCGGCCTCGATCGACGCCGAGCAGTTGGCCGCCTGGAAGCAGCGCTATCCCGAGGGCGTCGTCGTGATGTACGTGAACACGACGGCCGAGGTCAAGGCGCTGACCGACTACTGCTGCACCTCGGCGAACGCGGTCGACGTGGTGCGCCATATCTACGAGACCCACGGCCCGGACACCGAGGTCCTGTTCGGCCCGGACATGTGGCTCGGCGCCTACGTGGAGAAGGAGCTCGGCAAACCGATGCACGTCTGGGACGGCGAGTGCCACGTGCACGCGGGAATCCGCCCCGCGGACATCGAGGCCACGCGCGCCGCGCATCCGGGTGCGGACTTTCTTATCCACCCCGAGTGCGGGTGCACGACGAGCGTGATGGAGTACGTCGCGGCGGGCGACATCTCCGGCGAGGGAGTGCACATGCTCTCGACGGGGGGCATGCTGCGCTACGCGGAGGGTGCTGAGTCGGCGGCGAGCGGCGGCGCGGGCGAGGTCGAGCCCGAAGGGCAGGTGAAGGAACCCGGCTTCGATGGCTCCTCACAGGCCGCCCACGAGAACGGTGGTCCCGGCAGGGTTCGCGAGGCGATCGTCGCGACCGAGACCGGCATGCTCTACCCGCTGCAGATGGCGGCGCCCGACGTGCAGTTCATCCCCGCGAACCCGCGCGCGGCGTGCGTCTACATGAAGATGATCACGCTGCGCAAGCTGCGCGACGCGCTGGCGGAGATGAAGTACGAGGTGCGCGTGCCGCGCGAGGTCGCCGAGCGGGCGCGGGTGCCGATCGACCGCATGGTCGCGATCGGCTGAGGAGACTTAGCTGTCGAGGCCGGGGATCGGCTGAATTGGCAGCTCACCGTGGATGCGTTCTAGTTCGGTGAGGTCGAGCTGATCACGCGGCCGGCCCGCTATGCGCTTGAGCGCCACGAGGCTCGCTAGTGAGGCTACGCGTGCGGGCTGGTCATGGAACGTCAGCTGAATCGCGGTGCCCGATACTGAAGCGAAGTCGACGGGCGGATCCCCCTCGCGCAGCAAGTCGACTTGGCCGAATCGGCTATCTACGCGCATCGTCTCAGCGGTAGCGATTGCGTCGGAAGGGACCGGGTCTCCACCGCGACGTGCTTCGATGCTCTCCAGAAATCGCGACAGTGTGTCGTCAAGCCCGTGATCGCCGCTGATCAAGAGGTCCACGTCCTCGGTCCCCCGCACGTACTGGTTGGCGATCACCGCAAAGCCGCCGATGATCACATATGGCAGGCCTTGCTGCGGTAATTACCCCTACAAGATCAGGCGCATCAGGCGGTGGGCTGCCCATACCGGGCCTCCCAGGCTGAGCGTCGAAGCTCTGCGGCGAAGCGAGAGAGCTCGATTCCCAGATCAAGCCGCTCCGACACAGTCATCGCCCGATGCCGGGCTATGGTTTCCGCCTCTTGTTCTGCGTTGATCTGCTTCCAGCGCAAGTTATGAGGGCGAAGCAGTGATGAGTTGGAAGCCTCAGCCATGAGACTTATTGTACTCGCTGCGAAGCTAGAACTCCTCGACGGAGTGCGGTCCCACGCAGGCGACCGCGAGGTTGTCCGCGACGCCCGCCGCGACCTCGCGGACTTCGTCGAACGTGACGGCGTCCAGTGCGGAGATCGCCTCGTCGGGGTCGATTGACTCACCGAACACGATCTGCTGGTTCGCGGCGTAGCGGGCGACGGCGTTCGTGTTCTCGAACGAGAGCACGAGCCGCCCAGCAGCGTAGGCGCGGGCGCGCTGGACCTCCTCCTCGGTGGGTCCGTCATCGCGCAGTTCATCCACGATCTCGCGCATCCGGGTGTAGGCCTCGATGCACTTGCTCGACTCAAGGCCCGAGCCGAGCTGCAGGATCGGCACGTCCGCGAAGGCGTGGTTCAACGCGTAGACCGAGTAGCAGAGGCCCCGCTTCTCACGGATCTCATCGAACAGGCGCGAGCCCATCGAGCCGCCGAGCAGCGTCGAGTAGATCGAGAGCGCCGCGCGCTGACGCACCTCGCCGACCTTCACCTCAGGCCGGTAGATCATGCGCAGATGGGACTGATTGGTCTCGCGCTGCTCGACCAGCTTCTCGGGGAGGAAGTCCGGAGCCGGCTCGTAAGCGTCGGTAGCCGGCAGTGAGGGGAAGCGGGCGAATAGCTCCTGCAGCTCCGCCTCCGCGGGCAGGTGCTCGATGTTGCCGACGAGGAACGCCCCGCCGCGTGCGCCGGCCCAGCGGCGCTCGCGGAACGCGACGATGCCCTCGCGCGTGAATCTGCGCAGGTTCTCCTCGGGGCCGAGCACCGTTCGCCCGAGCGGATGATCGCCGAAAGCGGCTTTGTCGATCAGGTACTCCGCGACCATCGAGGGTTGGTCGAACGCGCGGTTGATCTCCTGGATCACGACGCCGCGCTCGCGATCCAGCTCCTCAGGATCGATCTTGGGGCGCCCCACGAAGTCGCTGAGCAGGTCGATCGCCGCGGCGGCGCTCTCGGCGCGCACGGTGATGTGGAACGCGACGAGGTCGTGGCTCGTGTAAGCGTTCAGCACTCCGCCCAGACGCTCGGCGGTCTCGTTCACGTCGCTGTAGTGCGGGTACTTCTCACCGCCCTTGAAGACGAGGTGCTCGAGGAAGTGGGCCATCCCGTTCTCCTCGGGACGCTCGTTGCGCGCGCCCGCGTCAAACGCCACGAGCACGGTCAGAGCCCGAGTGCCGGGCAGCGCGATCCGGTGGATCGGAAGCCCGTTGGCTTGGACGGTGCTGGTCTCGATCTCAGCCATCGCGGGCCTCACGATAGCCAGCGCGCCCAGCCTGCCCGGGTAGCGACTAGCCTCGAACGTGCAAAACCCCTTGCATGCAGGGGCAATTGCTCCAGGAGGGGATTCTGCTCGCTACCGTCACGGGCCATGCCGAGGACCGAGAACCTCGCGCCGCCGAGCGTCCCGCCGGGCCGTGAGCGGCGCAAGATCGACCTGCCGCCGCCGGGGCGTGAGCGCCGTCGGGGCGAGCACGCGCAGGTGCGGCGGATCGTGCCACCCGCGCGCGACCCCCGCGACACGGTCGTGGAGTTCCGCGGCGTCTCCAAGCTGTACGGACCGGGTGGCATCGGCCTAGAGCGCGCGACGTTCGCGGTACGCCGCCAGGAGATGGTCTTCCTCGTCGGACCGACCGGCTCGGGCAAGTCGACGATCATGCGCCTCTTGATCAAGGAGATCGAGCCGAACGAAGGCCGAATCCGCGTCGCGGGCCGCGACCTCTCGGAGATCGAGCGCAAGAAGGTCCCCTACTACCGCCGCAACATCGGCGTGGTGTTCCAGGACTTCAAGCTGCTGCCGACGCGTACGGTTTACGACAACATCGCCTATGCGCTGCAGGTCACGGGCGCCTCGCGCAAGCAGATACGCGCAACGCTCCCGGACATCCTGCGCCTGACGGGGCTTTCGACCAAGCTGCACAACTACCCCCACCAGCTCTCGGGGGGCGAGCAGCAGCGCGTAGCGGTCGCGCGGGCGTTCGCGAGCCACCCGCCGCTGCTCTTGGCCGACGAGCCCACGGGCAACCTCGACCCCGAGACCTCGATCGGGATCATGCAGCTGCTCTACAGGATCAACCGCGCGGGGACGACCGTGCTGATCGCCTCGCACGACAACGAGATGGTCGACCGGATGCGTCGTCGTGTAATCGAGCTCAAGCGTGGGCGGATCGTGCGCGACGAGGCCTCGGGTCTATACGGCGCTCGCGAGGAGAACACTGACGAGCTGGGCGAGCGGCTACGGCGGGAAACCAACTGAGCGCATGCGGCCGAGCTTCTTCCTGAAAGAGTCGTTTCGCTCGATCAAACGCAACGCGCTACCGAGCTTCGCGGCGCTGGCCTCGGTGCTCGTGACCACGCTCGTGCTCGGCGTGTTCATCCCGGTGGTCGAGGCGACGAACGGCGCCGCGAACGACGTACGCGGGCGCGTGCTCGTCGACGTGGACATGTCCACAAGTGCGACCTCCGCCGAAGTTACCCGTGTGCGCGGCGAGCTCGAAAAGGCCCCGCACGTCAAGCACATCGAGCTTGTCTCAAAGCGCGAAGGCTACGAACAGGAGAAGAAGCGCAACCCGGAGGCGTTCGCGCTGATCGGCT
>DATJOE010000186.1:0-11113 GCA_035507305.1 Solirubrobacteraceae bacterium | reverse complement strand
GGCCTTTTCGCCGGACTTACAGGCGATCCTGCGGGTGCATGCCGACCGCCAGCCAGATCAGACGACCGACAGGTCGTCCCCTTAAAATCAGGAAGAGCCCAGCGCCACGCCGATCGCCAGCACAATCGCCCCGCCCACCGTCACCACCAGCAGCGAGGAGCGCATCGAGACCTCCAGGAAGCGGTTGCGCAGCCACGCAATCGCCAGTAGCTCCACCGCCACCACGCCGCCCGCCACCAGCAGGGCCGTGTGCACGTCGCCGATCAGGAACGGGAGCGTGTGGAACAGGCCACCCAGTGTCGTCGTCCCGCCCGTGATCGCGCCACGCACGATCGCCGAGCCGCGACCCGTCTGCTCGCCCGTGTCCGACAGCGCCTCCGACCAGCCCATGCTCACGCCGGCCCCCAGCGCCGTCGACAGGCCCACGATCAGCGCCGTGTGCGAGTTCGAGGCCAGCGCCGCCGCGAAGATCGGCGCCAGCGAGGAGACCGTCCCGTCGATCAGGCCCACCAGCGCCGGCTGCACCACGCGCAGGACGAATTCCCGCTCGCTCGCGAAGCCCGCGCGGGCGATCAGGCGCTCGATCAGGGTTCGCGGGTGGGGTGCCACTGGTGCCGCGGGTGCGAAATCTGGCTGTGCGCTCATCGTCCTCAGAGCACACGTTAGGTCATTTTTTGGCTTAGGTAAGCCGAATTCGGGTTAGGCGGCCCTTAGACCGGCTCGCGCCGCGGACGCTCCCACGATTCCGGCGCGATCAGGCGCTCCGGGTAGTCGAGCTCCGTGCCGCAACGGGTGCAGAGCGTGTCGTGCAGCTTCACCACCCGCCCGCAGCCCGGGCACTGCCGGCGCAGCTCGTCGCGCTCGAAGCGGTAGAAGATCGCCGCCAGCAGGCCGAAGAACGGAACCGCCCCCGAGATCAAGAACCAGATCCAGAACGAGCTGCCCTTGAGCTTGCCGACGATGCCCCCCGACAGGCCGAAGCACACCGCGATGATCACGTAGGCCATCGGCGCGCGGACCGCGGCCCTGCCCGGCTGCACTCGCCCGCCGCGGCCAGAGGGAAGCCGGGACGGGTTCGGTGTGGGGACGCCGGTGCTACACCCGGCTGAGCCGACCGGACTCGCGGGCGATCCGTCCGCCAGCGACAACCGCCCCGCTACTGGGGTCGGGGCACCGACCGACGCTCGTGAGGCGATAGCGCCGAATCCGCGGTCGCTGACTGTGTCCATCCACCGACTCCTCCGGCAGCAGGATGAACCGCCGAGGAGAAGCTGAGGTTCTGATGGGAGATGAGGACTGCATGGGTGGCATGGTGGCGCGGGCGCGGACCAATGCCATTGGCCTGGAGTCCAAAATCTCAGCAGGTACGGCATGCGAGGTGTCACCGATCGACCTCTTGAAAGGCGTCACTGGCTATGGCGTGTCCGCGTTCTCCCTCTCAGCAGGCGAAGACGGAGCCATGCCCTACCTGACCGGGATGTATCAATTGACACTGCCATCGGCCGGCTGGCACGGCACGACGCCTGGGCTGTATGAGCGAGCAGCCTGGCAAGTCCAACAAGCGGGCACAGACATCGGATCCGGCCGGTGTCACGTCGTACCCAATCGACTACTGGTCAAGGTGCCTAAGAGCACACAGAAAGAACGCGTCCTTGACGCTTTCGCCCGTCATCTCCAGGCCTTTCTGTACGGCTGCACAAACGCCTTTGCTTCCTGACCATGGACGGTGCTAGCCGCACTGCGCGGCCCGCAGTTACTCGGCCCTGCGAGACACCCAGAGGAGGGCTAGTCAGAAAAAGCGCATGTAGCACTTCTGCTACGCTGGCTCGACCATGGCTACTATTCCCCAGGGCAAGCTGCGCAACGAGATCGGCGCGGTACTTCGCCGTGCGGAACGAGGTGAGCGGTTCACGGTGACGGTCGCGGGGCGTCCCGTCGCCGAGCTCGGACCGCTGCCGGGGGCGCGCACGCTCGCCCCCCCCGAGCGCCTAGTGGCGATCCTTGCGGAGCACCCGCCCGACCCTGGCTTCGCCAAAGATCTGCATCGAATGCGCCAAGAGGATCGGGACTCAGCCCGCGATCCGTGGGCAGCCTGATCGACACGAGCGTCCTCGTCGCCGCTCGCGACGTGAGGGGACTCGCGGACGAGTGGGCCGTCAGCGTCGTGACGATTGGCGAGATCCAGGCCGGTGTCCTGATCGCCCGCAATGACGCGACGCGTGCGCGACGCTTAGCCCTTCTGGCAGCTGTGCTCGCAGAAGCTCCCTCGTTGCCAATTGACCGCCAGATATCCGCTCATTATGGCGAGCTGCGAGCCAAGACCGGTCGACGGCCGAGCAACGATCTGTGGATAGCCGCGACTGCTTTGGCACACGACTTGACGCTCGTGACGGCCGACGAGCAGCAGGCGTCGCTACCGCTCATACGGTCGACCCTGGTCGACTCTTAGGCCCAGCCGCCGCAAGCCGATCCCCGCTCGCAAGGTCGCAGAGACTCTGCCAGCCATCCCGTTTGACACCGTAGCCGTACTAAGCGTACACTTAGGCGCAGCCATTTGGGACTGAGGAGGTTTTGGGATGTCGAACGGCGAGGGACCTTCACGAACCAACGGCGTGTCGGGGTCTGAGGAGGAAGCTCCGAAGGGTCGCGTGCGACGAGTCTCCTCGCTCGCGGGCCTGACCGCGCGGACCGCGGGCGAGGCGATAGCGATCGGACTACGGACCAAGGCGACCGGCACTGGAGACCCCGAGTTTCATGAGCGCACCGCCGAGCGTTACGCGATGCTGCTCGGGCGCTCCAAGGGTGTACTGATGAAGGCCGGGCAGATGCTTTCGTTCATGGCGGACACGCCACTGGCGTCGGCTGAGATCCAGTCGGTCTACCAGACGGCTCTGTCACGGTTGAACAGCAACGCCCCGCCGATGTCGGCGGAGCTTGCGCGCGAGGTGCTCGAGCGCGATCTGGGCAGGCCCGCCAAGCAGGCATTCGCCGAGCTCGACTGGAATCCACTAGCGGCGGCCTCGATCGGCCAGGTCCATGCGGGGCGGCTTCACGACGGCCGCGCAGTCGCCGTGAAGATCCAATACCCGGGCGCGGCGCAGGCGATTCGCTCTGACCTGAGGAACGTCGAGCTGCTGGCCACGTTCTTCAGCTTGGCTTTCGGCATTTTCCCGCGCCTCAGCTTTGATCTGCGCGCCGCGGCAGACGAGCTTGGACGCCGCATCACAGAGGAGCTCGACTACCGGCGCGAGGCCGCCAACCAGACCGAGTTCGCCAGGCACTACCGGGGCCATCCCTTCATACACGTTCCCGAGGTGGTCCACGAGCTATCCACCGACCGCGTGCTGACCCAGGAGCTCGCAAGCGGGCGCAACTGGAGCGAAGCGCTCGAGTCTCCGGCAGAGCTGCGCGACCAATGGGGAGAGACGATTTATCGCTTCGCCTACGGCTCGTTTGCCCGCCTCGGCGTGGTCCATGCCGACCCACACCCAGGCAACTTCATCTTTCACGAGAACGGCAGCGTGAGCTTCCTGGACTTCGGTTGTGTGAAGCGATTTAGCCCGGCACAGATCGAGGCCTGCCGAGCGACCTTCCGCGCTGCATACCTAGATAACGATCCGCTGAGGACCTGGCGAGCCGGCACGAAAGCCGGGCTGTGGGGGGCTTCGGATGCCATCCCCCCAGAGGAAATGTTCCTCGTGTGGCGCGAGATGCGTGGATATCTGTTGGAAGAGCAGCCCCTAACGATTACCCCCGCCCACGTGACCAAGTGCTTCGACTGTCGCTTCGCGAATGCGGTTCGGCACATGACGGCGTCGGCGGAGTACACGGTGATGCCGAGGATCGAGATCGGCACGCTGTCGTTGCTCGCGCAGCTACGCGCAACGAACGACTGGCAGGCGGTTGGGGGCAGCGAGCTGTTCGACTTGGAGAGGCCGTCGCTCACCGCGATGGGCAGGCGCCATCTGGCGTTCTTCCAGAGGTATTCGGCGAGAGAAGCCTCTCGATGAGACAGCCCTCCCAGCGGGCTTCCCTGACCGCACCCGTCGCGGCGGCCGACGGACCTTCCGCTTCTCAGCCGAGACAGCTGGGCGGCGTCGCGGGGCGTGGACGACTTGCGAGGGGCGCCAGGCGCCTGTTCCCGCCGATACGGCGTCGCTTGGAAGAGATCGGCGAGATGTTGGTCCTGACAGGAAGGACGATCTCCTCGGCGCTGCATCCGCCCTACTCCTACGGCGAGGAGTTCGTCTCCCAGTTCATCTTCGCCCTACAGGTCGTGTGGTTCCCGCTGTTGATCTCGACGGTCTGCTTTTGCTATGGCTCGCTCGGACTGCAGGCCTCAGCGTTCCTAGAAATCTTCGGCGCGCTCGACCGCCTGGGCGGCTTCTTCGTGCTCGGGGCGATCCGCGAGATCGGACCGACCGTCGATGCGATCGTCGTCGCGGGCGTCGCGGGCACGGCGATGACCGCGGACCTCGGGGCGCGCAAGGTGCGCGAGGAGCTCGACGCCCTGCAGGTCCTCGGCGTGGACCCCGTGAAGAACCTTGTGGTCCCTCGCTTCCTCGCGCTGATGGTCGTCACGGGACTGTTCGACGTCTACTCGCTGCTGTTCGGAATCTTCGGCGGGATCATCGCCGACTGGCAAAACGGCCAGCCGCTCGGACCCTTCTGGTCGACGCTATTCGCGAACGCCACCACCACCGACCTGTGGGGTTCGGTGCTGAAGACGACGCTCTATGGCGCGATCATTGCGATCGTCTGCTGCTACAAGGGCATGAGCGCCTCGGGGGGAGCGGCAGGCGTGGGACGAGCCGTCAACGAAGCGGTCGTGTTCGCGTTCACCGCGATCTTCTCCTTCGACTACGTCTTCACGCAGACACTGCTCGCCACCCACCCAAACATCCTGGTAGTCAAGTGAGCGAGTGGCTCGCAATCCCCCGCGAGTGGCTCGCCTCAACTGGTGAGATCGCGAGGTTTGGCGGAAACCTACTGGGCGAGGTCTACGGCCTGCGCGTGTTCCGCTTCTTCGGGGAGGCCCTGCGCCAGGCGGGGATCCTGATCCTGGGCTCGACCGCGGTGATCTGGGTGTTGATGTTCATCCTCGGCCTGCAGTGCGGGATCGAGGGGGCGTACTTCAGTGCTGCGCAGGGCGCGCCGGCGGCGTCGGGAATCTTCACGGCGGTATGCGATCTGCGCGAGATCACACCGCTCGCGTTCGGCTACATGATGGCCGCGAAGGTAGGTACGGGCATCGTCGCGGAGCTCGGCGCGATGCGGATCTCCGAGGAGATCGACGCGCTCGAGGTGATGGGCGTGGACTCGGTCGTGTTCCTTTGCGCGACGCGCCTGCTCGCGGCTTGGCTGGTATTGCCCTTCATGTACATGGCTGGGATCGGGGCAGGCTTCCTCGCCTCCTACATCGCGGTCGTCCGCCAGGTCGGCGACATCTCCGCCGGCGGTTACCTACTGGTCTTCTGGCAGTTCCAGAACCCGCCCGATTTCGTGTTCAGCGCGATCAAGGCGATGGTCATGGCCACGGTGATCGTCGTCGTCGCTTGTTACTACGGCTATACCGCGAGTGGTGGGCCCGTCGGCGTCGGGCGCGCGACCGCCAAGTCGATGGTGCTCAACCTCGTGCTCGTGCACATCGTCGGGATGCTCGGGACCGCGGTGTTCTGGGGTGGCAACGCCCGGGCGCCCGTCGGTGGTTGAAATGCGTAGTCGCGCCGCAGCCAAGCGCATCGCCCTCGCGGCGGCAACCGCGTTCATCGCGGTCAACATCTGGACCGGCGTCCCACTGCTCGCGCTATGGATCGGCTCGCGAGCCGTCGGTCAGACCACGCTGAGCATGGGTGCCGTGATCATCGTCGTCGGCGTGCTGATCGTCATGGACCTCACGATGGGAGCGCTGCTCGTGCGGCTCAACCACGTCTACCAGCGCCTGGTCGGAGCGCCCGAGGGCCGGCTACGCGCGGCGTGGCTGCGCAGCCTGGCCGGGGAAGGCGACGAAGAGACTGCGGGACATCTCGGCGTCACGTTGATCGAGCGGATCGTCGTGATCTGCGTGTACGCCGCGATGGGGGCGTTCTTGGTTTGGTTCGTGTTCTTTGCGGGGTCGCCGTTGCCGGGATAGGCGCTAGACAGCGCCTCTGCGCTATATCCCGAAAACCAGGGCAAGTGCATTGTCCACCGCCTGCAACTCGCCTGAATCAAGCCGACCTGTCGAGCTCCCAAGGCGCTCAGGGTCAACGACAGTCGTCTGCTCGACGAGCACGCTGGTAGAAGCGCCTTTTAGGGATATCACGGGCCTGAAGCTCGCCGGACGAGCGACCGTAGAGGTTGGCGAGACCAGTACCGTGCTCAGTCCAAGAAACTCGTCGGCCTGCACGATTACGGCATAGCGAGCACCGCGCTGCTCGTGGCCACGCGTTTGTCGCGGGGACGGTAGCCGGAAGATCTCCCCGCGGACCAACAACAGTTACCCAGGTTCGGGGGCCAACTCGGTCAAATGTTCGCGGACCGAGCGCATCTCAGCGCGATCAGCCTCATCTGCAGCTAGCCGCTCCACCTCTGCGGCAATCGAAGAACGCGTCCGACGACGGGCCGCTGTCTCTCGCAGCGCCATGCGAACCGCCTCAGAGTCGCTCGATCCGTCGCTGCGGATGATCTCGAGGGCAGCCGCTGAGCTGTCGTCCAATCTCACGTGAAGTGAGCGGCCCACACATCCGTTGTAGCACATATCATGCTACGTTGGATGGAGTCACTGGGGTAGCCGAACGCTAAATCCCCAGCTGCTCGTTCACGAGCCGCGTGACCTCGCCCCCGTCGGCGCGCCCCTTGGTCTCGCGCATCACGGCCCCGATAATCGGCCCGATCGCCTTCGCGTTGCCCTGCCGCACGCGCTCGGCGGCATCGGCGTTCGCGGCGAGTGCCGTGGCGACGATCTGCGCGAGCTCGTCGCCCCCGTCCATCGCGGCTAGTCCTTCAGCCTCAACGATTGCCGCGGGGTCACCTCCCTCGGCGACGAGCTTGTCAAGCACCTGACGGCCCGCGCCGACGCTCACCTTCTTCTCGGCGATGAGCCCCACAAGCGCGGCTAGTGCGCCTGGCTCGACCTTGGACTCCGCGGGGTCCCCACCCTCGTCAAGCCTTGAGGCCAGATCCCCGCCGACCCAGTTTGCGAGCGCTTGCGCCGGGGGCGCGGGCTCGACCTTCGCGGCAAGCGCGGCCTCGAAGTAGTCGGCGAGCTCGCTGCGGAACGCCAGCAGCTGCGCGCTCTCGGCGCTGAGCGACAGCTCGCGCTCGAAGCGTTTCGCGCGATCCGCGGGCAGCTCGGTCATCTCGGCGCGAGCCGCCGCGAGCATCTCTTCGCCGACCGCGACCGGCACGAGATCGGGCTCGGGGAAGTAGCGGTAGTCGTGCGCTTCCTCCTTCGAGCGCAGGGATGAGATAGCGCCGGAGACCGGGTCGAAGTGAAGCGTCTCCTGTTCGACCTTCCCTCCGCTCTCGATCACCTTGCGCTGGCGCTCGACCTCGGCCTTGATCCCCCGTTCGATGAAACGGAAAGAGTTCATGTTCTTCAGCTCGGTCTTCGTGCCGAGCGTCTCGGTGCCCACCGGGCGCAGGGAGATATTCGCGTCGCAGCGCAGCGAGCCCTCCTCCATGTTCACGTCGCTCACGCCAAGCGCGCGCAGCGTCGTGCGCAACAGCTTCAGCCACTCGCTCGCTTGCTCGGCCGTGCGGATATCCGGCTCGGTGACGATCTCCGCGAGCGGCGTGCCACCGCGATTGAAGTCCACGACGCTCGCGTCCGAGCCGTGGATCCGCCCGCTCTCGCCGACGTGCGTCAGCTTCGCCGCGTCCTCCTCCAGGTGCACGCGGTGAATCCGTACCTCCTCCAACTCTCCCCCACGACACAGCGGCTCGTCGAATTGGGAGATCTGGTAGCCCTTCGGCAGGTCGGGATAGAAGTAATTCTTTCGATGGAAGATAAGCCTGGTGGACAGCTCGGAGCCGAGCGCCATGCCGATCATCAGGCCGAAGTGGACCGCCTGCTCGTTCGCGACCGGCAGGCTTCCGGGAAGCCCCAGGCAGGTTGGGCACGTGTGCGTGTTGGGCGGATCGCCAAAGGACAGCTCACAGCCGCAAAACATCTTCGTCCGCGTCGCGAGCTGGACGTGGATCTCAAGGCCGATCACCGGCTCAAGGCCGCTCTCAGGCACGCGTCCTTCCTCGCTCACGCCTGCGGGCTCGGTACGAGAAATCCGTCGCTCTCAACCGCGGGCGCTAGTGAGAGCACGACCTCGCGCGGCAGCGACGGGCTCGGCTCATCGGGCCGCAACGAGCCTGAAGTCCCCGCCACGTGGAAGGTTGGCGCCACCTCCTGCAGCTCGAGCTCGCCGATCGTCTCGATGTGGTCGAGCACCCCCGAGAGCTCCCGCGCCATCGGGTCGATCTCATCCTCGCCCAGAGCCAGACGCGCCAAGCGCGCCACGTGCAGTACCTCGTCGCGGTCGATCACGCTGCGGAATTCTAAGGGGCACCACGATCGGGGCCTCGCGCGGGCTGCCCGGCCTTCGAGCGAGCGACCAGGAGACCGCTGAACGCACTCTCAGGATCTCCACCTCGCTCCCGATCCACGCGCGGCTCTGAGACCTGCCTGCGCCCTTCGGCCAACAGCTGCAAGTAGCCGCCGAGCGCGATCGCGAGCGCCGCCAGTAGCCCGAGCCAGATTCCAAACTTGATTCCATAGCTGATCTGCAGCCCGTGGCCGCTGGCGTCCGCGCCGGGGTGATAGATGATCCGGTAGATGATCAGCACGCTCGAAAGCGTGCCCATTCCGAACACGACCGCGCCTAGTTGCACGGGGCCCTCGGGTCTATAGGCCCTCGCCGCTGCAAGCACCGAGCCCAGCGCGAGCAGGATCGTTGCGAGCCACACCCAGCGGCTGCTCGTAAACGCTTCCCAGCCCGTCGCCTCGACCGTCGCACCGCTGATGTGGCTGCCCGGCAACAGGCCCGAGATCGTGCCGCCGTACCAGTCCAGGAAGAACAAAAAGACGAACAGAGCAACCGCGCCCCCCGCGATGATTCGTTCCGCTAGACCCACCCGGGAAAAGCTCATCAGCCCCCGCCCGCGCCGTTGGGGTGAGGCTGTGGCGGGGGCTCCGCTGGTCGGTAGGCCGAGCGTCGTTCGTCGTGCATCGCGTACCACGCGCCCACCAGAATCGCCAGCGTACCCAGGAGGGCGAGCCAGGCGCCCGCGCAGACACTCGTCGCGTGCTGAGGGCGCTCGAGCAGCCGTACCAGCGCCGAGATCAGTCCCGCCAAGCCGATCGGCACCGCCCAAACCGTCGCCGCTACTGGCAGCGCGGTGCTGCGCTCAGTCAGCGTCGCCACGAACACACAGAGGCCCGCGGCCGCAGCCGCCACTAGCAGCGCGGCCGCTGGACCGAACGTATCCCACACCGTGAGCGTTCCCGTCGCCGGGCCTTCGTAGTAGGGGACCAGCAACGAGACGACCACGCAGATCGCGCCCGCCAGCGCCAAGAGCTCACCCGCGCGAATCCGGCTCATGCCCACACCTTCGACATCAGCCCTCAATTCCCGCCTGCCGACGAGCGGCCTGCAGCGTGTTGCGCAGCAAGAACGCGATCGTCGTCGGGCCAACGCCGCCCGGCACCGGGGTGATCGCCGAGGCCACCTTGCAAGCGGCGGCGAAGTCCACGTCGCCCACGATCCCGCTCTTGTTGCCCGCCTCCTCCGGCGTGAGCCGGTTGATCCCGACGTCGATCACGACCGCCCCCGGCTTCACGAAGCCCTCGCCGATCATCCGCGCACGCCCCACTGCGGCGATCAGCACGTCCGCGCGGGCACATACCGCCTGCAGGTCGTGCGTGCGCGAGTGGCAGATCGTCACGGTCGCATTGCGCTGCAGCAGAAGCTGCGCGACGGGCTTACCAAACAGGTTCGAGCGTCCCACGACGACGGCCTCCGCTCCCTCGAGCTCCACGCCCGTGCGGTCGAGCAACTCGATCACCCCGAGCGGCGTGCACGGGCGCAGACCCGGCAAGCCGAGCGCGAGCAGACCCGCGTTCACGGGCGTTAGCCCGTCCACGTCCTTATCCGGCGGGATCAGCTTTGCAAGCGCGGGCCCGTCGAGATGTTCGGGCACCGGCAGCTGCATCAGGATCCCGCTCACGGCCTCATCCGCGCCCAAGGCCTCGAGCTCCGCGACGACCTGCTCAGAGGTGGCGTCCGCCGGCAAGCGTCGGTCAAACCCCTGCATCCCCGCCTCTGCGCACGCCCGCTGCTTGCCGCCGATGTAGATCGCAGAGGCCGGATCGTCGCCCACAAGCAGCGTCGCGAGCCCCGGTACCCGTCCAGTCCGCTCGCGAAAGTCCGCGACTTCGCGCGAGACCTCCGCGCGCACCTCTGCCGCAATGGCCTTGCCGTTGATGATCAGCGCAGGGCTCATCGGCAGCTCGCAAAGACGTGGGTGCCTTCGGCCATTGACCTCAGCATAGGCGGGCTCTCGGCGGGCGGCTCGGCGCCCGCCGTGAGCCTTCGGTCGCTCAGCACCGCCTGCCGGGTCGGCTTAGGGACACGCGCATGGGTGGCTGCGCGTGTCCCTTCTGTCGGCGCGTCTCAGCGAAGCAAGAACGACTGGCTGTGAACCTGCGCGTGTCGCCCGTGGCCCGTGATGAGCGTTAGCGTGTAGCGACCCGGGCGCAGCCGGCGCCGCGAGTTCAGACTCAGGCTCAGGCGCCCGCGATGCGTGCGCGCGGTGCCCGCCGCGTAGAGGACCCCGTAGCGAGAGAGCCTCGCGTGGGCTGAGGCACTCGCGGCCTTCAACGTCAACGGACTCGAGACGAGCTTCGTCGTGCACTTCTGCACTTTCTTGCTCCCCTGTTTCACCGTCGTGCACTTGACGAGCTGAACCTTGCCGTCGGCACCGGCCGGCCCCTGCGGGCCTGCAGGGCCTGCGGGACCAATCGGCCCTGCCGGACCAGCCGAGCCCGACGGACCCGTAGCTCCATCGGCCCCTTTCTGGCCAGCGGCCCCTGCGGCGCCGGCTGAACCCTGAGAGCCGGTCGCGCCCGTCGCCCCGGTCG
>DATJOE010000185.1:0-12245 GCA_035507305.1 Solirubrobacteraceae bacterium | reverse complement strand
TGTGCGGAGCACACTTTGCGACCTGCCTGTGCCCTTCAGGGTACGTCCTTGGGTCGCTTGGCCCACAGCCGCCAGACGGCCTAATGCGGAATCCCCTTCGCACCGAGGAAGGGGCGTTTCGGCTGCTGCTGTACGTGCTGGCGGTCGCGGTGGTGGCGATCATCGTGGTCGAGGTGCTGCGGGCCGTCGACTGAGCGCGTAGCCTGGGCTTTATGGAGTGGGAGCCTGGGGAACGCGAGCGGCGCGCTTTGATCGGCACAATCGAGCTGATCGCGACGCTCATCGTCGTGGTCGCGATCGTCGGCTTCGCGGTCTGGTTCCTGTTCTTCGCCCACGACCCGCTCTTGCGGGTGTAGCGGGTGCTCGAATCGGGGTTTCGATAGCAGTCGTATATACGCGCCGCGAGGGCCCGTATATACGATCGCTATCGCTGCAAGCAATCGTGAGGGCCCTCTGCCCTTCTCGACGGTCATCCGCAACGCGCGCCGGCGCGCCGGACTCGGGTCTACTTGACCGTCAGAGTGCCGTACATGCCCGCCTGGCGGTGCCCAGGCACCTCGCAGAAGAACGTGTACGTGCCGGGTTTGAGCGTGACGCTGACTTTCGCCGTCCCCTTGGAGATGATCGGGGTGGCGCCAACTTTGCTGCCCTTCGGCGAGGCGCCGCCTTCGCCGGTTTCAAGCGCGAGGTTGTGGTCCACGCCGGACATGTTCGGCATTTCCAGCGTGACAGGCCCGGCTTTCGCGTTCGCCCTATTCGTTTCGTAGGCGAGCTGACCCTGGGCGTTAGCCGCGATCGAGAGCTTTCCACCCTTCTCTTCAGCGGGCTTGCCCGAGCCAGGTGCCTTGACCGCGCTGGCCAGCAGACCCGTGTCTTTACCCGACTTGTCGACCGATTCGGCGACATAGGCCGAGACGTCTTTCGCGGTCGAGCCGCTTACGAGGTTCTTCGGCATCGCCCCTTCGGGATTGGGGATCTGGATCTGTTTTTCAACCACCCCGCGAACCGTGTCGCGGTTCGCGCCTTCGCTCAGGCTCGCGCGGAAGGCTTCGTCGAGATTCGGTCCCACGACGCCTTTGGTTTCTGCGCGCCCCAGCGTGTGACAGGAGCCGCACTTGGCCACGAACGCCTTCTTGCCCGCGATCAAATTCGCGTCATCGCCACCCTTGACCGAGCAACCGGTCGCGGCGAACGTCGCCGCGCCCAACACAGCCAGCACCCCGGCACGCAGTAGCAGCCTCCGCCCCTGGCCACGGGCCGGGGCGTCGATCGCCTTTTGAGCAGCGGTGAGGCGCATAAGCGGGCGGAACACTATCCGAACGGGCGGGTGACCCGACGGCCGATACCGGCTGGTTTATGGCCTCGCGATGCCCGAAGACGCCCATTCTCAGGGCATCGACAGGCCGTCGAGCCGTCCTTCGGCGGCCGCGATCACAACGCGAGCAACGCCGTCCCAAGACCAGCGCTCGCGCACGGTCTCCACCAGCCCCTGGTGAGCACGCGTCTTGAGCGCGGGGTCCATGGTCAGCCAGGCGCCCACGCGCTCTGCGATCGCGTCTACGGCATGATCGTTGACTGGGAAAGACAGAAGGTCGGCGACCGAGCGCGGGACGGCCTGAGCAAGCGCCGCGCTGACCTCTGCTAGCCCGGAATGCCCCGCGCTCACGGGTAGCACGCCGCAGGCCGCCGCCTCTGCCGCGACCATGCCAAACGCCTCGGGGAACGTGCTCGGCACGACGAGTGCCTCACACGCCGGCAACAGCTCGACCAGCTCCTCGTGCTCCAGCCGCCCCGTCATCACCACCTGCTCGCCCAGCGCGCTCGCGGCGATGAGATAGCGCTCCCGTGCGTCTCCGCGCAGGCTGTCGAGGAACGCCAGCAGGTGCCCGAGCGGCCGTGAAGTAGCACTGGGGCCCTCTAGAACAACCTCGCTTGGCTCCAGCTCCAGCGAGCGTCCCGCGATCGCGATCGCGCGTGCCGCGTCGAAGTCACCGGTCCGCAATGCGTCGCGCAGCCGCTCAAGGCCCGTCCGATATGCACCGAAGCCGATCACGATGAGCTTTGCCTGCGGCACCCGCTCCAGCACCAGTGGCCACGCCGCGATCAGCAGATCCACCCCCTTGCTGACGATCAGCTTGCCGACGAACGCCACGAGCCGATCGTCGGCCGGGTCGAGCCGTGCGAGCGCTTCGCCCGCCGCGCGCTCGTCACGGGCGAACGCGTCCGTCTGCGCCGATCCGCCCGGTCCCGCGCCTGGTGCCGGAGCGTCAGGCTCTGAGCTCCTTCCCAGTCGCTCGGCGAGTGCCATTACCGCCCTAGCCGCTGCCTCAGGGTCGCGCGGCGCGAAGCGCTCGATATCCACTCCGGGCGGGCCCAGGCGAGTGCGACGCTCCACTTCAGGGTCCTCGAGGGCTCGCCACAGGCTCGCGGCGGTGTGGTGGGAGCCTACGAGTATTCCCCCCGCCCCCGCGAGGCCTTCGCGCGCGTAGGGCAGGAAGCGCTCGGGTTCAGGCTTGACCGTGTACTCCAGCGCGCTGCCGTGGATCTTCACCGCGTAGGGAACCTCCGCGTCGAGTGCACGGGCAAGGATCACGGGCCCCATCACCAGATGGTTCGCCAGCGCCAACTGCGGCGAGACGCGTTCGCTCACCTCGCGCACCGCGGCAACGTTGGCCCGTAGATAGGTCTCGACCTCGGCTTCGCTGCACTCTGCGAACGTGCGCGCCTCGATGCCCTCATAACGGTCAGCGACGTAGACCGGCAGCAGAGCACCGATGTCGGGGCGATAGACCGTGCAATTACCTTCGTTCGCCGATCGAAGTGTCGACGTATCTTCGCCCGCAGAGCGCAGCTCATGCATCTGCAGCGCGCCCGCGTCCCAGTCGCCGGCGGCGTTTACGAAAGGCTGGCGCTCGGGATGGCGATCCTGGCAGAGCAGGTGCACCTCGTGGCCCTGCCTGACGAGAGCGGCCGCCAGACGGGCGTTGTAGACGTTCGAGCCCGTGCCGCCAAGCAAGTAGCCGTGGAAGATCAGGATTCGCACCGCGCGAGCCTACCGGCCGCCTTCCCGGCGTCGGCGTGGCCACCCTCGCACGTCCAATCCCGGTGCCCGCTCCGATAGAGTCTGGCCCGTGAGCGAGCAGCGCTACCGCCTACGTAACGCGGCCAACGAACGAGAGATCGTAATCGAGGCCGAGCCCGGCGAGATCTATCTCGACCGCGACACGGGCGAGACGATGGAAATCGTCGGCAAGCTGCTGCCGCTCGCGCCGTCGGACTCGCGGCTTCCCTGGGCCGTGGAGAACCTGCGTTTCTGCTCCTGGTGCAGCCAGCTCGCGCAGAAGGACCTCAACGACTGCCCCACCTGCGGACGGCGCATGGGACCGCTCGGATCGCCGGTGGGAGATCGTTGAAAGTTCGCGCCGGACTGCTAATTCTGGCATTGCTGCTCTCGAGCACGACGCTCGTCGCCTGCGGTGGTGGAAGCAGCGCCTCGGATAAGGCACCCAAGAGCGGCCCCGACATCACGCCGCCAAGCGACACGAGCGCGGAAAAGGCAGCGGCGCAGACGACGTCCACCTCGACCGCGAGCACGAAAACCTCAACGACCGAAAGCCCCGCCAACGAATCGGGCGGTAACGAAGCCACCGAAGAACCCGAAAGCGGCGGCAGCTCAAGCGGCGCGGGCGAAGAAAGCAGCAGCCCTTCAGGCGGCGCTTCCGCTGAAAAAGAAGAAGCCCCGAAAGAATCGGCGGCCGAATCGAGCCCGTCGGGCGGCGCCGGCGCACCGACGGGCAAATAGATCTCCTCGATCGAGGGAGATCAAGCCATCAAGCGCTCGACCATGCGTGCTGAGCGATGGATCTGTGGCTCGGTCGCGAGCATCGCGTCGTTGTAGAGGAACGCCTCGGCCATCCGCACGATCGCGTAGGCGAGGTTGCGTAGCTCGGGCTCCGGTGTGGCGAGTGCCCCTCGCTTGTGCTCCTCGAGCAGCAGCTCGTGCACCGCGCCGACCATCGCGGGATGAACGTGGCCGGTGCGCGAGGTCATTACCCGCAACCCAAGCTGCTGGTCGCGCTGAAGCATCAGCTGCAGCGGGCGGAACCTCGCTGCGGCGCGAACGAACCGGTCGTACAAGGCGAGCATGCGCACCGTCCCGCGCTCCTCGCTTAGCTCGGACTTCGCCTGGCGGAGCAGTTCCAAGCCAAGCGAAGCGTTGATCTCGCCCAACAGAGACTCGCGATCGCCACACCACTCGTGCACCGTCTCTAGGGATATGTGCAAGCGGTCCGCAAGAACCTGCATGTCCAGCTCGTCGCCTTCTATGAACATCTTTCGCGCGAGCTCGAACGCGCCAGCGGGGCTCGACGCTTCGCGGCTTTGCCAGCGCACCGCGTCCCAGATCCCGGTCTCCTCCACGGCGTTCGCCGCCTGCGAAGCTGACGGTATCTCCGAACCGGTGCCGTCTTGCGCCCGCCCGAGACAGACCCGATCGCGTCCCTGAGCCTTTGCCCGATAAAGGGCGCGGTCCGCGGCGATCAGCAGATCATCGAACTCCTTCTCACCGTCGCATGCGACCGTGACGCCGATCGACATCGTCAGACGTAGGCCCGCAGGATGCGAAGCGCCGATCGCATCTCGTACCCGCTCGGCAGTCGCCAAGGCACGTGCCTCGTCTGTGCCGGGCAGAAGGATCACGAACTCCTCGCCGCCATAGCGGTAGATGTAGTCAAACGTGCGCAGCGTCGCTCGTAGCGTGTTTGCCGTCTCGCGTAGCACCGCATCGCCCGTGTGATGGCCGTGACGGTCGTTCACGCGCTTGAACTCATCGAGGTCACCGATCAGCACTGCCAAGGGCATTCCGGACACCCGCGCCTGCTCGATCAACTCGTGCGCGCGCACCGCCAGCGCCTGGCGATTGAACAGCCCCGTAAGCGGGTCGACGATCGCCTCGGCGCGGTGCTTGACATCCGAGCGCATTAGAGCCGTCGAGAGGACCACCACGCCGCCCAACAGCACCAGCGGCACGATCAGACGCTGGGGCCGTTCGGCCACCGCATCGGGGCTGATCCCGACCGTGACCGCCACCATCACGGCCACCGTCCAAATTACCCCCATGATCACGCCGCGCAGCTTGAAACGAGAGTTGAGCGTCACTGCGGGGATCGCGAGCCAGGGCAGGAACACGCTGCGTGGGCCGCCCGTCGCCGCGATCGCCACCCCCATCGCCGCCTGCGAGAAGGCCCACGCGCCCATGAACCAGTACTCCGGGCGCGTGCTCGTCGGCATCCGCCTACCCGCAAGCCAGTAGCCTGCGAGGCTCGTGGCGACCGCCACCAGAGGCCACCAACCGATCCAGTGCGCGAGGATCGCTAGGCCCGCGGTGATCATCACGAAGACCGCGAGCCGTGCCGAGGCCAAGTGGCTTTCCATGTCCAGCAGGCGCTGGCGGGTGGACTCGTCTTCGCACAGCAGGCTCGCGCCCCTGGCGTGTTCGGGCCCGCTGATCTGCGTACCCTCGACGGGTTCCTCGTGGATGGGGGTCTGTTCGGCCTGCGCCGCTTTGCGGCGGACAGAGTGCCTCACGCGGCCCGATCCCCCGAAGGGCCGTGGAGGGTTGGTTGTCCTCACCCAGGGCCTATCGACCGCTCAGCGCGGAGCTAGAGCCCTGCAAGATCGCCTCGACGGACGAGCCTACGGGGTAGAGACCAGCGTCGCGCTGTAGGTCAGACGCGCGGTCTGGTAGAGGCAGTAGTACTGGACGGCCGAGCCGATCGAGGTCTGGGTGCTCTGCGAGCTGGTGCTCGAACACTGCTTCTTTTCCCGGCTCGCGCGCCAGGAGGTGTCCTTGCCGAAGCCGAGCGCCAACGACGGTGCCCACGTCGGCACGGTTAGCGCCACGATGTAGCCCTTCTTGACCGGGATCGAGTTTTCCAGCGGGAACTGCGCCGTCTTGCCAAAGTACTTTTCCAGCTTGACCGTCGGGCTCGACGCGATGAGCTTGTAGGTCAGGTTCGGTTTCTTCTGCGGCGCGAGGATCGCGATGCCGGCTTCGGCCGGGCCTCCCTCGTTCGCGTTGAAGAACTTGACCTGCGTCGCGCTCGGCTTGCCCAGGCTGATCGTCCAGGCAACGATCGAGCCCGCTTTCGGGACGTTCGCGAGCGTTGTGTTCGTCGCGACCTTTACTTGGAAGCCCGTCGTACGGCTCACCGCCAGGCAGGGGCTAGCTGGGCAGCTCGGAGTGGTTTCAGGCGTGGTCGGCGGGATCACGCCCACTTCGGTGATCGTGGCGGTGGCGAAGCCAGGCACTGCCAGCAACAGCGCAAGGCTCGCGAGGGTGGCGATATATGTCCGTTTCATCAATGCCATGCAACACGCGTGGAGGCCAGATGTAGCGATATTCGCATTTCGCTATCGCTTCGTGAGTTCCTGCGCTGCCGCGGCGATCTCGGCACTATCGCCCTGCGTCGGCACCCAGGGCAGCCGCAGGGAGTCGCCCTCGTAGCGGGGGATCACGTGCATGTGGAAGTGAAAGACGGTTTGAAAGGCGACCGCGCCACAGGAGTTCAGCAGGTTCACGCCGTCGGCGCCGAGCGAGTCCTTTATTCGTGTGGCCAGACGCTGCGCGGCGAGGCCCACCGCGCCCAGGTCCTCCGAGTCGATACTCAGCAGGTCGGGGTAGTGCTCCCGCGGGATGACTAGCGCGTGGCCACGGGTCGCGGGAGCAATGTCCATGAAGGAGATCGTCCGCTCGTCTTCATCCACAATGCTCGCCGGCAGCTCGCCCGCGACGATTTTGCAGAAGATGCAATCTGGGTCGCGCATCTAGCGAAAGCCTATTGGGAATGCGCGCCGGCGTCCCCTACCCCGCCTGCTTCGCTCGACCCTCCAGTAGCGCGAGCGCCTGCTCGCGCGTGCGCACCTCGCCCGCGTACTGGGCCTGCGCCAACTCCGTAAGCAGCATGCCGATCCGCGGGCCGGGGGCGATACCCAGATGCTCGGCCAGCTCATCGCCCCGCAGCAGCGGGCGCTCAGGGCCGTGCGCCCGCCATTGCAGCGCGTCGCCTAGCATTCCTTGCGCTACGTTCAGGTGAGCGGCGATCGCCCGCTCTGCATGGTCGCCGCGCGTGGCCAGACGGTCGGCAATCGAAAGCAGTGTCACGTCGACCTCAACGGGCGTGGTCGCGTGCAAGTAAGAGAACACCGTCCTTCGCGACAGAGGCTGGGGCTCGTGTACTAGAAAGCCCAAGCGCAAGTGGTGCCTGACGAGCGCCGCCACGTGTGCCCGCAGCCGCTCGCTCGTCCGCAGGCGCCCGAGCACGTCGCGAGCCAGGGCCGCCCCACGCTCGTCATGCCCGATGAACGTCACGAAGCCATCGGCCGGGCGGACGCCACGGGTCAGCGGCTTGGCCGCGTCATGTAGCAGCGCTCCCCAGCGCAGCGCGTGCCCGCGCGTGAGACCGTCCGCGAGCGGTTCGGCTAGTAGCTCGGCGACCACGGCTCGATGCTCGCCAAACACGCCGCCCAGCTCATGCGCGAACGGTCCCTCCAGCGAGCGCACTGCGAACTCCTCTAGCTCGATCGTTCGCCGCAGAACCTCCAGCGTGTGCTCGTGCACGTCGGCATGGTGAAAGCGGTTTTGCTCCACTCCGCGCAGTGCCTCCAGCTCCCCCAACACGATTGGTGTAGCCCCCAGCTCATCCAGCATCTCCAGGCCCACGATTGCCTCACGTGCCGCGACGATGCGGCTCAACTCTGTGAACACGCGCTCGGGCGAGCAGCCCGAGACCGCGCTCGCATGCTCGCGGGCGTTGCGCAACGTGTCGGGCTCCGGCCTCAGGCCCAGCTCGACCGCCACGCGCACCAGGCGCAGCACACGCAGCGGGTCATCGGCGAACGCCCCCGGACCGGCCATCCGCAGGCGACCATCCGCCAGGTCCTCGAGGCCCCCGAGCGGGTCGATCGGCTCACCTCCGGAGAGCGGTTCCGCGATCGCGTTGACCGTGAAGTCTCGGAGCGCGAGGTCAGCCTGCAGCGAGCCGCCACGTAGGGACTCGACGTCCACCTGCCAAGAGGAATCCCGTGCCGACACGCGCCACGCGCCGAAGCGCTCGGAGAGCGCGAAGCACGCAGCGCGGCCCGCCGCCCGGGCGATCGCACGAGCAGCCTCGCCCGGGTCTCCGTCGACGACCACGTCCAGGTCCAGCGTCGAACGACCCAACGCGCGATCGCGGATCGCGCCGCCGACCAGCCAGGCCGGGCGATCCGCGAGCGCGGCCCGGGCCGCATCCAGCGCGTCAGTCATACCTCGGAGGCTGCCTGTCCGGCTGCGTCCGCCGGCTCGTCGCGCCGTTCGTCCTTACGGTCATAGACGCGTGGAACGCGCGGCGTCAGCCCGCACGTGATCTCGTAGTTGATCGTCCCCAGGCGCCGCGCCACCTGCTCGGCCGTGATCCGCTGCTCGCCGTCCTGGCCAATCAGCACCGCGCGCGCCCCATGCAAGCCCTGCGCCGCAGCGTCGGCTCCGAGGTCGATCGTCGCGTTGTCCATGCTCACCGTGCCAACCAGCGGATAGCGGGCGCCCTCGATCAGAACCTCGGCGTTGTTCGACAAGCCTCGGCGCCAGCCATCGCCGTAGCCGATTGGCAGCACTCCCAGCCAGGTGTCACGCTCGGCGATAAAGCGACGGCCGTACCCCGCACTCTCCCCAGCCCGGCACAGCTTCACCTCGGCGAGATAGGAGGTGAGCGTCAGCGCGGGCTCGAGACCCTGCTCGCGCGGATCGACGCCGAACGGGTCCATGCCGTAGATCGCGATCCCGCAGCGCACCATGTCGAAGTGGCTCGCGGGCTCGCGCAGCACCGCGGCGCTGTTTGCCGCATGGACGATCAGCTCAGGCCGGCGCGCCTTCTCTTGGGAGGCCCAGCGCGAGAAGACCTCAAGCTGGCCCGCGAAGAAACCGTCGTCCTCTAGTTCGTCCGCCGTCGCGAAGTGGGTCATCAGCCCGATCGGCTCGACGCCCTCAGTCTCGCTCGCGAGCGCCAGCACACGCGAGGCGGCCTCGACGTCGCGCGTACCCAGGCGGCCCATCCCCGAATCGAGCTTTACGTGCACCCTGCCGCCACCCGCCTTGGCCACGGCCTGAACCTGCTGCTCGCTCCACACCACGACCTCGGCCCCCTCACGCAGCGCGAGCGCCAGCTCCGCGGACTCCAGCGCGCCCATCACAAGTATCTCCGCGTCGTAGAACACCGGGCCTTCGCGTAGCTCATGCGCCTCCTGCGCGGTCGCCACCGCCAGCCGCCTTGCCCCCCCGAGTAGCGCCGCTACAGCGCTCGCTGATAGGCCGTGGCCATAGCCGTCGGCCTTGACGACCGCACAAAGCTCGGTGCCTGCGCTTAGCTGCGAGGCCAGGTGCTCGCAGTTGCGCGTGATCGCGCCCCGGCTCACATGAGCCTGCGCACGCTCTCCTACGCTCATCGCGCGCCTTCCGCTCGCGCCGCGGGCAGCGCTTCGATCACATCGCTCGCGATCACGCCCTCCGGTGCCCCATGGCGGTGCGCCGCCTCGCGCCCGGCCGCCGCGTGCAGCCAGACCGCAGCGCTCGCCGCCGCAAACGGGTCGAGACCCTGCGCGAGCAGTGCCGCCACCACCCCCGTCAGCACATCGCCGGTACCCGCCGTCGCGAGCGCCGGGCTGCCGCCACGACTCACCGCGACCAGTCCGTCGGGCCTGGCGATCAGCGAGTCATCGCCCTTCAACACCACGACCGCTCCCGAGAGTTTGGCCGCTTCGCGCGCATAACGAAGGCGCTCGCGCTCGACCTGTTCGCTATCCAGGTCCAGCATGCGTCCCAGCTCGCCCGCATGGGGAGTCAGCACCGTCGGCGCCGCTCGCGCACGCAGCCCCGCAAGCCGTCCCGCGTGGGCGTTCAGTCCGTCGGCGTCGAGCACGAGTGGCGCCCGCGTCGCGAGAGCGAGCTCTCGCGCAAACGCAAACGCCGACTCACTTCGCCCGAGCCCCGGTCCAAGCGCAAGCGCACCGCCGGGACGGATCGCTTCGATCACCTCGGCGACGGCCTCCGGGGCGAGCGCCCCATCGCGTTCGGCGAGCCCACGCGTCATCAGCTCAGGCGTGGCCGAGCTGACCACCACGTCCTGTGCCGAGGCCGCCACGCACGCGATCACGTAGCCCGCGCCCGCCCGCATCGCGGCGTGCGCAGCCATTCGCGGCGCCCCCGTGAGCCCGCGCGAGCCTCCCGCCACGACGACCTGTCCCGAGGCGAACTTCGTCGAGTCCTGGCCCCTGCGCGGCAAGAGCTCGCCTATCGAGAAGGTCATCAAGCCGACACTCGCCGGCATCGGCGCGCCACGAGGGATGCCGATCTCGACCGTATGCACCTCGCCCGCATGACGCTTGCCCGGCATGATCCACAACCCCGGCTTTGCCGCGTGGAACGTGACCGTCACATCCGCACGAATCGCTTCACCCGCGACAGCGCCCGTCGAGGCGTCTACGCCGCTCGGGACGTCCACCGCGACGACCGCGCCCGGCGCCGCGTTCACCGCCGCGATTGCCTCGGCGACCGCACCGTGGGGCTCGCCCGCGAAGCCCGTGCCGAGCAGCGCGTCGACGATCACCTCCGCTGCGTCGATCGCCGGTCCGCCCTCGGCGAGCATGACCGGCGGCTCCCCCGGAAGGCGGGCGAGGTTCGTAGCTGCGTCCCCCTTGAATTCCTCGGGCGGCGCCACGCAGAGGACCGTCACCTCGCGGCCAGCCTCGCGCAGCAGCCGCGCAACGACAAGGCCGTCGCCGCCGTTGTTGCCCTTGCCGCAAAGGATCGCAACCGGACCGTCCGAGGCGTGCACCTCAACCGCGCGCGTGATTCCCGCGCCCGCGCGCTCCATCAGGTCAAGGCCAGCAATCCCCTGCTCCTCGATTGCCCAGCGGTCGACCGCCCGCATCGTCTCCGCGTCGGGCAGGGGCTCGAGCCAGTCCGGCAGACGCTCCACGGAGAGCGATGCTAGATGGTGGCGGCGCTGGTTACTCGACCGTGACCGTCTTGGCCAGGTTGCGCGGCTGATCGACGTTCAGCCCGCGATTGCGTGCCACCGCGTAGGCGAGCAGTTGCAGCGGGACCACTGCGAGGATCGGCTGCAGCATCCAGTCGGTCGCCGGCACCCCGATTGTCGCGTCGGCGTGGGGGTCCACCTCGCCGTCGCCCTCAGTGCTGATCGCGATCACCCGCGCCCCACGAGCGCGCGCCTCTTGGATGTTTGAGACGAGCTTGTCGAGCACCGGCGAGCGCGTGGCCACGCAGACGACCGGCGTCGCGTCGTCGAGCAGGGCAATCGGCCCATGCTTCATCTCACCCGCCGCATAGGCGTCTGTCGAGATGTAGGAGATCTCCTTCAGCTTCAGCGCGCCCTCCAGCGCGATCGGAAGGCCGACGTGACGCCCGATGTAGAAAAAGAACTCCGCGTCCCAGCACGTCTGGGCGATCTCCTGCGCCTGGGATTCCGAGCGCTCGATCAGCTCGTCGATGCAGTGCGGCAGGCGCTTCAGCTCAGCCACCAGCTCGGCCAGACGCGCGCGCTCCAACGTCCCACGCAGCTCGGCCAGGCGCAGCGCGAGCAGGTACATCACCGCGACCTGACACACGAATGTCTTTGTCGCAGCGACGCCGATCTCAAGGCCCGCGCGCGTGTACAGCACGCCGTCGGCCTCGCGCGTGGCCTGCGAACCGCGCGTGTTCGTGATCGCCAGTACGGTTGCGCCGCGTTCGCGCGCCAGGCGCATCGCCGCGAGCGTGTCCGCGGTCTCGCCCGACTGGGAGATGCCGATCACCAGATCGCCGGGGGCTACCACCGGGTTGCGGTAACGGTACTCGGAGGCGATATCCATCTCGACCGGGACCCGCGCCCACTCTTCCAGCGCGTAGCGACCGACTAGACCCGCGTGGTAGGCGGTGCCGCAGGCCACGATCACAATCCTTCCGACGTCCGCAAGCAGCGCCTCATCCAGCGCCCCCTCCTCGTCGAGATCGACGCCGTCGGCGCGAGCGACGCGATCGGCGATCGTCTCGGCGACCGCGTCGGCCTGTTCGTGGATCTCCTTCAGCATGAACGTCTCGAAGCCGCCCTTCTCCGCGGTCTCCTCGTCCCACTCGACCATCTCGATCGCGCGCTCGCGGGGCACGCCGGCGGCGTCGCAGATCTCGACGGAGTCGGCACGCAGGATCACGA
>DATJOE010000184.1:0-13642 GCA_035507305.1 Solirubrobacteraceae bacterium | reverse complement strand
CGGCGACGTTGCGGGCCAGGTTCGGGCCCCAGTAGCCGTAGCCGATCACCGCAGTGCGCAGTGGCTCGATGGGTTGTGGAGCCGGGCTGGGCCGGCTTGCCTCGCGCAGGGTCGTGTTGACGCCTTCAAACATCGTTCATGCCACCCCCCGCCGGGAGATCACGTTGGGGATCGTCCGGGCGATGATCGAGAGATCGAGCAGCAGCGAGGCCCGCTCGGCGTATTCGAGGTCGAGGTTCACCATCTCGCTGTAGGTGCGCTCATTGCGACCGCTGACCTGCCACAGACCAGTGACGCCGGGCTTCACGTCGAAGCGGGCGAGGTAGGAGTCGGGGTACAGCTCGACCTCGTAGGGGATCACGGGCCGGGGGCCCACGAGCGCCATGTGGCCGAGCAGCACGTTCAGCAGCTGCGGCAGCTCGTCCAGGCTCCAGTTGCGCAAGAAGCGCCCGACCTTCGTCACTCGGTCGTCGACCGAGAGCTTGTACAGGCGGCCCGGTTCCGAGCCACTCGGCCGCGTGATCAGCGACTGCACGTATTCGCGATGCGGCGCGGTGTCGGCCTCGTGGCGCATCGTGCGGAACTTCAGGATCGTGAACGGGCGCAGCCGGTGGCCGATGCGCTGCTGGCGGAAGATCGCCGGGCCGTTGGACTCCAGCCGGATCAACAGCGCGATCGCGAGCATCAACGGCGCGAGCAGGAGCAGCAGCCCTCCCGCGACGAGGATGTCCAGGCCACGGCGGACCCCGTTCAACGCGCTCGCGCGAAGCGAGCGAGCCGGGACGCGCTTGGCCTCGACTGTGCGCGCTGCTCCTAGTACGAGTTGCTCCTGGGTTGTGCCAGGTATCGAGCTCATATGCTCAAATCAACGCGCCGCGCGGCTCGGTCTTCCACGAAGCTCGCCACGGCGTCGGCGACACGCTCGGACTCGGCGTCGCTCATGCTCGGGAACAAGGGCAAGGAGCACATCCGCTCGGCGAGTTCCTCGCACACGGGCAGGCTGCCCGCGCCGAGGCCGAGGTGCGAGTAGGCCTCGGTCCGGTGGATCGGAGTGGGGTAATGCACCGCGGAGGCGACGCCCCTCTCTGAGAGGTGCTCGCGCAGCGCATCACGCTCATCGGTGCGTACCACGAACAGGTGGTACACGTGGTCGGCTTCCGGGAAGGGAAGCCGTGTGAGCCTCACTTGCTCAAGCCCGTGCAGGCGCTCGCGCAGTCGCGCGCCCAGCTCTCGACGGCGCTCGTTCCAGTCGTCCAGGCGCGCGAGCTTGCGGCTCAGGACCGCGGCCTGGAGTGCGTCCAGCCGGGCGGTCGTGCCGATTACACGGTGGTGGTAGCGCGGCTGCTCGCCGTGCGCCCGCAGCAGTCGGATGCGCTCTGCTAGCTCCGGCACCGAGGTCGTGACCGCGCCGCCGTCGCCCCAGGCGCCGAGGTTCTTGGTCGGGTAGAAGCTGAAGCAGCCGAGCACGCCGAGCGAGCCGACGCGCCGGCCGCGGTAGCGAGCCCCGTGCGCTTGGCACGCATCCTCGACCACGTGAACGCCCGCCTCTTGCGCGAGCGCGAGGATCGGATCGAGATCGACCGTCGCCCCGAACAGGTGGACCGGGATGATGCAGCGCACCTTCGGCGTGAGGTGCTGCGCGACGGTCTCCGCGGTCAGCAAGTGCGAGTCGGGGTCCACGTCCACGAGCAGCGGAGTGGCGCCGACTGCACTAACCGCCTCGGCAGTGGCGATGAAGGAGTTCGAGGGCACGATCACCTCGTCGCCCGGGCCGATCTCCAGCGCGCGCAGCGCGAGCGCGATCGCCTCGGTGCCCGAAGACACGCCGATCGCCTGCTCGCAGTCGCAGTAAGCCGCGAACTCACGCTCGAACGTCTCAACCGCGTCGCCCAGCGTGAACGCGCCGCGAGCAGCGATCTCATGCACCGCGCCCATCAGCTCCTCGAGCAACTCCGGCTCCGCGAAGTCCAGACGCGTGAACGGGACCGCGGCGGGCACGGCCTGCCCGCCGGACGCGGCCTGCCCGCTAGGCGCGGCGTGCCCTTGTGGCGGCCGATTCAGCATGCCGTGCTCAGGCGACCGCTGAGCGCAGTGGACGGGACGGACCCGAGCTTTTCGAGCTCCTTTTGGAGCGCCCGGCGCCCGCGGTGATGCAGGCCGTGGATCGAGCTCTCGGTGCGACCGAGCCGATCGGCGATCTCGCGTGGCGAGAGCCCGATCACGTGGCGCATGACCACGACCTCGCGCTGCTCCTCGGGCAACGCCTGGAGCGCGGAGCGGAAATCGCGCGCTCTGTCATGCGCGCCGTCGTCGACGTGGCTATCGGCGGCGAACACTTCTTCGGTCGGCATCGGCTGACGCCGACGCAGGTGGTCCAGCGCGACGTTGCGCGCAAGCCTCAAAAGCCAGCCCGAGAACGGGACGCCGTGGTCCTCGTACTTGAGGATCGCGGTGACGAGCTTTAGGAAGACGTGCTGCGTAAGGTCCTCGGCCTCGCGCTCGTCGCGAACTATGCTGCGGATGTAGCCGTAGACATTGTTCGAGTAACGAACGTATAGAAAGCGCACCGCGTCGCGGTCGCCCTCCTTGGCCCTTGCGATTGCGTGACGGACTTCGCGCGTTGCCTCCGGCGACTCGTCGAGCGCCGTGCTGCTGCGGAAGCCCACCTGTCCATCCGTGACATCTAGGCGTAGCACGGGAGATTCTCCCTATGTAGGTTGTGGTCGTCCTCCCCCCGACAAGCGACCCCGGGGGAATCTCCTCACGGATGATTCGGACCACTCGACCTCGCCGCAATGGGCCGAGGTTCGCTACGCGCGTTCATCTTGCGAACGACTCGTCTCCGCCATCTGGCGGAGGTCTATGCGTTCACTGACAGATGGGCCGACGCTTCGCGGCGCGGGCCTGTTCCATCGCGGTGGCGGCCGGGCTGAGCACCGCAGAGGCGGGATAGACACGTGTCTTCCGGCGGGCGGCGTGCGGTGGGCATGCGCGCCGAGATCACCCGTTCGGGGGTGATCGGGCGTGAACGGCTGGTGCTGTCAGTCCTCGGAAGGGTGAGTCACATCTAACGCTGTGGGACCTGCAAGATCCATGCCAGGTTGGATGTATAGAAGCCGACTAGGGCGATCTCGATGCAAGCGATCGTGACTGGACCGCATCGGGCGCACGAAACGCTCGAGCGGCTGCTCCGGCCCCCGGGTTTGCGCGCAAGCGCTCCCGAGGGCCGGAAAGCGCTGCTAGTTCACGGTGTTGATCTCTATTTTTTCTTCGTTCGTCTGGTTCGTGGCGACCGACTCACCGCCCTGTTCGGGCGAGCCCGATTCGATCGTCGCCATCAGCGGTTCCGGCGTTTCGCCCACGAAGTTCTGGGGGTTCTGTTTGCCTTTGCTGGCTTTCGAGTGGATCGTCGTCGTGAGTTTCATCGCGTTCTCGGCGGCCGGCGAGATGATCGATCCCGCCAGCGTCATTTTCACGCCTTCACAGGAGAACGAGGCGAGCGGGCCGGAGTGCCCCACGGGGAACAGCTGCTCGCCGACCTTGTTCAGGGCGGGTTCGGCGCCGAGTTCTTCGATCCCAAGCATGCCTTCGAGCTGGTTGGTTGCGATCGTGCCCGCCGCACGGCCGCTGGTCGTGCAGGTCATGCCGAAGCTGGTGCATCCCGTGAACGTCAGGAACACTTCGCCGGTCGTTTTGTTCCCCGTGTATTTGCCGGTCACCGTCTCCCCGGTGCAGGTAACGACGTTTTTGTTGACGGTTTCGAAGACAGCCGAAGTGGCTTCTTTGATCACGCCCGAGAACCCGGTCAGTTCAAGCGGTTTCGAGCTGCCGAACGCTGGGAACCATTCGTAACTTTTGCCGCCGCCAGTACCGATGCAGCCGGAGTCTTCGTATTTCCCGCCGACCGTTTTGAGGCAGCGGCCGAATTCGGGCGGTCCGCCCGATTCGAGCATCGGCGAAAACGAGTCCGTACTCCAGCGTTGTTCGACGTTCGGGATCGCGTTGTGCTCGACGAGCGTCGCCGCAGAGGCGACGGGGCAGCATGCAGCGATACCCAGCGAGCCGAGCGCTAGCAGAAGCCAGTGGCGTGTCTTCCCCATGGATCGGTTTCCCTCCAGATTCGTCTTCAGTGGCGTTGACAGAGCGTAAACGATTTGTCCGACGTATTCGTTCAGGTTGGATTTCGGGCCATCCGTAGTCTTCGAGCTATGAGTCCCGCAATCCTGCGTCGCTACCGCGCCGACCGCCTGCTTCGCGAGGAGTTCGAGACGCTGCGGGACGGCGTGATCCGTGCGGTCTCGGCGCGTCTTCGCGCCGCGGGAGTCGAGGCCGGATCGAGCGACCTCGACGCGGCCTATGCCCAGGCGTGGCAGGGGCTCTATGCCGCCGTGCTCGCGGGGCGGCAGATCGAAAATCCCGCTGGCTGGCTCGCCGTGGTGGCGCACCGCCGCGCGATCGACGAGCTGCGCGCTCGCGGCAAAGCAGGGAGGGCGCAGCTCGAGCAGGCAGCGCTCTGTGGTGAAGACCGAGACATCGCCGACGCGCTCGATGACCGCGCGCGTCTGCGCGCGTTGCTGGAGGCATTGCGCGCGCGGCTCTCCGAGCGCGAGCGCCAAGCAGCGGCGCTCTGTTACCTGCAGGGTTTGACGCGAGCCGAGGCCGCCGCTCGGATGGGGATCAGCGAGTCACGCATGCGCAAGTTGATGGAGGGGACCGGTCGTGGCTTACGCGGCGTCGCAGCGAAGGTCGGAGCGCTCGCGCAGGCGATCGCCGCCGGCGAATGGTGCGAGCAGCAGGGCTCGCTGATGCGAGGGTTTGCCTTTGGCGTGCTCGACCCGGGCGGGGAGCGCTATCGGATCGCGCTGTCCCATGCCGGAGAGTGCTCGGCTTGCCGCGCCTACGTCCGCTCGTTGCGTGGGCTCGCCGCGATCTTGCCGCCCTCGCCGATCGTGTTGCAGTGGATCGCCGCGAGTGCGGGCGGCGCAGGCGCGACAGCGGCTGGTGCGGGAATCGGCGCCGCGAACGGGCTCGGAGGCGGATCGGTCGCAGGTCCCGGCGGATCGCCAGGCGCGGGCTTTGGCGGATCACCGGGCGCGGGCCTCGGCCCTGGCGTACTCGGCGCCCCGAGCGCCGCCGCCGGCGCTGCGGGCGGGAGTTGGTGGCTGGCCGGCGGGGTGGGGGCGAAGCTTGCGGTCGGCTGTGTGCTCGCGGCGGGTCTCGGCGCAAGCTGCGTGGCACTCGGGACGGGATCGCAAGGGTCGCGGCACGGGATGCACGCTCGGCACGTGGCTCGCGCCGTTGGGGCACGCGCCGCGGTCGCGCGTCCGCTCGACGGGCCGGCACTCGCGGCGGTGTCTGCGGGCAGCCACGCGGTCCGCGAATCGACGTCCCTCGCGCCGCGGACCGAATCGCGAATCGCAGACTCGGCTCGCGCCGGGCGCGAGTTCGGCCCCGAGCGTTCGGCGGCCTCCGCTACTTCCTCGCCTGCCGGTAACGCTCGCCGCGGCTCCGGCCTGAGCGCGCATGTCGCGAGGAGGCCGATCGAGCAGCTTCGCGCCGGGGAAACGCCCTCCGGCGCCTCGGCCACCTTGGCTGGCGGGACCAAGCCTCAGGCGGCGGACGGGGCGCCCGCTGCACAACGCGAGTTCAGCCCCGGCTGAGCCGCGGCACGCCTCCCCGGCCGAGCAGCGCTCGGCCGGGGTCTACCGGCGTTCTTAGTATTTGGTGGGCGGCGATTCGGGGCCGTAGCCCGCCGCGGCGTAGGTGTTCGCGACTTCGAAGTTCGGCAGTTCGCCTTCGCAAGCGCCGCACGCGAATTCGGGGTTCGTTTTTTCTTTGTTCCCCGACGTTTTCAGCACGCCTTTTTCTTCGTGGATTTCGGCGGTGAGGTTTTTGTAGAGGATGTTGCTTTCGAGCGAGTTGACTTCTTTGCTGCCCGTGGGGTAGTCCTCCGCGTCGACGCCCCAGTCGAATTCTTCACGCAGCGATGTGGAGTTCGTGATCACGTTGAACGAGAACACGCTGCCGACCGGGCCGAGTTTTTCTTTGAAGTAGCCGTTGATCGAGGCGCCGTTGCCGTTGTGGTAGAGCACGTTGTGGGAGCACGTGCAATTCGTTTCCGGCGTGTACTCGACGATCCCGTTGCGGGAGATGTTGTAGATGTAGTTGTTCTTGACCGTCGTGGCTTTGCCCTCGTCGTACACGCCGTGAACGTGCCAGCCGTATTCTTCGTCCGGTAACGAGAAGCCCGTCGTCGCGGCTTTCCAGACCGGCGGCCCGCAGTCGTGGATGCGGTCGTGTTCGATCAGCGTTTCCGTCGCTTTCGCCGTGGTCGTGGGGTTGGCCCATTTCGCGTAGATCGGGATCACGCAGTTCGTCGATTTCATGCTCGAGATGTCGTCGTAGGTAAGCGCGGCGTGTTCGCCTTCGATCACGACGACCGGCGAGGATTCTTTGGTGGATTCTTTGTTTTCGCAGCCGCTCGGGTGGCCTTCGACGAAGACGATGCTTTTCGAGTGGTCGGCGTTGCCTTCGGAGTTCCAGCAGGCCCACGGCTTCGGTTCTTCCCACTGGATCTTTACGTGCGTGAACGTGTTGTAGTTGCCGGAGATCGTGAAGCCCTCGTTGATCGTCGCTGGGTTGTTCACGTTCGTGGAGGAGATCGTGATCGGTTTGCCCACGCTGCCGCTGCGGGGGTATTCGGCGAGCGGTTCTTTGAACGTCTGCCCTTCCTGCAGGCAGCCGGTTTCGCCGGCGGCGAGGTGTTCGTAGAGTTTCCGCACCGTTTTGTACGGGTGGGTTTTTTCGCCGTTTTCGGTGCCGCTCGCGGCGGTCGAGGCGTACTTGTTGCAGGTCGGTCCCGCGGCTTCGGTGGTTTCGGGGCGGAACGCAGCGGCGCACGCGGCCCAACCGCCTTCCGAGCCTTCGCTGAGCGTGAAGCTCGCGTTCTGCGCGCCCGCCGCAGTCGAGGTCACATCCTCCTCGCCGCTTGAGCCGAATTCGCCGCTGAACTGTGTGCGCAGCGTCGCGCTCACCCCGTTGCTCGAGCCCGCGGTGATCGTGCGCGGGTGCTCGAACATGCCCACGGCCGCGTAGAGCAGGTCACCCGCGCCGACCGACGCGGTCGCTCCGGTCGTGACGGCTGTGGTTTTGCCCTGGTTGCACGCGGTCTGGTCGAGCGCGCCGCTTTTCGCGAGGCCGGAGTATTCGCCGAGGATCGCGCGGATCGAGCCCGTCGCGCCGGCGCTCACCGTCACGGTCGGTTTGCCCGCCGCGCTGTTCGCGCGGTACCAGATCGAATGCGTGACGCCTTCGGATGTCGTTTCGACGGCCTTCGTCCAGGCGCCGTTCACCGAGTCCGAGACCGAGGTCGTGCCGGTCGTGCGGAACTGGCCGACGAGCAGGTCACCCGCGGTGACGCTGCCCGCGTAGTTGACGCCGAGGCTGGTCCCGGACCCGGAGTTCGAGCCCGATTGCACGTACGCGGGCGCCGCGAGCGCCTGCGGAGCTAAGGCGAGCACCGCGAACAAGAGCAGTGCTAGGAGAGCTGTGAGTCGCTTGGGCATGGATCGATCCTCCCGAGGGCGAGGTGAACAAGGACGGGGGCCGATCACTCCCCGCGACCGTTAGACCGCGTGCCCCTCGAGTGCGCAAACGGATCGGCTGCTCGCCCCGCAGGAGAAACATGAGAACTCGCTCATTTACAGGCAAATGCCCGCACCTGCCGTCGGAGACAAGCGCGGGCATATCGGGTGGGGCAGGGAGGCGCGCCGAAACGGCGCGCCGGGGCGCGACGTTTCAGCTTTGGGGGAAGACCTTGGCGAGCTTGCGCAGCGCGAGCGGGTTGCCCTTGGGGCGCAGCCGGCCTCGCACCGCGAGGCGTAGGGGATCGGCTCGCTCGCCGATCACGTCGACCCAGTCTTGGTAGGAGAGCTGCAGGCGCAGGTCGGGCTTCGCGGCCTCGCCCTCGGCCACGGTGCTCGACCCGTTGTTCACGACCAGATGCCACGTCGGCACGTCGGGGTCGGTGAACTCCCACTGGAATGTCGTGGGGCGCGTCAGGCCGTGCTTCGGGTTCACTTGGCGGCGGACCGTGTCGAACAGCAGTTCCAGCGTCTCGGGATCGCGCTTGGAGGGTCCTTCGCGCACGCCGATCACGCCCGCCTTCGCGAGCGCGCGCCCGCGCTGGGAGAGCTCCAGCGGGGTGAAGCCGTCGGGCAGCAGTTTCGGCCCGGGTAGCCCCTCGATCGGCAGCCCCGCGGAGCGGAGCTTCGTGGTCATCGAAGTCAGGCCCTCGACCCCCACGGCGTCGAGCGAGGAGTTAAACACGGTGACGTAGCGCTCATCCCAGCCTGGAGGCATCAGCACCTGCGAGGTGTAGCGGGTGACGTCGCGCAGCATCTTCGCGACCGCCTTCGGCACCCGCACGGGGTCTTCGCGGGCGAGATCGGAGAGCAGCTTCACGCCGAAGCCGATGTGACGCTGCTCGTCGGCGGCGATGTTCTCCATTCCCTCGCGAAACGCGGGGAGTTGGTCGCGTTCCTCCAGGTAGCTGCAGATGAAGTGCTGACCCGGCTGGGCGAGCGCGGCCTCGATCACGACGTGGTAGAGCGTCACGCCCGCAGCGAGCATCGCGGGCGAGCGGTCCTTGCGCAGTTCGTCCGCCATTCTGTCCAGCCGGTCGAAGATCTTGCGAAAGCCCACGGTGAGCTGGGGCTTGATCGCGTTCAGGCCGCTGGCCATCGAGCCGTCGCCGACTTCGCAGACCTCCTGCATGAAGCGCTTGAAGAACACCGCGTGGCGCGCCTCGTCCACCTGTTGCGTGGTCAGGAAGTACTTCTGCTCCTCCAGCGGGGCCGCGTCGATGTAGGGAGAGAGGTTGTCGGCGACCGCGTCCTCACCCCAGAAGAACAGGCAGTAGTTCCACATCGCGGCGGTCCGCTCGAACTCCGTGAAGTCCTCGCGCCATTGCCGCGCGTCCTCGGTGAAGTCGAGCTCGGTCGCCTTCCAGTTTCCACGCTCCCAGCGGGCGTAGAGGTCGGTGTAGCTGATCGCGTCGGTGGGGAGGCTCGCGATGGCAGCCTCAGCGCCGGCCGCTGCCGTCGATATGGGTGGGGCGCTGGCCATGGACACTGCTCCTGTCGGTCGGTCAATTATTTAAATCGATAATGGACGCTATCGCAATAGTGATCGCTCTGCAAGTAGGATGAGGGGATGAGGATCGGGCAGGCTGCGATCGACACGGAGGCTCAGGAGGCTGTCCCGGCCGGACGCCTCACGCGCGAGCAGAGCAAGGCAAATACGCGCGAGCGGCTGCTCGCCGCGGCCCGCAGCTCGTTCGCGGAGAGCGGCTTTCACGGTGCCTCGGTAGAGGAGATCGCAACCCGGGCGGGCTTCTCGACCGGCGCGCTCTACTCGAATTTCGACGGCAAGGAGGACCTGTTCCTCGTGCTGATGGAGCGCGAGATCGAGGAGCACGCCAAGGAGATCGCCCGCGCCGTGAACGAGCGCTCCTCGGTCTCCGAGCGAGCCGAGGGCGGTGCCCGTCAGTGGATGACGATGATCGAGCGCGAGCCCGAGCTGCTCTTGCTGTTCATGGAGTTCTGGGCCTACGGCGTGCGCGATGCCGAGGTTCGCCCCAAGGTCGCCGAGCGCTTCGCCCAGGTGCGGCGCCTGCTCACGAAGCTGATCGAAGACGGGGCCCGCGAGTTCGAGCTCGAGCTCGTGCTGCCCGCGGAACAGCTCGCGATCGCGGTCGATGCGCTCGCCGACGGGATCGCTCGCCAGCGCCTCGCCGACCCCGCCGCGGTGCCCGACGAGCTGATGGGCACCGTGCTCGCGCTGCTGTTCGAAGCCGCTAGGCGGCCCGCCGGCACAGGCACGCGTAGTGCACCGTGAACAGGCGCCGCGCGAGCGCCGGTGCCACGCGATGAGAGGCTGAGCGAACCGCCCACTTCGCCGTCCCAATCGCGCGTGCTTGCGGGCTCGCCGCGAAGAAGCGATGCACCGCGAGCGGCAGCGGGTCCTCCAGCTCCGCCTCGATCCGCAAGCCCGCGCGCGCGACGATCGCCCGCGCGCCCGCGCGGTCAAGGCGCTGCAGATGGCCGACCTCCTCCGCGTGCTCGCGCTTGCCCGCGCGACGCGCCGAGACGTTTGCCTCGAGCGGCACCTCCACCACGACCGCGTTGCATACCCGCGCGATCTCCGCGAGCAGCGCCGGCGGGTCTCCCACGTGCTCCAGCACGTGCGAGACGACCCCCAGCTCGAAGCTGTCGTCCGCCTCGGTCAGGGTGCTCCCGTCGTACAGCTCTACCCGCTCGATCTCCTCGCGCTCGCCCGCGATCCGCACCGCCGCCTCGGTGATCTCCACGCCCTGAAGGCGCCCGCCGAAGCGTCGCGCGTGCAGCTCGCTCAGCACTGCTCCGTCGCCACAGCCGACCTCCAGCGTGCTCGCGGGGCGCACTCCCGCACGCTCGCATAGCGCGATTATGTGGTCGGCCTTGCCCTGTGCCCCGAGCGCCCGCCAGCGCGCGCCGCACGCCGCACCCTCCGGGTCCTGGGTGTAGGCGTCGTCGTAGAAGCCGACCGGATCGCTCGCCGCTAGCCTGTTCGCGATGGCCATTCGGGCAGCGTATCGACGTGCATCTCGGCGCCGCTGAGCCACGCGCGCGCGTCGCTTGTGCCGCTTGCGCGGGCGATTCCGCTCAAGCGAATGCCGGCGCGCGCCGAAGCAGGCACGTGTGAGGCAGGCAAGCGCGACATCTGGCGAGGGGCACGTCGACATCAGCGTGCTCGTGCCCGTGCTCAACGAGGAGCGGCACATCCGCGAGAGCGTCGCCGCCATGCAGGCGCAGCGCTTTGATGGCGTCGTCGAGCTGCTGTTCGCCGACGGCGGCTCGCACGACCGCACGCGCGAGATCTTGCTCGAGCTCGCGCTCGAGGACCCCCGCATCCGCGTGTTCGACAACCCGCGCCGCTTCACCGCCAGCGGTCTGAACGTGTGCCTGCGCGAAGCGCGCGGCGAGTACGTCGCGCGCATGGACGCGCACACCGTCTACGCCGACACGTACCTCGCCGCCGGCGTCGAGCGCCTGCAGCGTGGCGACACTGAGTGGGTCAGCGGCCCCGCGATCCCGCGCCCGCATGGCGCGGTCTCGCGCGCAGTCACGCTCGCGCTCGCCTCGCGTCTGGGCCGCGGCGGCTCGCGCAAGTGGAGTGAGGATCTCGCGAGCGCGCAGGAGCGCGAACTCGACACCGGCGTGTTCGGCGGCGTGTGGCGCCGCGAGCGCGTCCTCGCCGCGGGTGGCTGGGATGAGCGCTGGCCCGTCAACCAGGACTCCGAGATGGCCTCACGCTTCCTCGACCGCGACGCGCGTCTGATCTGTCTGCCGCAGATGGCTGGCTTCTACGCGCCACGCAACTCGCTTCGCGCGCTCGCCCGTCAGTACTACCGCTACGGCTACTTCCGGGCCCGCACGTTCCGCCGCCACCCGCGCAGCATGCGCGTCTCGCACCTCGTCGCGCCCGCGCTCGTGGGCGTGCTCGTGCTCGCGCTGCTCGCGCCCTCGCGCACGCTGCGCAGAGGCGCGCGGGGCCTGCTCGGCGCCTACTTCGCTGCGCTCGCCGCCACGAGCGTGAGCACCGCCGCGCGCTCAGGCAGCCCCGTCGACAGCGCGCTGCTGCTCGCGGCGCTGCCCGCTATGCACCTCGGCTGGGGCTTTGGCACGCTCGCGGGCACGCTGCGCTTCGGGCCTCCGTTCGCCGCGCTCGCAAACCTCGCCGGCGTCGGCGGCGAGGCACCGCGGGCATCCGGCGCGGACGTGTACGCGCCCTCGCTGCACGAACATCCGAGTCCCGAGCCCGCGGGGGACGACGCAGTAGCCGCCTGACGGCCGCGCGGCGTGGACTACACGCGCGCGCGTACGTGACGCAGCAGCTGGTAGGCGCCCGGACTCGCGCGCTTGGCCAGCTTCTTCGCGTTCCACTCAACCCACAGGCGCCCGCGAGCGCGTCGCTCGCCGGTCGCGTATGCCGCCGCTACGTGCGCCGGCGTAGTCGCCCAGATCGTGTAGCGCCCGCGCACCGTCAGCCCCTGCTCACGTGCGCGCGCGGTCGGCTCCGAGGTGAACAGCAGCTCGTAGCCAGCGGCCGCCGCTGCTGCGACGACTCCGCGCGAGAGATAGCCGCCGGGGATCGAGGCCGTGCGCGGCGGCTCGCCCAGCACATCCGCTAGCTCACCGCGGCTGTGCGTCCACTCGTACGTGAGCTCCTCCTCGCCGAGCCGCCCCATATACGTTGGGTGCGAGTGCGAGTGGCTGCCGATCGTATGGCCGCGCCGTGCGAGCTCGCGCACCTGCTCGCCCGAGAGGAATCCGCTCGTGCCGATGCGCCCCGTCGTCACGAAGAACTGGCCGCGCCAGCCACGACGCTCGAGCGCGTCGGCCGCGAGCAACGCCGACACGCCTCCGTCGTCGAATGTCATCCCGACCTGCGGCGCGGTTGCCCCGGGCACGACTGCACCAACGCTCAGGCCCGTCGCCGCCAGCGCGTCCAGATGCCGCTCGAACGCCTCTGGGGTCAGCTTGTAGCGCGCCGCCAGCGGGCCAGGGAAGCCGATGCGCTCGCGCTCGGCCGGCGCGGCGATGTCGTGGTACATCAGCGTCTGCATCGCTGCGTCCCCGCGGCCTGATCTGCACCGGCCCCTGGGCGCCCCGCTTGCCCGCGGCTCATCTCGACGCGCGCGAGCGCTGTCCCTCGCTGGCGCTCGGGGCGCCGCCGCGCAAGCGCGACAGCGAGAAACGGCGCGCCGCCCGTGCCGCTTGCGCTTGCGGGCGTGGTGGTACGTCCCCGCCTGTGACGATTGCGTGCGGCACCTCCTCCGTTAGCCACTCGATTGAGTGCAGGCCCGCGCGTCTTAGGTGCGCGGCGATCTCGGGCGTGCGGTTCGCGGCGTCGTGCGCATCCGAGGCCACGTTGTGGATCAGCTGCGTCTCCGCGAGCCGTAGCGCGACGCTGCGCGCCGCGCCGCCGAACGCGCCCGTCAGCGAGCTGGCCGTGATCGACATCAGCACGCCGCGCTGCACGAGCGATTCGATCAGCCCAACGTCACGCTGCAGTGCGGGGCAGCGCTCGGGATGCGCGAGCACCACGTCGTGGCCGCGCCGCTGCAGCTCGACGACCGTCGGCACCAGCTCGGGCACGCTCGCGCTGAACGGCGGCTCAAGAAGCACCCAGCGTCCGCCGCCCAGGCACAGCGACGACAGCTCCTCGCCATCGAGCTCGAGCGCGCGCGAGAGCGCGACCTCGGCCCCGGCGAGCACCTTCACGGACACGTGCTCCTCGCGCAGCTGTGCTTCGAGCTGCTCGACGCCGCGCGCGATTGTTGCTGCCTCGTTCGCGTAGCGCCGGTTGACGTGCGGCGTCGCGACGATCGTGGATATGCCCGCGGCGGCAGCGGCGCGAGCGATCGCGAGCGATTGTGCAGGGGTCGCGGGGCCGTCGTCGATGCCCGCGAGCACATGGCAGTGCAGATCGATCACACGAACACGATAGGTCAGTCGTGGTCGTTGCACGGCGCTTGCATGGACGCTCTCGCGCGGGGCCGGGATAGCGCTGACGGTGCCAAGTGCGATCGCTGGCGGTG
>DATJOE010000183.1:0-4927 GCA_035507305.1 Solirubrobacteraceae bacterium | reverse complement strand
GCGAACTGCCGGTGCGTTATTACGAGCCGGGGCTACTGCATCGCAACGAGGCCTCCGGCGTGCTGCATGGCCTGCTGCGCGTGCGCCACTTTGCGCAGGACGACGGCCACATCTTCTGCACCGAGGAGCAGGTGCAGCAGGAGGTACGTGGCTGCCTGGAGCTGGCCTTCGCGACGTACGCGCTGTTCGACCTCGACGTGCGCCTTGAGCTCTCGACAAGACCCGAGGAACGGATCGGCGATGACGAGATGTGGGATCGCGCTGAGGCCAAGCTCGCGGCGGCGCTTGCCGAACAGGGACTCGACTACGAGCTAAACCCCGGGGACGGCGCCTTCTATGGACCGAAGATCGATATGCACATGACCGACTCGCTCGGTCGCTCGTGGCAGTTGGGAACAGTTCAGCTGGACTACTCGATGCCCGCGCGGTTCGGGCTTACATACACGGGGGCCGACAACCAAGAGCACACGCCGGTGATGATTCACCGCGCGGCGTTCGGCTCCTACGAGCGCTTTATCGGGATCATGCTCGAGCACTACGCAGGCGAGCTGCCGCTGTGGCTCGCGCCGGTGCAAACGATCGTGTTGCCCGTCTCTGACCGCTTCACCGCTTACGCGCGCGAGGTCTATGACGAATTGCGTACCGAGGGGGTTCGCGTCGAGCTCGACGATCGCAACGAGTCGGTGGGGCGCAAGATCCGCGAGGCCGAGTTGCGCAAACTCCCCTATATGTTGATCGTCGGTGAGCGCGAGCAAGACGATCGGACCGTTTCGGTGCGCGAGCATCGCGGCGGCGACAGCGGCGCGAGCACGGTGAAAGAGTTTTCCGAGGGCTTGCGGGGGAAGCTATACTCACCCGCCTTGCAGACCCTCGATACAGCAGAGCGCGACGCTTAGCCGCTTGACGCGCATGCAATACACCTAGTGCCGGTTCCCCGCAGGTTCGACCGGCGCCCGCCCGAGCGGGACACGACGAGGATCAACGAGCGCATTCGCGTGCCCGAGGTGCGGTTGATCGACGACGAGGGTAAGCAGGTCGGCGTGATGAAGACGCCCGACGCGCTCGTCTTCGCGCAGGAACGCGACCTCGACCTGGTGGAGGTCGCCCCGGAGGCGCGCCCGCCGGTGTGTCGCGTGCTCGACTACTCCAAGTACAAGTACGAGCAGGCGCAGAAGCAGAAGGCCGCGCGCAAGCACCAGCAGCAGATCACGGTCCGCGAGATCAAGTTCCGCCCGAAGATCGCCGAGCACGACTACGACACCAAGAAGCACCACGTCGAGCGCTTCCTGCGCCACAAGGACAAGGTCAAGGTGACGATCATGTTCCGCGGCCGTGAGGTCACGCACCCCGAGCGTGGCATCGCGATTCTCGACAGACTCGCCGAGGAGCTCGCGGAGCTCGGTGTGGTCGAGCAGCGCCCGATCCAGGAAGGGCGCAACATGACGATGCTGCTCGCGCCTTCGAAAGCTGTGCTCTCGGGCAAGGCCTCCACGGATGAGGCGAGCGATGAGGTCTTCACTGAAGGCGAGCAGGGCGACGTGGCCTCGACCTCGCTGCAGTCACCGTTGGATGAGACCGCGGTCGAGGCGGTGCAGACGCCGCAGGCACAAGCCGCCTCGGGCGATGAGGCAAGCGGCGAGGGCGAGCCCACGCCCGAGCCCGCGGACGCGGCCTGAGACGCGCGCCGCCGGACGCTGCACAAGTCCGTCGCCTCCAGCTCGAGGCTGCCTCCTAGGCGGACCTCCTATAATCCTCCGCTCTTATGCCGAAGATGAAGACCCATTCCGGCGCGAAGAAGCGCTTCAAAGTCACCGCAAAAGGCAAGGTGCGCGGGCGTCACCCCTTCACGAGCCACATCCTCGAGAAGAAGTCGCCGAAAAAGAAGCGCGCTCTCGGTGGGCCGAAGATCATGAACGCGCATGACGAACCGCGGATCAAGCGGATGCTCGGGGTGGGCAAGTGACCCGCGTCAAGCGCTCGGTCCACGCCCGCAAGAAGCGCCGCTCGGTCCTCGAACAGACCAAGGGCTTCCGCGGCTAGGCGCACTCGAATTATCGCCGCGCCAAGGAGGCACTGATGAAGGCGGACGCCTACGCCTACCGCGACAGGCGCAACCGCAAGCGTGACTTTCGCCGGCTGTGGATCACCCGGATCAACGCGGCCGCACGGCAGAACGAGATGAGCTACTCGCAGCTGATGCACGGCCTGAAGCTGGCGGGTGTCGAGCTGGACCGCAAGGTGCTCGCGGACATCGCCGTCCATGACGCCGAGACCTTCCGACGTTTTGCCGAGGTCGCCCGCGAGGCGTCGGCTGCCTGACCCTGCAACCGACATCAGCAGCCTCCCGGGCGCCGCTCTCTGAAAGGGACGGCGCTTTTTTTGTGCCTAGAGGACCCGCAGACCAGACAAGAAGATGACGATCACGATCAAATCCCCACAGAACCCCAGGCTAAAGACGCTGAAGCGACTCGCGACGCGACGCGAGCGCGAGCGCAGCGGTCACTTTCTAGTCGAGGGCGAGGATCTCGTGCTGGCTGCCCGCGCCGCGGGACGGGTCGCGGTCGAGGGCTTTCGCCTCGCGGGCTGTGGGCTCGGCGAAAGCGGTTTCCTCGATGTCGAGCCCGAGCTGCTGCGCGCGGTCTCGACGCTCGGCTCGGGCACGCGCGTGATCGGCGTCTACGAGCAGCAGTGGGGCGAGCCGACGGGGCCGCTGTGCGTCTACCTGCACCGCGTGGGCGACCCTGGAAACGTCGGCACGATCCTCCGCTCAGCCCAGGCGTTCGGCGCCTCGTGCGTAGCGCTAGGTCCCGGCTGCGCGGACCCGCACTCGCCGAAGGCGGTGCGCGCGAGCATGGGCGCGATCTTCTCGGTGGCGCTCGCGCGGGTGAGCGACGTTACGGAGCTGCCCGGCGAGCGTGTAGCGCTCGATGCACGCGCTGCTGTGCCCTTGAGCGGCGAGCACGCGAGCTCGCTGACACTGCTTGTTGGTGCCGAGCGTGACGGTTTGCCGGCGGACGTGGTGGACGTATGCGAGCGCAGCGCGCGAATCCCGATCGCGAGCGAGTCCTTGAACGCGGCAATGGCTGCAACGGTCGCGCTGTATGAGGTCACGCGTGAAGATCGCGCGCGTGGCGGCGCGATCGATCCCGACTCATCTAGGGTCCGCCCCTCATGATCGAGCGAATCCAAGAGCTGCGCGAGCAGGCCGAAGCGGAGATCGCTCAGGCCCAGGGCGGCGAGGCGCTGGAGCAGCTGCGCGTGCGCTTCCTCGGACGCAAGGCTGAGCTGCCACAACTGCTGCGCGGCGTGGCTCAGCTCCCGCCCGAGCAGCGGGGCGAGGTGGGCAAAGCGGCCAATCAGGCGCGCCAAGCGCTCGAGGCGCTGATCGAGGCGCGCGGCGAGCATCTCGGCGGCGCGGAATTGGAGCGCACCCTGCGAGAGGATCGCATCGACGTCACGCTGCCGGGCGCGCCGGCGCAGCCGATCGGCCGTCTTCATCTGCTGACGCGCACGCGGCGCGAGCTAGAAGACATCTTCCTGGGCCTGGGCTTCACCGTGATGGAGGGTCCCGAGGTCGAGACGGTCCACTACAACTTCGACGCGCTCAACCACAGCCCGACGCATCCGGCGCGAGCGCGTACCGACACCTTCTACGTCGCGCCGCCCCCCGTGGAAGGCGAAGGCGAGGACGTCGCGGCGACGGCGTCGGACGCGGGGCTGCCGCCTACGCCACTGGCCGCGGAGGAGCTGGTGCTGCGCACCCACACCTCGCCGATGCAGGTCCGCGCGATGGAGGCGCACCCGCCGCCGCTGTACGTCGTGATCCCTGGGCGCGTGTACCGCCCGGACTCCGACGCGACGCACACGCCGCAGTTCCACCAGATCGAGGGCCTCGCGGTCGACGAGGACATCACGCTCGCGGACTTGAAGGGCACGCTGCTGACGTTTGCTCGCGCCGTGTTCGGCGACCGTCGCGACGTGCGTCTGCGCCCGCACTTCTTCCCGTTCACCGAGCCGAGCGTCGAGGTCGACGTCTCGTGCTTCAACTGCGACGGCAAGGGCTTCTTGCGCGACGGCTCGCGCTGCAACCTCTGCAAGGGCGAGGGCTGGCTCGAGGTACTGGGCGCGGGCGAGGTCGATCCGAACGTCTATTCCTACGTGCCGAGGACCGAGGCGAACTCCCCGGGCTATGACCCCGAGAAGGTCCAGGGTTTCGCTTGGGGATTGGGCGTTGAGCGGATCGCGATGCTCAAGCACGGCGTGCCGGACCTGCGCCTCTACTACGAAAACGATCTCAGGTTCCTAGGGCAGTTCTGATGGGCGAGGTCAACTGAGATGCGCGTTCCGGAGAGTTGGCTGCGCGAATACTGCGACCCCGCGCTCGAGGTGCCCGCGATCGAGGAGCGACTCACGCTGACGGGCACGAAGGTCGAGGCGATCCACCATCACGGCGTCGGGGGCGGGGGCGAGGGCTTCGTCGTGGGGCGCGTGCTGAAGGCGGAGCAGCACCCAAACGCCGACCGGCTGAAGGTCTGCGAAGTCGATCTCGGTGAGGATGGGCCCGCGACGATCGTGTGTGGGGCGCCGAACGTGGCCGCGGGCCAGACGGTGGCGGTGGCGAAGCCGGGCGCGACGATGCCGGACGGCACGAAGTTGAAGAAGGCAAAGCTGCGGGGCGTGGCCTCCGAAGGAATGATCCTCGCGGAGAGCGAGCTGGAGATCGGCGCGGGTGGGGAGAAGGGGATCATGGTCCTCGACGACTCCGAGCTCGACGCTGAGTTTGCGCCGGGCACGCCGCTCGCGGAAGTGTTGCCGATCGAGACCGACGTGATCGAGCTGGAGATCACGCCGAATCGCCCGGACTGCTTGGGAGTCTACGGCGTGGCGCGCGAGCTGCACGCCGCGACGGGGGCGCCGCTCGCGCCCG
>DATJOE010000182.1:0-7570 GCA_035507305.1 Solirubrobacteraceae bacterium | reverse complement strand
GACAACGCAGCATCATCAATCTGGATCACCGCCGGCAACCCTGGGTGTTAGCTCGGGGGGTGAGATGTCCCGGTGCAGTAACCGGGCCCCTCACTTACCCCGACACGGCTGCGCCCCGATCCGCTCAGGGTCGGGCGCAGGTCGTGGCGGGAGGGCGCAGCTGCCGATCGTCGCCGATCGACTCGAACATCGGCAACGTCGCGACCCTCGACGAGGCCATCGCCACCCTCAACCCGACGGAGCGACGCAACGGGAAGACGATCATTCGCGTTCGCCCGTAGGAACTCTGACCCTATCTGGGTTAGTTTGCCGACAAGAAAGGTGGAGCTAGCCGGACTCGAACCGGCGACCTCCTGGGTGCGATCCAGGCGCTCTCCCAACTGAGCTATAGCCCCGTGCGCGCCGGGCCGGGGCGCGAACTCACGTTAGTTTAGCCCGCGGGGAGCGCGTCGAGATATGCCAGCGGCTGGGCGGGTATGGTGTTGGGGCGAATGGGATTGCTCGATGATGCTATCCGCGAGCACCTGGAGCTGAAGCGTCGGCGCGGCGCCGATCCCGACGAGGTCGCTCGCGAGCAGCGGGAGGTGCTCGACTCGCCCGCAGGGGCGAACTCGCTCGCTGAGGAGACCGCTGAGGACGACGCATCTCCGGAGGTTTCAGGTGCTCCCTTGATCGATCCCACTGGAGAGGCGCCGGTCGCGGAGTCCGCCATCGAGGCCGTGCCGACCGCGGGCGACCTGCATACAGCTGCCTCGCCCGACGCGTCTGTGGCGGAGCGCGTGAGCGGTTCTTCGCCGACGCCCAGCGCCTTGGGAAGTGCGGGGATGGGCGAGACGGCGGAGCTCGACATGGCCAGCGTGCTTGGTGAGGATGCCGAGCATGAGCCAGCGGAGGTCCAACGCACGGCGCCTGGCCCGGACGATGCAGATGCACTCGATTGGGAGATGCCGGGAGACGACGCCGAGCATGTCGACTCCGCGGATGTCGACGAGGATGTGCTTGAGGAGACTCCGGACTTCCTGCGCGAGACGCCTGAGCAGGAGCGGCTGTGGTTCGAGCAGCGACCGCCCCGGGACTTCGACTTCGACAAGTAGTCGCGGCTCGTTCCCTAAACTCGAAGCTCTGGGGCCATAGCTCAGCTGGGAGAGCGCCTGCTTTGCAAGCAGGAGGTCACCGGTTCGATCCCGGTTGGCTCCACCATCTTGACGAAGGTCGAACCGACCCGGACTCCTCAGAGTCCGGGTCGGTCGCTTTTCAGGGCATCGAGGCTCGCGTACATCGACTTATAGAAGCGCTGATGGTCACGTCCGCGGGCTAGAGCCAGCCCAGGCCGAGAGACACGCCCGCGCCTGGACGCCCGTCTCCATCGCGTGCTGTATCAACGGGGGTTGCTGAGAAGATAGGGCGGTGGCATCGACTCTCGCGCACGTCACGCCGGAAGTGCTTCGCTGGGCGCGCGAATCGGTGGGCTACGGGCTCGATGATGCCGCTGCGCGGATCAAGCTGAAGCCCGACAAGCTAGAACGCGCTGAGCAAGGCGAGCAGAAACTCACGCTGCGGCAAGCCGAGAAGGCTGCGGAGGTCTACGAGAGGCCGCTTGCCGTGCTCTTTATGGCGGAGCCGCCTACGGAGGAGCCCCAGGAGGCGCAGTTTCGGCGTCTGCCCGGTGCGCCGGAGCCCCCGTGGCCGCCCGAGATGAACCTGCTGGCGCGACGTGTGCGCGAACGCCAAGAGGCCGCGGTCGAGCTCTATGAAGTACTCGAACAAGAGCCCCCGTGGGTTTCGGTTGCCCAAGGTCTCGCGGAGGTCGGGCGTGCTCTACCCGAGTTTGCGCGGGACCTGCTTGGCGTGGGACTCGATGAGCAGAAGGAATGGCGTGACCCCGCTGGCTACAAGGGACTACGGGCGTGGGTGGATGCCATTGAGTCCCTAGGGGTTCTCGTCATGCAGGACGGATCAATGCCGGTCGAGACGATGCGTGGGTTTGCAGCGCCGCATCCATCTGTTCCGCTGATCGCCGTCAACACTCAGGACGACGCCCGTGCACGAGCCTTCACGATCATCCACGAGTTTGCTCACCTGAACTCGGCCGCTGTCAAAAGCCCTGAGAGCGTTGCTACCGAGCCTTGGTGTGATGAGTTTGCAGGCGAAGTCCTCATGCCTCACGACGCCACCAAAAAAACTCTCGGTGGTCTATCCAACCGCGAGCCGCTCGAAGCAATCGACGCGCTAGCACTCCGCTTCGGAGTCACGCCTATGGCTGCGGCCGTGCGTGTTGCCAAGTATGAGTTCTGGGACAAAGCGACTATCGATGTAGTCATCCAGGCGATACGGGATCGTCCAGCAGGTGAGCGCACAAAAGGAGGGAACTACTACTGGACGCAGATCGCGCGACTAGGGCCGTCCTTTATTCGTCTTGTGTTTACTGCACTGGACGGCCAGACGATCACGTATCCGCTTGCGTCGAGTCTCTTGGATGGAGTTAAGGTCTCCAACTTCGAGAAGCTACGTACCCACCTTGCGCGGAGAGCGGAGCAGGAGTAGCGCTTGCTCGTTCTTGACACCAGCGCCTACCTGAACGGTCGCAAGGATCACTACCCGCCAGCGACCTTCCCGAGCGTATGGGAACTCATCGCAAACGCGATGCATGACGGTCGTATTGTCCCCCCGCGCGAGGTCTACCGTGAGCTGACAAAAAAGGACGACCAGATCGCCGCATGGACGCAAAGCCTCGCTGGCCTGTTCGTTGATCCTGACGCGGACACACAGCGAGCGGCGGGTGCGATTTACGGATTGTTTCCGGGTGCCGGTCGCCGTGATGGCGCGGACCCATTCGTAATTGCCGAGGCACAGGTACGGCAGTTCACCGTCGTTACCTACGAGGGGCGGGCGTTCAGCGGCGTACCCACTAAGCGCTGGCACCGGTCGATGCCGGGAATATGCGCTCACGTTGGCGTGCCGTGTATCACACTTCCCGAAGCACTAGGGATGCTCGGGGCCTCGTTCTAGCTCACCTGTTACCTCGGGGGCCAAGCCAGACTCGGGTCGATAGCCGTCTCTACGTACGGCATGTCGCACAAGCGGCAGTGCGCGACAACAGGATCATCACTAACGCCCTTACATTGGCCGGTTATTTTGTGCTTGCCGTACCCGGTGTGCCATCGTAATCTAGTGATATGGATAGTGAATTAGATCGCCTGAGTGCTCAGGCCGGGTTTGTAGTGGAGCTAGGTCAAATACGCAGCTATATGGAGAAGGCACCTGAGGCGTACCTGCGACTCAGCGAGTCAGATCGCGACGCCCTAGAGCGCTACTACTCATTAAACCGGCCCATGCCTGACCCAGACCTTTATGATGAGCCGGTTCAAGTTTTAGTTACGTGGCGTGATGAGGCCATCGCCGAGGACCCCGACCTTGCAGGGCGCGTTGAACTCATCCGAACCGGGATGTATACGCCGGAGATCGAGTTTTCTTACCTAACGCTGCGAGACCGCGTTGTCAACTACATGCTTGAACATCAAGATCGCTTTCGAGGACTCAGGGAGCGCGAGCTCCTTACGCTTGATCGCTACTTTCGTCTTGGCGATGCGACCGCGATTACCGATCCCATGATGGTGTTAGATCACAGCAAGACAGTTGAGCGGACAGATGCTGGAATTCGTAGGCGCGTCCTCAAGATCCTCGCGAAAGTCGACGGCTTCGAGCCGTAAGGGTCACGTCGCACAATCGCGATGGGCGAAGCAGGCGTGGGTCATAGGTCGTCAGACGCCGGTATGTGGGCCGTCAGGTTCTTCCGCTACTTCTTCCCATGCTCGCTTGAGGTAGCGCGCGCCGCTGTTTGCGGCCCACCACCACAACTGTGCCGCTAGTCCAATGTTCACGCACCCGCCGCCGACTAGGAGAATAGTTTTCCACAGGCCACGAGCCGTCGAAAGGTCGACGCTGAACCACGCGATCAGAAGGCCGACCGTGAGCACGCCGTAAGCGATGGCGAAGGCCGACGCAGCGTGAACAGACGAGCGGATCAGTGATCGCGGTAGACGTTTCGTGGTTTGCGCGCCAAGTGCGGCGAGGAAGCGCGGGCGACGTGTCTGGAAGCGAAGCTCAGGTATCTCAGACTCTATGAAGAGTCGCAGATAGTGACCCCCGCTTGCGACACCGATCGTCGCCCGAATCGTCATCAGCTCTGCGACAAGCGTGATGGCGAGTGCAATGCCAATCAGAATGAACCCCTGCGCTGAGGATGGAGGTTTGGTCTGACGCACGAGTAGACCTAGTACGGCACTGCTGGCGGCCAATGCGAATCCAAGGACGGCGAGACGCTCCCGTTGATCCTGTCGCATACCCCCCGTGATGAAGGCGAACTCGGCAAGCAGGTATTCGCCACGGGGGCGGTCGTGCTTCGCCGTGTCGCGATCAACAGCAGCAACGGCAGCTGTGCCAGAGCCGTCCGATGGTTGTAGACGTGGATCAGACACTTCGCGAGAGGATATGTACCCTGTCGCACAAGTGCCATTGCACGCCGCGATAGGGCTCTACGCGCAATGGCACCTGCTTGAGGCTACATTCCCGCCCGTGCAAAGAGCTGGCTAGGCGGCGTCTCAAGCGCCTCCGCGACTCTGGCGAGAGTCCCCATCGAGATATTGAACTCCCCACGCTCGATCGCGCCGTAGTAACTGCGATCGAACCCGGCATGTGATGCGAATCCTTCCTGGCTGTGGCCGCGTTCCACGCGAAAGGAACGTATGGCCGCACCCACGGCTTCGGTAAACGGAGTCCTTCTCTGGCTGGGCCGTGGCCTTGTACTAGACACTGGCCTCTCCGATCAGCTCCGTCGATTCCTCTACGGCCCGCGTCGCCTCGACCACGTCCACCAACTGATCGATCCGCAGACCGAGCCCACGGGCAATGGCCCGCAACGTCGGCCAGCGGGGTGAGGAGTAGCCAAGCTCGATGCGGGCCAATGCCCCGGTCGTGATGTCCGACTCGAACGCCAAGGCTTCCCGCGTAGTGCCCCGATCCTCTCGGAGCCCACGCACGGTTCGCGCGAGAACGTGGTCCGGCTTCGTACGCGACATCAGATGTGGGCTCCGGCCAGCTCCCGAAAGCGAATTGCCGCGCGGGTGGCGAATACAAAGTCGTCGCTGTCGCGGTGGATCAGGCCGGCGCGTGCCAGCCCACGCAGAGCATCAGCGGCTTCCCCTTGCGATTCGATCTCGTTGCCGACCTCTTGTACCGACCAAGGGCGGTGCCCCTCCGGGTCGTCGGTCAGGAGATAAATCACCTCCCGCTCAACCTCATCGGCGGCACGGGCGGGGTCGTCCTGGCTAGGCTGCGTCTCGGACATGGGAGCGTTTTCCTCCTGTGTCTGGGCCCCGGTGCGGTTGCACCCGTGCCGGGGCCAATTGGCGATTTCGGCGAGCCTAGGGTTGGGCTGCGTGAGGCGTCAACGTGTGGAAACAGCCCGCGGAGCGAGCGTTACCGACGCCGAGCCGCCGTCCGCGGCCGCTTATCGACGGATCGCGCATCTGCCTCGATCCGCTCGGCACGGGCAATCAGCTGTGACGCCGACAGCTCGAGGCCGGACGCCAGTCGCCGCAGGCTGCCGTAGCTCGGATTCCGCTTGCCGGTCTCGACGTTCGAGATCCAGCGCTGATGCAACTCGGTGTCGTTGGCGAGCTGCTCCTGGGTCAGACCGAGCTTCTGCCGCCGTCGTTTGACGGCGATTCCGAGGGCAGTCTGGAATGCGGGCGAGGCAGACATTTCGCCAGCCTTCCCGTGCCCGTCTCCGGGCACAATGACATCGCAGTAGACCTTGCGCTACAGTCTCGCGCCCATGACATCCCGGTAGAGACACCAGTTCCGGCTAGCCGTGTGGCCTCGCCGCCGCCTGAAGGAGCCAGCGACATGCAGACACAGACGAAAAGCCATCGGCCGCTTCGGCTTATCGCGGTCGTGCTGAGCCTCGGCGTAGCAGTCGGGCTCGGAGCATCGGCTGATGGCTACGGTCGCGCATACGCCGCCAAGAGCCCACGGACGCCCTTCCAATGCCAAAAGCAGTTCCACACCAGCGAGGGCCGAGCTCGCTGCTTCGCCCAGCTACCGGGGGCCGACTGCGATCATCCCCTGATCGCCGAAAAGGCCGGTGACACGACGCGGGGCGAACATCAATACTTCCGCTTGAGTTATCACGGGGAAGGCCCCGGAGACGGCAGCGTCGAAGAGTCCTACTCCTACCGCCCGGCTAGCCCCAACGTTGCCATCTGCCCGCATGGGGTGGTCTTCAAGGTGTCGTTGCTACGCGACGAAAACCATTGCGAACTCAGGCATCACGACGGCCACGCGGAAGAGTATTGCAGCGTGGAGTACGACACCAAAAGCATCCCGGAGCCGAGTAGTCCTCGAGGGGGCAGTTTCAGCTACTACCTCACCGGCGAACCGCGCAAGACGGCTTACCTGGAAATCAAGGGGTACTTCATTCATCCGCCGTGGGCGGGGAGGAGCAAATAATTACGTCTGTCTCCGGCGGGCCAATTAGCCCGCCGGAGCGCACTGGGGATCGTGTTGTTGACACGTTTGCGTTTAGGCCGACCGGCTGGTGGGAGTGAGCGAAGTAATTGCGCCTTCGGCGCGAAGCCTCGCAAATTGCTCGTTGTCGATCATGATGCGGCCTGCCATCCACCCGTCCACTCCCATCCCACTGTCGCACTCAGCAAAGAAACCAACGGGTGTGTGGATCTCTTCATCGCCGAGCTTCGCGGTTCTTACTTCGAGAACGACGCGAGTCCCGCGGTCCTCGATGGAGGCATCCCATAGCCACCACGTTGTTACGACATCGTCCATACGGCATCACCTCTAGGTTCTAGTCGGCTGTGTCTGTGGGGTAGGTGCTACGGCCACAGACAGACCGACTAGACGCAATGAGGTAATTCGCTATTTTCTCAAGTATTTGTGTTGTTTGTCAAGGTGGCCGTCCGATGCGATACCCCGCAACTCGAACATGGTCATCGGTGAAACCTTTCGTGGTCGATATTCAAGCGACTTGCGAGAGGCCCCCTCGGGCCTGCTATCGAACTCCGGTCGGGCTGACATTCCCCCGGCCCCAACGCGATAGCCTCGGACCCGCTCGAACCACTGTGAAAAAGCGGCCCGCATAACAATCTCGGGCTCGCCGTCTGTCACGAGCAGTCTGGAGCGCGCTTCAGGCCAGGCAGCAGCGCGATGCTCGTGAAACACCGCCTTCAGGTAGATTTTCGTATACGGCAGGGGCGCTTGTGAGAGCCAGAACAGGTGAAGGGGTAGTTCTGGATTGCCGGTCGGGATAGCCGTTGAACCGGCATACGACAAATCGACTTGAGTCGCTTTCGTCCCGTGAGCCACCACCGAATCAAAGGTATGATCGCCGCTGTAGCAAAGTGGTACTAGCCGCTGGCCACTGCGGCGGGCACGCAGGCGCATATGAATAGTGTGGCGGAGAGTGAGCGGCGCGCTGGCTGTCGTGCTCATCACAGTTGAAATCTTCAAGATGTCAAAGCCGCTGTCGTACAGCCCCCATTCCGGCGCTTGAAAG